>CAZYFX010000138.1:0-5443 GCA_964646725.1 uncultured Oscillospiraceae bacterium
GTCACCTATCATTGGCAATTGCACAAGTGAAGGGCTCGGAAAGACGATGAATGGCTTGACAAACTCGGATGTGTGTGGTATACTGTGGAAAAGCGAGGTCTGTGATTTCGGAGTAGGCCTTGCCCGAATTATATAAAATTCTTATTTTATATAATTCGATGTATCGTTTTCCAAACCGTTTTTTCTATTATTTCCCGTAAACAATATAAATGCTTCCGAAATCGCTTAACGGTTCATTACACAACGAAATCGGTCGAACACCGTAATGTGCGCAAAAGCATTCGATTTTTTCATATTCCGGATGTGCGGCAACATCCCCCGCAAACAGTATGCATTTTTCATCGTTAAGTCGACAAACCGAGCTGCTTGCACCGCCGATGAAGCCGTATGCATAGCCATGCAAACGGACACCGTGAGTTTCCAAACACAGCACATCCATTCCGACCTTTTTACAAGCATCGGCGATTCCGCGATCTTCGGTTATAAGTGCACCGTCGGATACGGTACATATGTTGCATTTTGCGTAACCTTGGCGTACAGACAAACGTTTCCATGCGTAATGCTCCGCAACATTCGACAAAACAGGATGAATATGGTCGAAATTACCGATCAGGTATTGTCCGCAGCAAGCAAAATTTAAAGCGCAGTCGTTCGGATATCGTAAATTATCGTTCCCTGTCGAAGTGATCGGAAAAAGTCGCAGGCTTCCCTGTTTGCTGCAGAACAAACGTTCGTGATTCTGCCTGAAATAACGACAGACGGATTCCCCTGCCAAAATGCCGTCCGGAAACGGAAATACAAACAAATCGGGATGCGCCTGTATTGGACCGTCATATCTCTTATTTATCGGTACTTCTAAGATTCGGAAGTGCTTTTGCAGTTCTTTTTTTGCGGAAATCGGCATACGGCTGTCGATGATGGCCGTATGCCCTCTTTGAACATTATTCATTTTTCGGGAACAGTTTCAGCGTGTCATAAAGGCTTTTCACGGGAACCAGCTTTGCCTTCCCTGCTGCCTTTTCCAACGGAAGCTTCGATTTTTCGAAATTTCGATACGGAATTACAATGGTTTCAAAGCCGAGCCGGACACATTCGCGCACACGGTGCTCAATACCCGCGATCGCGCGGCATTCCCCCGCAAGTCCGATCTCCCCCATCGCAACCAGCTTATCGTTTAACGGTATATCCTTACATCCGGATATCAATGCCATACAGGCCGGCAGATCGGCTGACGGATCATCGACGCGAAGTCCGCCGACAACATTCATAAAGATATCGGCATTGCCGAGTCGCAGTCCCATACGCTTTTCAAGAACGGCCGACAGAAGATTCAATCGGTTGTAGTCAAAGCCTGTTGAGGTGCGGCGCGGCGCCGGATAGACGGTCGGTGTGACCAACGCCTGGATTTCGGCGAGCAACGGACGGGTTCCCTCCATAGCGCACATGGTACAATTTCCCGATACGCCGAGCGGACGCTGAGAAAGAAGATATTCGGACGGGTTTTCGACCTCGCACAATCCCTCGGCTTCCATTTCGAAAATGCCGATTTCGTTGGTCGAACCGAATCGATTTTTGACGGCACGAAGCATGCGGTAGGAATACTGCTTATCTCCATCGAAATACAGTACGGTATCGACCATGTGTTCCAATACCTTCGGTCCCGCAATCGCACCGTCCTTGTTGACATGTCCGACGATGATAACGGAAACGCCGTCTGTTTTGGCCATGCGAATAAGCTTGGACGCCGTATTTTTTACCTGCGTGACCGTTCCCGCACCGGTGGTAGATGTGACATCGGTCATGGTCTGTATGGAGTCGATAATCACCACATCCGGCATGACAGCACCGATCTCTGCCAAAATTTCATTGATATCGGTTTCGGTGTAGAGACGAATGGAGTCGTTGTCGATGCCCAATCGTTTGGCACGCAACTTGATCTGAGACGGCGATTCCTCGCCCGAAACATACAAAAGTCGGTAATTATCGCTCAATACGCCGCAGATTTGAAGCAAAAGCGTGGATTTTCCGATGCCCGGCTCACCCGAAAGAAGCGTGACCGAACCCTTGACGATACCGCCGCCGAGTACGCGGTCAAATTCACCGATGCCCGTTTGGGAGCGCGGCTCTTCCTTGATCTGTACACTATTGATGGAAAAAGAAAGCGGCGTTTCGCGCGAAGGCACGGTAAAAGCCGTTTTCGCGAGAGAGGATGCCCCTTTGGCGCTTTGCGCGGCCAACGACGACGGTTCTTGCTCCTCCAATGTATTCCATTCACCGCAAGAGGGGCATTTTCCGAACCATTTGGCGCTGGTCGCTCCGCATTCCGTGCAGACATATTGTGTTTTTGATTTCATGATATGCTTTCTCCGTTTTCTCGGACAAATTGTATGGTGGAAAGAAACAGAACAAAGGCAAGCTTTTTCTGATATGCTTCGGTTTGCAAAAGCTGCGCTTCTTCTTGATTGGATATAAAGCCGCATTCCACCAAAACAGCCGGCATGTGCAAGGATGACAGAACACGAATACGGTGATCCGCCTTTTTGATTTCGCGCTTGTTGGTCGGATCCAGCAAATCGCGCATGTTGGTTTGAATGCATTCGGCAAAGGTCGCACTCAAGGAATTGTTGGGACTGTAATAAACCTGTAAGCCCTTATACTTCGGAATCTCGAATTTGTTTTGATGGATGCTGATAAACACGGCTCGATCAAAAGACGAAGCAAATTCGGCACGATGAACAAGGTCGTGATACTTCTTTCGATTTTCCTCACCCGTTTCGTACAGCATACGGTCATCGGTTCGCGTCATATACACCGCATACGGCGAAAGGGCGAGAAACGCGGCCGTTTTTTCGGAAACGGACAGATTGATGTCTTTTTCGAGGATTCCGTTCGCGGTCGCTCCCCCATCCTCGCCCCCATGTCCCGGGTCGAGAATCAGACAAATCGGCACTTGCTCCGCTTGACCCGCCGATCCGACAAAAACGTGCTCACGGCTTCGCAAAATGCAGAACGAAGCAAAAGTCAATGCAAAGGCAAACGCAAGAAAAAACAAAAGAAGTCGTATATAGCAAGCATATGCGTTTCGAGACAAGAGACCCACCTCCGTACAACCGATTCAGTATACGAAGGTGAAAAGCGATTTATGCCTTTTTCCCTGTCGGTGCCGTCGTATTAAAGGAAATCACGCCGGAAAATGCCAGACGATATAACAGTCCCAATACGACAACCGCCAAAACAATAAACAAAAGCTGGAAAAGGGCATGGTCGCTCATAAACAAAACCGTCGGAGAAGCGGTGCTGGTGCGCACCTGATTAACGGAATCGTAGGTGTATTTGGTAAGTCCGACATCGATGCCGAGCACCTCACCCGCAAGTATATATTTGACGATCAAAAAGTAAACGGTATGAAACACTCCGACCGTTTGCGCGACAAAAAACGAATACACCGTATATACGCCGACCAGAAGAGCACTCGGCGCAAAGGCGAGTGCCACATAGGCAAGACCCGTATGACACGAAAGGCCTTCTCCCCTGCCCGCACGATACGAGATCCGATCCTTTTGTGCGTCATCTAACACGGCAAAGCCTACGACCGACAGATAAAACAACAGTGAGAAAATACCGGCAAACACGCAAAGTGTTCCGGACAAAGCCGACGCAACAAACAGTCCGAACAAAGAAAATGCGAACTGATTGAGCCAAAGCTTTTTGATGAGTGAACTTTTCTTTTGCCACAGTTTTTTCATTGATCAATCGTTTCCTTTCCCGACCGCAAGACCTGCGTTTTTTTCAAAAATCCGTCAAATACCCAACCGTCAACCGGAGGAAGCGACGGGTGTTTTTCTTGATAATACAAAGCAAGCTCGTTCGGTTCGCGTAAATTCGATTCACATATCGTTTGCTCCAACAGATGAAACGCTTCTTCGCACACATTTAAGTAAGCCTCGATTTGTTCCTTGCCTATCGCCGTGCTTCCAAGCGGCACATATTCATGCGATGTGACAAGCATTTCGACACCCAACGTGCGAACTCTTTGAAGCGAATGCGGATATTCCTGCGGCTCACCGATTCCCGTTCCATAGCGGCTGACTCCGTAAAGCTGTAAGCAATCGGCGGTAAGGAGAACTCGGTTTTGAACATCGAACAGCGCGATCGAATCGTCGGTATGCCCTTTCAGGTTCAAAACGCGATAGCGGTCAAGAAGCAGTTCTCCGTCCTCCAAGCGACGAATATGTCTGTCCTTAAACGAAAAGCTCTTTGAAAAAACAGCAATCCGAGCCGTCGGGAATGCTTCCGCAAGCTTCGGAAGTCCGCCGGCATGATCCTCATGCAAATGCGAACAAACCAGATAATCGGGTACTGTGCCAAGCTCCGAAAGAGCCGGAAGAATGTACTGCGTACAATCCGATTCGGTCGTTGCCGTGTCAAAGAGAATGCTTTTTCCGTCGTTTTTCAATAAAAATACCGCGGTGTAAATGTCCTCGAACGGCACCTTCAAGCGCCAAATACTTTCGGACAGTTCTTCAAAACACATAATAAAATCCTTTCTGTGCGGGTATAACAAAATTTTGTACGAAATTGTAAAAAAAGCGAAATTTGACTTTCCAAAACATAAAAAATATGGTATACTGAAAGCAATCCAAGCAAAGGAAGTGTATCCCACACATGGCCGAAGCATTCGATTACAGCGACGCCCCGGATTGGGTCAGACGCTTTATTGCCTACAAAATGGGCGTGCAAAATCGGTCGCGGCTGACCGTGCTCAATTACTACCACGATCTTCGCACCTTTTCGCGCTATCTTCTACTTACCTATCGACCGGAGAATTACAAGGACATCGATTTTTTTCGAATTCCGTTTTCCGACGCGGACAACGACCTGTTCGCCAAGGCCACGCATCATGACATTTACATGTTTATGTCCTTTGTTGTAAACGAGCTCGGAAACAAAAGCTCTGCTTCGCGTGCGCGAAAGCTGTCCTGCATACGCTCCTTTTACAGATACCTCACCAAAACGATCATGGAGTTGGACGTAAATCCTGCCGAAAACATCGACCCACCGAAAAAAGACCAGCGTCTGCCGAAGTATTTAAGCTTGGAAGAATCCAAACAGTTGCTTGTCTCGGTGGAAGGTAAATATCCCGAACGCGATTTTGCCATTATCACACTGTTTCTCAACTGCGGATTTCGCGTATCCGAGCTTGTCGGCATCGATCTTACGGATATCAGCACCGATATGAGCACGATCACCGTTATCGGTAAAGGAAACAAGGAGCGTCGCGTGTTTTTAAACGACGCTTGCAGGCAGGCTATTACGGCCTATCTGAAGGTGCGACCGAAAGATATAAAATACGATGACCGAAAGGCACTGTTTATTTCGCGCAACCGCAACCGCATCAGCGTCAAAATGGTTCAATGGCTGATCTACAAGCATTTGGAGGACG
>CAZYFX010000139.1:0-5418 GCA_964646725.1 uncultured Oscillospiraceae bacterium
TGCTGGCAGTTGTATGTACAAATGCTTCCGCCGTCAAGGTCCTCTGCGTTATCGATGAGTTCTGCGTCGCTGTTGTATCATCTTACGCCTTCAACGCCGTGCTTCTTGAAGAAAGCTTCGGCCTTGCCGGGGATAAGGTCTGCGCCCGCAACGACTTCTACGTCGGGCATGTTCTTGTACGCATACATGTGAGCGTCTGCGATCCAACCGGTACCGATGATACCGATCTTCAGCTTGCGGCCGGTGGCCTTAAGCTCGGTTTTTGCGACCTGATTCGGGTCGAGGTTGGCAGTGGATGTAGCCATGATTAGTTCCTCCTAAAACTGAAGTGATTGGATATATATTACAAAAATATATGCTTCTCCAACATCTCTTATAGTACACTATGAATGTGAAATATATGTAACGTCATTGTTAAACATATTCTGTTTTTTACATTTTTTTCAGCATTCGGGCAGATGGATCTCGATTTCGTGTCCCAGACGGCTGGATTTGAGGATGCCGTCGATGATCGCCTGATTGTAATAGATCTGCGAGGAGGGCACGGGAGCCTTGCCGCCGTTCTGCACGGCCTCGACGAAGGAGCGTACCTTTTTGTCGAAGATGCCGTAGGCTTCGTTGGTTTTGATGATCGGGATGACCGTTTCGACCTGTGCGCCCGCCACGGTGTGGTAGACGGTCATGGGACCGCCGACCGAGCCGTTCCAGCAGTTGGTGGAGGGGATGCGAAGTCCGCCCTTGGTGCCGAGCATGATGGTGTCGCCGGGGGTGTCGATGTTCATTGCCCAGGCGATACGGAAATCGACGATACAGCCGTTTTCCAGGCGAATAAAGCCGCCGCCGAAGTCATCTACGCCGAATTTGGAAGCGATGCGCTCGGGATTTTGGCAGGAATGCGCATAGGTTTCAGGGTCTGTGCCGAAATAATTCGTGACGAAGCCGCTGACGGTGACGGGCTTGGGATAGCCGATGGCGTTGAGTACCATGTCGAGCGCATAGCAGCCGATATCGCCCAAAGCACCCACACCGGCCGTTTCGTCCTCGATGAAGGTGGTTTTGCCATCGCTTGCCGGGATACCGCGACGGCGGCCGCCGCCGGTCTGGATGTAGTAGATATCGCCGAGCTCGCCGGATTCGACGATTTTCTTGATCATTTGCATGTTGGCGTCGAAGCGGGGTTGGAAGCCGATGGAGAGCACCTTGCCGCTCTTTTTCTCGGCCTTAATGATTTCGGCGGCTTCTTCGATGGTGACGGTGAACGGCTTTTCGAGAAGCACGTTGACACCGGCTTCAAGAGCGGCGACAGCGCAGCAGGCGTGCTGACGGTTATAGGTGCAGATGCTGACGGCGTCGAGCGTTTCTTTGGCCAACATTTCCTTATAATCCGTGTAGCAGGTAACGCCCTCTTTGCCGAATTCCTTAAAGAACGCTTCGGCCTTTCCGGGGATAAGATCGCAGCCGGCTACGACATCCACGTCGGAAAATTTCATATACGCGCTCATGTGCGGATGAGCGATCCCACCGGTGCCGATGATACCGACGCGCAGTTTTCGACCGAGCGACGCGCCTGCGGCAGAGGCTTGATTGGGATCGAGATTGACGGAAGCAGTGGACATACAAATATCCTCCCTTGATTTTAAGATATCGGAACAGCTTATGTTTCGATATCTTAATTATAACATGTTTTTTTCTTTTTGCAAGCCCTCAACGGAAAATTCTTCATTTTTTTGAAAATGCAGCTTCGCCGCCCCTTACGGGGACAAAATTGCAGCGGTGCTTCGCCGCCGCAGATTATTTCTTTTTGAGCAGGGCGTTTTGACGGTTGGCCATGGAACGCGGATTGACCAACTCACGCCAGTCGAGCGAGCCTTGATCCAAAGCCAAAATCAGCGCCTCCGCCGTTGCAATGTTGGTCGCTACCGGCACATTGTAAATGTCGCATAAACGCAGCATGTTGTGCTCCGCTTCGTTGTACTGCGGTGCTCCCAGGGGATTGCGGAAATATAAAAGCAAATCGATCTCATTGTAGGAAATACGTGAGGAAAGCTGCTCCAATCCGCCTACACTGCCCGGAAGTACACATTCAATGGAAAGCCCCGTCGCTTCGGCAATATACTTTCCCGTCGATTCGGTGGCATACAGATTATGCTTGCACAAAACGGTCTGATACGCCATGCAAAACTCCGTCATGAGCTCTTTTTTCTTGTCTGATGCGATGATTGCAATTTCCATATACGTTTTCCTTTCTTACATAATCAGTTCTATCTATATACATTCGTTTGTTCCGTCGAAGCGTGAAACCTTTCAAAACACCCTCGCTCGCGCCGTCCCGGTTCGTATGCCCTCCAACAGCCTGACGTTTTCGCCCTCCAACCGACGCACCGTGTTGTCCACCGCGCGAAAAAACGGAAGCTCCGAACCTGCTTCACACGCCAAAAGCCCCTTTTCTCCCAAGCTCAACAGTCGCTCATCCTGCGGAAGTACGCCCGCAAGCGCAAGCTTCGTGCGATTCAAAATGTCGTACAAGCCCGCTCCTTCGCCGCTTGCCGCGCGTTTGGCACGAAAAGCGTTGACGACCAGTTTTATCTCGGGATGCGTTTTGTCGATGCACAGCTCGCGTAAAGCGATCGCCGTCTTTTCGGCGGCACGGATCGAAACGGCGGTGTGTACGGATACCACAAGTATCTTGTCGGCCATCGGAACGAGTGACCGATACAGGCCGTCGGGGCGCGCTGGAAGATCGAAAATGATGCGGTCGAAGGATTCGCGTAAAGGCGCAAGAAAACGTCGAAGCGCCTCGGGGGTGAAAATGCCGTCGGTGGGATGAAGCCCTTCGGCTTCGGGATAAAAGGCGGGTGCGGGCATGAAAAAGAGATTCCGAATCCGACTGTGCTCTCGATAAGCGTCCTCTGTCTTGCATAAGCCGCCGACCGCGTCGCAGATGTTGAATAACGGCTGATCCTCCACGCCGAGCACCAGGTCAAGACAGCGGGACTCCAAATCGCAGTCGCAGACAAGCACCTTTTTCCCGTGCTTTGCGAAGCCGGCCGCCAAATGGGCAGAGAGTGTTGTTTTTCCGACACCGCCTTTAAACGAGGTCACCAAAAGAACCTGTGACACCCTTGTCCCTCCCGGTTGAAAAATGAGTATACAACTCGTAGTATACCCTTATACGATATTATAGCAAATAAACGGTGATTTGTCAATCGGGTTGAGTGAAATTTATTATTTTCGAGGTGAAAAACTTGCAAAATTCGTGATTATATCCAAATTCGGTGAAGACACAGTGCCCTTATCGCGAACAAAGCAATCGCTTGCGTACACGGCTTACAGCCCACCTTCGTTCCGAAAACAGACGGTAAAGTGCGGATCGCGTTCGCCCGTTTGCAAAACAACAAGGCTGAACGGCTGTTTGCGGTTTGTTAAAAAACGAAGGAGATTTAAGCCGACAAACAGGCTTAAATCCCCTTTTCGATGTTGGTTTATGACGGTAAACGGCATTCTCTCCCTCAGTCGGCGGAGTAAAAACCGCGTCCGCAAGCTTTAAGTCACATATAAACTACGCCCGCGAAAATTGCAGCGCGGCTTCCGCGCCGTTCTCTCCCTCAGCCGGCTTGCGCTGACAGCTCCCTCGTCAGAGGGAGCTGCTGTAAGGCTTTGCAATCCTCCGTTTACTTCGGTGTCTCGCAGAGCCGTCCGTCCCAAAGATGGACGGCGGACTTAGAACACGCGGACGAAAGCTTTATCGTTTTATGTAAATTCGCCCGCGAATATTGCTGCGCGGCTTCCGCGCCAGAGCCGCAAGTTCCATTGGACGCGCGGCGGAGTAAAAAACGCGTCCGCAGATTACAAATTCCATCTAAACTACGCCCGCGAAAATTGTTCCGGCGCTTCGCCGGCCGCGTCCGCAAACCAAAGATTACATATAAAACTCCGCCCGCGAAAATTGCCGCCGGGCTTTCCCGGCTAGCGGTCTTCGCGGAAATATGCAAGTCCCAGAGCGGCGGGAGGCTGCTGCTCACGCTTCTTGCGTAAGCTCGAAACGATCAACACAATCAGCGTTACAATGTACGGCAGCATCTTGAACAGTTCCTGCGACGAGCGCGTCAAGCCCGGAATGTATAAGTACATCCAGTACAAAATACCGAACAAATACGCACCCCAGATCGACTTGACCGGCTTCCATGTCGCAAAAATAACAAGCGCCACCGCCAACCAGCCGAGCGACTCCAATTTTCCGTCGTTCGCCCAGGTGCCCTTGATGTAGTCCATGACGTAATACAATCCGCCGAGTCCCGATATTCCCGCACCCAAGCAGGTCGCCACATATTTGTACCGCGTTACGTTGATACCGGCCGCATCCGCCGTGGCGGGACTTTCACCCACCGCACGAAGCGCAAGCCCCTTTCGCGTGCGGTTGAAGAAGAACTGCACCAAAATCGCAAGCGCAATCGCCAAATAGACCAAAAAGCCGTAGGAAAACAACAGCTTCCCGACCACTCCCGTTTTCGTCGCAAACGGAAGCATCGTGCGATAAGCCGCACTGGTGGTCGCAACCGAAATCTGCCCCACGCCGCCGGCAAGCTTGTTCAAATAGCCGCCGTAGAAATTCGCAATGCCCGAACCGAAGATGGTCAATGTCAAGCCCGTTACGTTCTGATTGGCGCGAAGCGTGATGGTCAAAAAGCTGTAGATCAGCCCCGCGCAGGCCGACGCCGCAAAGGCACACACAAACGAAATCAAAAGCGACACGAGCCCATTGGGGTCTGCCGCGTTCTTCTCATAGTAAAACGCGCCGATCAGCCCGAAAATGCCGCCCAAATACATGATGCCCGGTACGCCCAGATTCAAATTTCCCGCCTTTTCGGTGATGATCTCGCCGATACAGCCGAACATGATGACCGTGCCGAACACAATGGAAAGCTGAATGAGAGATATTAACTGTGTCATGATCGATTTTCCTTTCTCACACGTCAGTTGCTTTTGGCGTTCTTGCGGAAAACGAGACGGTAATTCACGAAAAATTCGCTTCCCAAAATAAAGAACAAAATAATTCCCTTGATGATTTCGCCCACATAATCGTTGATACCGAGTTTGGAAAAGTCGGATACGATCTGCGACGCGCCCTGATCCAGAAAGACGATGAGGGAGGTGATCACAATCATGGTCAGCGTGTTGAATTTGGCAAGCCATGCAATGATGATGGCCGTAAATCCGCGCCCGCCCGCCGTGTTGGTGGAAATGGTGTGATCGACCGCCGCCACGCCGATAAATCCGGCAAGACCGCATATCGCACCCGAAAGAAGCATGGTGCGCAGAATGACGTGGCGCACACTGATACCGGCATAGCGCGCCGTGTTTTCCGATTCGCCCACGACCGCGATCTCATAGCCCTGCTTGCTGTATTTCAGATAGAAG
>CAZYFX010000140.1:0-5415 GCA_964646725.1 uncultured Oscillospiraceae bacterium
AACCTGTACTTCCGGAGAACCGGTGTCGCCCTCGTGAATCTTGTACTGCTCGATGAGCTGCTGCTTAACGTCCTTCTGGATCATGGGATGGTATCCACCTTTCAAATATTTTACGATAAGCGTTGCCGTTACACAGCCGTGGGTCTGTGGATGCCTCTCGACCGTTCGGGTGAGGCGGATATCCCACAACAAAGCAAGGTAACAAAACTTACCGAATGATAGTATAGCACATTTTTTATCGTTTGTAAAGGGGTAATCGACAAAATGTGTGAACTTCTTGTAAATTTGAATCCGCTCTACAAAAGTGTGTAGGAGCCGTCGGGGGCATCCAAATTCATTTCGTCGGCACTCGTTATACGGCGGTCGTTCAGATAAACGCCGTCTATGCAGACATTTTCCGTGCGCATATGTCCGTCAATGGTTTTGATGATGCTTTGCGGCATACGGTGAGCGTACACACGGATATTTTTTAACGTGACATTCGAGAACACCACGTCGGCAGGAAGCCCCAATGCGTTGACGGGTTTTTCGAAGCGGTAAGCGTTTCCGATGAAGATCAAAAGCGGCAGATAGTCCGTCTGCCCACCGTCGTAGACCTGAAGATCCTCTTTTTGGTAGATGGGACGGTCGGCCGTGCGGTCGGTTTCCACATAAATGTTTTCGCAGAGGATGTTGTCCATGACGGTCGTACCGCTTGCGTAAATCTGCAAGTCGATGGCAACATGCGTGGTATGGATGACGTAGCAGTCGCGGAACGAAATGCTTTTCAAATGCGCCGTGCGCTCCGACGTCCAAAGTTCGATGGCGCGTCCCCAGTCGCACCACAGCACACAGTTTGTCACGCGCATATCCTCGAACACATCTTCGTCGAGCACACCGCATGCGCCGCGTGCCACGATGCTGTCATCGAACGAACGGATGAAAGAGTCGGAAATTTCGAAATGCTTGCCCACATGTATGTCGATTCCGTCTGCGTTGTAACGCCACAGCCCGATGAGCTTGATATCATGAATGCACACATTTTCCGAATGGTATACGTTGAACGACCATTCGGGCGGGTCGCGAAAGATTATCCCGTCAATGAGCACGTTTTTGCAGCCGACGAGAAGAAGATTTCCGATACTGTTTCCGACTCGTCGGGCGCGAAGTGCCGCCATCACTTCTTCCCCCGGTCGGTTTCGTCCGGTGTATTCGCAGGGACGCACATAGGGAGAGGAATCCAGGACACCGCGTCCGAGAATGCGGATGTTTTCGGCATTTTTCGCAAAGATCGAGCCGTACACCACCGCGCCCTCGTCGAGATACAGCGTATCGCCCGAGTTCAGCTCGATAAGGTCGGCCTTATGGATACCGGCCGGGAAGTAGATCGTATGGGAATCGCCGAGATCGACGTCGTAATGCTCCGGTTCGCTTACGAACACATGTAAAGCTTTATGCGGGCCGCCGACCTCGACGGTGAAATGGCAGGGCTTGTCCAAATCGAACGAAATATTTTGTCCGTCTGCGCACGGGGTGATACCGTAAGCGCTCGGACGGATTTCGACCGCGCTTGCGGACATGGTCAAACAGGTGATTTCGATGTGAGCTTTTCCGTTCAGACTGAAGTTGACATATGACGCAAATTCGGTCTGATCGGTCGGACGCTGATGTCCCGGCCACCAGGTGTTGAAGGGCATGGCGGAAACGCGCACTCGCTTGACGGGAACATTCAGGCCGTCCGCCGTAAAGCGAAAATCGTTTGATAACGTCTCGCCCGTCGGGCAAGAGGGTATATGTACTGAACTCATGAAGCTGCCTCCTTGCGGTCTTTTCGCAAACCTTATTTGATTTTGATGGGAACGCCGTTGACCTCCACGTTGTCCTCGGCGCGGATGAGAATGTATTTTTTTCCGTCGATGACTTCGGTCTTGATAAGGTCGCTGCGTTCGGGATTGACCTTGATGACGATATCCGGTGTGCGTACCTCGAACTGCTTGACGTCCACCAGATTCTGAGGACTTACCATGGCGTCCTTGCCGAACTCCTCCTCGTATTTTTCGTCGAACGCTTCCAGCTGTTCTTCCTCCACGCCGCAGGAAGCGAGCATGGTCTTGACCTGTTCGCCCGAAAGGGTGAGCGGCTCGGGATCCTTGGTTTCTTCGTGCTCGGCGATCAGGCCGCACAATTCGTCGTGAATGGCCTGTACCACTGCAAAGTCGCTTTCGCCCGAAACGGTTTCGCCGACCAGGGCTTCGAAGCTTTCCTTTTGCTTAGCCGCCGGCATGGGAACGGTCGAAGCGAATACGCTTTCGGCAAAATCATCGCGGCTGTCCTTGGTACTCTTGGTGTAGAGGAGCGAGCCGTAAATATTGGAAGTGCGGTCGTCGAATACCGGATACATAAAGCCGAGCTCGGGAGCGCTGACCACCGAATTGGACATGACGCTGTGGAATTTGTTTTCGTGCGAATAGTAACTGAGCGCGGGTTTGGTCAGCTTGACCGGGCAAATACTGCACAGTATGTAAGTAAACATCGACGAGGAGTCGACGTCCTTTTCGCCGTCGGCGGCATAGGAAAACACGTCGTACTTGTCGCAAACGAGAAAAATGATGTAGTTTCCTTCCAACCCCGTGTGCTCGCGGATGCGCTCATACAGCGCGTGAACGGCTTCGTCGTCCGCCAATTCGCTGTCGCGCAGTGTAAGCAACGTCTTTTGTTCCTCGCCGTCGGTAACCTGATGGGTGGAAAATTCGAGATTGATCAAATTTTTTCCGAGCTTGCCGGACAGGGTCTTTTTGAGCACCGACAGCATTTCCTCGCTTTCGGCCTGCGACATGGTGAGAAAGGACTGATCGAATTCCGAAACGATCTCTTTCTTTTCGCTGACATAGCAGCCGCGTACACGAGTGATGCCCGTTTTTTCCGTTTGGAAGCGACGGCGAATTTCGCCGATTTCTTTTTCTGTCATGAAGTTCTCTCTTTCTGCTTGGAATTTTGTGTGGATGATTCGAATCGGATTTCCGCTTTTTGGCTGTCGGAAAAGGCCGAAAGCGGCAGAAAATGCAAGGTTGCTTCTTCTCCGAAGCTTCCGCTTTTGTGCGATTTTTCGTGCGTGGGGTAATCGGCGTAGACAAGCTCGTTTCGAGTGTATAAAATGCATACGGCACGACGAATACCGGGCGCGGGTGCGGTTTGCGGAGTTTCGGCTAAGCGCGCGGAAAGCCGCGCAAGACGCTCATCGGGAATTTTCAAACAGGGCGGAAGCTTGGCGGAGCGGTTGGTGCGCAAGCGGTCACAGCACAGCTTGTCGCGTAAGACGCGCCGATCGATGCCGGGAAGCGATGCGAAAAAATCAAATGCAAACGCCGTGTATTCGTCGAGCGGAAGAGATGGCTTTTTCCCGAACGCAAGAAACAGATCGAACGGCGCAAGGTGCGTCGCTTCGAGCACATAGGCAAGCGTCTCTCGAAATCGCCCTGAATTGTGCAGTCGGTCACAGGCATCCTCCACAGCATGGAGCGTTTTCATTTCGTCGGCCGAAAGCCATGCGGTCGAACGTATTTCATACGGCGGTGTGTCGTCGAAAACAAAGCCGTATTCGTCGGCATCGGCGCGAAGAGTGCTTCCGTACAACAGCTTGAGAAAGCCGAGCTGAAGCATGGAGGCGTCAAGCGCATATGCCTTGTTGAAGCTGTCCCGAAAGCCCACGAAATCCTCGAAAGGAAGTCCCGCGATCAGATCGACGTGGATATGTACGCGCCCCGAAGAAGCCAAACGGCGGACGTTGGCGCACAGCTTTTCGAGATCGGTATGCCGCGAAACGGCTTCCAGCGTTTTCGGATTGAAGCTTTGAAGTCCCGCTTCCAGCTGAAACAGACCGGTGGGAGCGTTTTCAAGCAGCGAAAGCAGTTCTTCGTCCATTCGGTCGGCGGCTACCTCGAAATGAAAGGAAACCTCGGGCGGTATTTCGGTGCGGTGCTCCGCAATAAAACGTAAAATTTCTTTGGCGCGCGCCTTGTCGGCGTTGAAGGTGCGGTCGATGAATTTGACCGTCCCCGCGCCGCTGTTCCAGACAAGCGGCAAAAAGCGCTTGACCTCGTCCATCGGAAAGAAACGTACGCCGCGACATGCACCCGATAAACAAAAAGCGCAGGAATACGGACAGCCGCGCGAAGTTTCGACATAGGCCATGCGACCCGAAAGCTTCGACAGATATTCCGCTGTGTAGGGACTTTCGAGAGAGGCAAGGTTTGCTTCGACATAGGGCTTTTCGAAACGCACTTTGCCGTCCGAGAAACAAATGCCGAAATCCGAAGGGATGGGATGTTGTGCGACAAGTGCATCGCACAGAGCCGTAAACGGCTTTTCGCCTTCGCCGCGAAGCACATAATCGCAAACGCCATCGGTCAGATATTCGCTCGGATTATAGGTGACCTCGGGGCCGCCGAGCAAGAGGGGAAGGTCGGGCATTCGGCTTTGCAGATGCTTACACAGAGCGCGAATAACGGAAACGTTCCAGATGTAGGTCGAAAAGGCTATGATATCCGGCCGTTCCGTCAAAATCCGTTCAAGCAGCGTCTCGATCGGCTCGTTGACCGTTCCCTCGACGATGGTGCAGTCGAAATGCGCGGCGTGAGCGTCGGCGTAGGCCGCAAGATAGCGAACCGCAAGGTTGACGTGAACGTATTTCGAATTGAGCGCACACAAAACGACATGTGCGTGCGGGGATTGCTCCACGGGACGGCCTCCTTTTCAAAGGTTGCATTCAGTATAGCATATTTTTCGACGGGACGCAAGATGGTTTTGCGATTTTGTCGGAAATTCTTGAGTCATTCAAATATTCAAAACAGCCGGCCGTCGGGCTATATCGTTTTGCGAATACCGCTATACGTTTTTTACATTTGAATTTTTGCTGACTCCGTGTTAAAATAAAAATGAAAGAACAGAAAAGTTCTTTGGATGCAATAAAAGTTTAAAAATATATAATACGGAGGAAAAGAAAAAATGGCAAGATTTACTTTACCGAGAGATTTATATCACGGCAAGGGCGCTTTGGAAGCTCTGAAAACCTTCGAAGGCAAGAGAGCTATGGTCTGTGTGGGTGGCGGCTCGATGAAGAAGTTCGGCTTCTTGGACAGAGCGGTCGATTACTTAAAGGAAGCCGGCATGGAAGTCGAGCTGTTTGAGGGTATCGAGCCCGACCCGTCGGTCGAGACAGTCATGAAGGGTGCGGCCGCTATGGAGAAATTCCAGCCGGACTGGATCGTTGCCATCGGCGGCGGTTCTCCCATCGACGCGGCTAAGGCTATGTGGATCAAGTACGAATATCCCGAAATCACTTTCGAGGATATGTGCAAGGTGTTCGGTATTCCGAAGCTGCGCAAAAAGGCTCATTTCTGCGCCATTTCTTCGACCTCCGGTACGGCTACCGAAGTG
>CAZYFX010000141.1:0-5412 GCA_964646725.1 uncultured Oscillospiraceae bacterium
TAAAAAGGGCATAGTATCATATAAAGGGCATGGTAACTCTGCGTTGATTTTAGCACTTTCGTCTTAAAGCAAAGCTTAAGTTGACAGCATTGCTTTACACAAGGGAGCCCATTTAGAGTGTGCGAATTTCAAGGTCTTTTGTGCCGAGCCGCAAGTCCCATTGGACGCGCGGCGGGGTAAAAAACGCGTCCGCAAATTACAAATTTTATCTAAACTACGCCCGCGAATATTGCAACGGCGCTTCGCCGTCCCCGGCGGAGAGGGCGGCGTAGTCACCGATTTGTTCACCGAGCAGAGCGGGCGCCAAACGGCAGACCGAGGCACTCTGCGAAAGCGCTTCCTTTCGTATCGTCCGCATGGCCGTTTCGTAAAGCAGATCCTCACAACGCGCATAAATGCTGCCCAAAACGATTACCTCCGGGTTGAACAGATCGATAAGGATCGATAACCCCTCGCCCAATTTCTCCGCACAAATGCGAAACACCTCACAGGCTGTCGCATCTCCCGACCGCGCAGCTATCGCAACCGTTTTCGCCGTGATGTTTGCCCCATCCAAACCGTTTTCGCCAATATAGGACGGCTTCTCTCCGCGTTGAAGAGCTTCCTTCGCCAAACTGCGCGCCAACTCCGCGATCCCTCCACCACTGCAAAAGCCCTCGAACGAGCCGCACTTTCCGTAGCCCGACGGCCCGAACTGCGATAAACGCATGTGACCGACCTCGCCCGCCATGCCGTTGGTTCCTTCGAACAGCGCACCGTTTAGGATAAGACCCGCGCCCAAGCCCGTACCGAAGGTCAAAAAGATCATGTTCTTCGTGCCCTTGCCCGCGCCGTAGCGCCACTCCGCAAGAGCCGATGCGTTTGCATCGTTGAGCAGCCGAGCCGATACCCCGAATTCTTCTTCAAAATGTCGCACGATCTCTATTTCATCCCAGCCCGGCAGATTCGGCGGCGAAAGGATTACGCCTTTTTCGCTGTCCAACGGCCCGCCGCAGCTGATGCCGATGGATTCCGGCTTTTCTCCGTGCGTAATTTGGCGAATCAAACGGTCAAATTCGTCCAATGCCCCATACGGCGTGAACTTCGCCGTCTCAAACGCCTCGCGCGCAACGATCTCCACGCCGCCGTCCGCTGTCCGATTTGCCCCGACACAGGCGCATTTGGTTCCCCCGATATCGATACCGATAAGCATATTCATTTTCCTTCCGTTTCATTAAAAATAGTACTGTATTTATCATAAACGAAGAAGCGTGATTTGTCAAGACCGATCGGCATTATTTTGCAAAGATTTGCGAAAAAGCTTACGAATGAGTGGCATACGCGCCGAAAGAAGCATATACTGCATTAAACGGCAAGCAAGGGAGGCAACGGTTCATGAAAAAATATGCGGCATGCTTCGGGGCGGGCGTACTTTGCATCGGCTTCGGTATCTTGGTTGCAAGCTTTCTGCCTCCCGCTGTTCTCATTTGTTTGCAAGCCGTTCTGCTCATCGTTGCCGGACTGCTTGCCTTAAAATGTCCCTAAAAAGACCTGTCGGAAAGGATGCGTTCACCGTGAAGATCGTTCTTTTTAAACCACCGCGCTTTTTGAAGCCGTTTTTGCGTATTTTTTTGCGCGAAAAGAAATCTTAGCTCCTGTATTCAAAAACGTTCTGTTTTCGGACTCCGATGCATATAGTTTAGCAAAAACAATATGCAAAGGAGCCTTCTCTATGTCTATGGAACCGTATACCCTTCCCCTGTGTAACACCGTTTTCGCCGATAAAGCGGAATTCCCGTTAAACGTCGAAGCGTCACTTCCCGAACATCTGCCCGGGATCGGACGAATCGTCCATGCCGACGCGCGTATCACTTCCTTAAACGCCTCTCTTGTCAGCGGAGGTGTGAGCGTATCCGGAAAGCTAAACATACAGGTGCTCTATCTGTCGGATAAGCAAAACACCCTGCATTCGACCGTTTTCCCCGCCTCGCTCGAACACACCTTCGAAGCCTCCAAAATGCCCGAACCCATCGGCGAAGCTGTCCCTCGTGCTTCGGGGACGGTGCTCTCGGCCTCGGCGCGTCCGCGCGGAGCACGCGCCTTGGACGTGCGCATGGGCCTTTGTCTGCATGTTCAAGTTGAGGATATGGGAAGTCGTACGCTTTTAGACCCGGACAGCGTTCCCGAAGTCGAGCTTCATGCCTGTCACACGACGGCCGTCACGCAAAAAAGACTCGTCTATGCGCCCGAGCCTGTCGGTGAAAGCGTCACCCTGGATGCCGACAAACCGAACGTGTCGGACGTCATCCTACACACGCTTCAGCTGTCACTCACCGACTGCCGCACCGAAAACGGACGGCTCGTTTATGCAGGCGTTGCCGTGTTTCACTGTACCTACCGCGCCGAACCGAACGAAAGCACCGACGGCACGGAATATGTATATCTGATTAAGGAAATCCCCTTCGACGGAAGCGTTGAGGAGGACGGCCTGCAAAGTGACATGACCGTAGCGGTGCAGATACAGCCCGGCGCATCCGATGTTACAAGCGCGTTCGACCCGTATGGGGAAAATCGGGTCTTGGAATTTTCGTTTTCTTACACGCTGAACGCCGACCTGTTTTCCGAAACGGAGCTCACCTATTTCGATGACGGCTATTGTCCGACCTTCGGCTGTGAGCTTGAAAAGAAGGCCTGCGCTTCGGAAAGCATCGTCGGCTTTATCGGGTCGCACGGCCGCATCGAGGAAGCTTTGCGCGGTGAACGCGGGCTTCCGGTCGAGCTCACCGACAGCGAAGCCGTTCTGACGGCGCTGTCGCCCGAAATAAGCGACGAAAAGCTGTACTTGACCGGCAAGCTGGGAGTCCGAGTGATCGGGCGCGACGAAAAGGGTGAGCCGGTATGCGTAGAGGGCGTCTTTCCCGTGCGCTTACCCACGGACAGCACGGTCGTGTCGGGAACCGAACGGCGCTACATCACCGACACGGTCTGTTTGTCCTGCGACGCGGTGCTTCGCGACGGCGAGATTCTCGTGCGCGTCGAAACCGAGACAAGCGGGCTGTGCTTAGAAAAGCATCGCTTTGCGGCGATCGACGGAGCCGTTCTGCATTACGACGAGCCGAAGCCGCTCTGCAAGGCCGAATACATCGTTTACTACCCCGATTCGGAGGAAACGCTGTGGGATATCGCAAAAAAATACGAGGTTCCGCGCGACTCGCTTCGTGCCGCCAACGGCATAAGCGGCGATGAATTGCCGCAAAGGCGCACCGTTGTGATCCCCTGCTGAGCGGAAAAACACGCCGAGAAGCGGTCAAAGCTTCCCGGCGTGAATCAATTTATACTGCGTTAGGGCATGGGCGCAAGCATTTGCGCACCGACTTTACATTCCTTTCGCCCTTGAATGCTGTAGCTGAGCTTCGTCGGGCTGTTCCAGAAGGTCTTTGCCGACAGATTATCTCCGACCACCGCATTCCAGATTTCCGAAGCATAGGCTGCATCGTTATACAAAAGGCTCCATTTTGAATAGTTTTTGGTGTAGGCAGCCAGCTTATCGACCTGCTCATCCGTCAGATAACAGGTCAAGGAACGCTGGTCACGGGGAACGCCGGATTCGGAAAACATATAATACTCATTGTTGATCCAGGTGCCGCGCAAAGACACCGGCAAAAATTCCGCCATGCTGCTGAGCGTGATCACCCGATTCGGACTCAACTCGATTTTTCTCCACGACGGTGTGCCGTTAATGCTCATGCTTTCCGCCGTCGAATTTGCCGAGGTAACGCAGATGCCGTACATATACTTGCTGTCCTCAACAAAGCTTGTATAGGTCAAGTAAGCATGTCCGGAAAAGCCGTTGTACTTGTTCTCGGATGTGCCGTATGAGCTTACGGTCAAGGCTCCGACGATCCCGCCGGCCAATCCCTTTTCGAAGGGTGCCGTATCCGAAGCATCTGCGATACCGTCGTTGTCGGTATCCTTCTTCGTAGGATCCGAAAGCATTATTCCGCGAACCACAACCTTGGTCTTGTCCGCATTGTACTCATACACAAGTCGGATTTCATCTCCGTCCTTCAAGCCGTCCTTATCGACGTCCGGATCGTCCTTGTTCAAGATGATCTTTACGCCGTTAAACAGCGTCAGACCGGTTTCGAAATAATCGGGAATTCCGTCGTTGTCCGAATCTGTTTTAATATCCACACTCGCATCGATCTCATAAAAGGCACGTTCAAAAGCTTTTCGATCGAGCAGGATATACCGTGAAAAGGCATTGACGGTCGTGCTTGCAACGTTGCCCGATACCGTCGTAGGCAAGGGCTTTAACAGGCCGTTCGTTTCATCTCCGAAGCAATAAATGACCGGGTCGATATTGTCGGAAACGTTAAAGCGGAAGCTTACGACCGCATTCTTAATGTTCCCGGATACGCTGAAATCATAGGCGGGACCCATATATCCCGGCATCGTTTTGGGGAACAGCACCGAATCCTCGACTCTTCGGATTTTCAAGCTGTCCACCTGCTTGCCGGACAGGTTGACGTAAACAAAGGCTGTCGCGTCGGTAACTCTTTCCGAGGCTTCCGCTTCGTACACCACCGAGAAAGTGTTCTGCTTCGTCAACGGATCCGTACCGAGCTGTATTTCTTTTCCGTCGCTCACGCCGTCCCCGTCCGTGTCGGCTTTCAGCGGATCGGTCTTGTAAACATTGACTTCGCTCGCATCATCCAGTCCGTCACCGTCCGTGTCTGCCTTTGTCGGGTCGGTACCAAGCTCTTTCTCTCTCAGATTGGTCAAGCCGTCTCCGTCGAAATCCTCCGATCCGTCCGGGATACCGTTTCTGTCCGTATCCGCAAGCGTCGGATCAAGTCCCAAAACGTACAGCTCATAATAGTCGCTCAAGCCGTCTCCGTCCGTATCCGCATCGGCGGCGTCGGTTCTGTAATACCGCTCAAACGCGTCGGTCAGACCGTCACCGTCGGTATCCGTTTTATCGATGATATCGATCCAGCCGGCATACAGCTCACAATTCTGATAGATCGGAGCATGGAAATTAAACCTGACCGTACAGGCGGGATCGGTGTACCAACCGGAAATGATGTAGCCCTTTCGATCCTTGATGACCGGCAAGGAGGCATATTGTCCGTAGAACACGGTCTGTGCTTCCGGCTGTGGCGCGTCGGTTTGGCAATTCAGATTAAATACGACCCGACAGGTCCTGCCGCTTTCGTAGGAGGAAGCACTGCCTCCGCTTCCGGAAAAGCCTTTGGTTCGCGGCGTGTGGTTTTGAACCAAGTATGCGACAACGATCCCGATAAACAGGACAGACAAAACGGCAATGGCGATCAAAAGCGCCGGGCTTGTCCGTCGTTGGCTTTTCGGGGCATGTGCGCTGTTCCGTTTCTTCGGCGCTTCCATCGGTGCTTGACAAAAAGCACAGCTGAC
>CAZYFX010000142.1:0-5400 GCA_964646725.1 uncultured Oscillospiraceae bacterium
ACATCACGCACCCTCCAGCATACGGAACGGACGGTCAGGAAACCACCGCATCCGACACTTTCAAAAGGGTTATTTATTTTCGCCGTCGGCTTCGTCCGCCGCGTCGTAATCGATCTCGGACATAAACTCATCCTCGAACGCATCGGCGACCTTGTCGAATTCCTCGTCATCCTCAATGGTGATCAAAAATTCTTCGCCGTTTTCATCCGTTTCTACCTTTAAGATTACGTATTCCTCGTCATCGCCGTCGGTCGGGATAAGAGCAACGTACATATTGCCATCCAATTCGATCCGTCCGATAAACTCAAAATCGCTTTCGTTGCCTTCCTCATCGGTAAGAGTAAAGACCTCTTCTTCAAAGTCGAATGTCTCGTCTGCCATTGAACTTCACTCCAATCTGTTATGTATCTATTTTACAGTATTTTTCCGATTCTGTCAAGAGTATTATACAAAATTGCGGAAAATTTATTCGACATATCGTGCATTTTTCTCCGTTTTTCGAAACAACGAGGCTCTTGTGTAAAATTCAACCGTCGGTTGAAACAAACGCTTAGGCGGTTATTGCTTTTTTCGCCTATCTCTGCTATAATGGGTATACCGAAAGCGCTGATGGAATTTTAACCATACGGAGGTTACTCGATAGTATGAACATCGGAGCCAAAATTCGCGCATTGCGAAAATCGCGCGGACTTACGCAAGAGCAGCTGGCAACAGCACTCGGCATATCCTATCAGGCGGTGAGCAAATGGGAAACCGACATCGCCCTGCCGGACATCACACTTCTTCCCTCTCTTGCCGCTTATTTCGGGGTAAGCCTAGACGAACTGTTTGATTTTAGCTTACGGGCGGTCGAGAAAGAGATCGAAGAAATCACGGAAAGTGCCTATCGCTTTCGCGAGAGCGACCCGGAAAAAAGCAAAGGTATTTTGGAGGACGGCTTGAAAAAATATCCCGACAATGATATTTTGAAAAACAATCTTTTGTATGTGCTCAACTACACAAAGGATCCGGATACCACCATTGCCCTTGCCGCCTCGCTTGTACAAAGCACCGCGCGTTCCGATATCCGCTACGACGCTTATCGCTTTTTGGCCTACGCTTACAAGGCAAAGGGGGATCTGACCGCCGCCGCGGCCGCCATCGAGCAGATACCGGAATTCTACTTTACCAAGCTCACCGAAATGGCCTTTCTTTTGGAGGGCAAGCCGAAATACGAAGCTGCCGAAAAGCAGAAGCACATTTCCTTCGAAAATCTCCTGCAAATGATGCAAAAGCTTTCGGAATACTATGAATCCGAAGGTGAGCTGAAAAAAGCCGCCAACGAATGCGAAAAAGCTTTAAAGCTCATCGAGATCATCGACCACAGCGCCTACGACGTTTACGTCGGCTTTTTCCGAAAAAGGTTGGAAAAACTTCTGTAAATACACACCGCCGATATTTTTCGCCCATGCGTTTGAAAATATCGGCGTTTTATCTTGACTTTGCCTGTGTTTTATGCTATACTTTCCCCAAAAGAACTTTCAGAATTTACCGTTTTCGAGGAGGATCTCTCATGAAGCGTTTCATTTCTGCCGACCCGCGCTTTGACGGCTGTGATTTTATCGTACCGCTTGCCGAAGATCGCGTCGAACCGCGCCTACTGCAACTTACCGATATGCAGGTCATCAACGCCGAACAACGCCGAACGCCGGACCGTTTACGCGACGATGAAATAAAAGCATGGCAACCCGAAGCTTTTGACGGAATGTGCGGCAACCACATTCGTTCGCTTGTCGCGCAAACCCGACCGGACCTTATTTTTATAACCGGCGATATTGTTTACGGCTCCTTTGATGATGACGGAAGCACTCTGGATTGGTTCTGCCGTTTGATGGATTCCTTCCGTATTCCCTGGGCGCCCGTGTTCGGCAATCACGACAACGAGACGGCCAAGGGTGTGACATGGCAGTGCGAACGGCTTGAAAACAGCGAATATTGCCTGTTTAAGCGCGGAAACGTCACGGGAAACGGCAATTATACCGTCGGTATCACAGTCGGCGATAAACTGAAATTCGTTCTGTACATGTTGGATTCCAACGGTTGTCTGAAGCCCGCAGGGCTCTACGCCGATCAGTTCGAATTTGTGCGCTCTCGTGCTTCGAATATTCGGACGGCTTACGGACAAACCGTCCCAGCTTTGCTTGCGTACCACATTCCCACAGAGGAGTTCGTAACAGCCGAAAAGGTCAAGGGCTACCTGCGGGATGATCGCATTTTCTATACTGTCGGCGTGGATGTGCCCGCAAAAGACGGCGATTTCGGAAGCAAGCACGAAAATGTGCGCGTTCCACAGTCTGCCGACGCAAGCCCCGATTTATTTGCGCTTGCCGAAGAATGCGGTCTTGTTGCCGTTTGCGTCGGTCATTGGCACAACGTCAATACCTGTATCATCTATCGGGGGATTCGCTTTGTATATGGCTTGAAAACCGGTCAATACGATTATCACATGCCCGGACAGGTCGGCGGAACGCTTTTGCGCGTGACGGATGGTCTGCCGGAGGTATCTCATGTACCGTCACTCGTACCGTATGCGCCGTATCCCAAGGATGCGCCCATGTTCCGCGGAATGTTTGCGGAATGATCATTAAAGTGATCCGAAGAAACGATTTGTTCCTCGGACATAGGGCGGCAGTGTAAATAACAAACTTGTAAATAACGACCGAACACGAAAAAAGGAACTTAAAACGCATGGAAAAAAAAGTATATCTGATCGGAAATTCTCATTTGGACCCGGTATGGCTGTGGCGCTGGCAGGAGGGCTTTGCCGAGATCAAGGCCACCTTTCGCAGTGCGTTGGATCGTATGAAGGAATTCGACGATTTCAAATTCACCTCGGCCTGCGGCGCATATTATATGTGGATTGAAAAAAGCGACAAGGCGATGTTCGACGAGATCGTTACGCGGGTCAAGGAGGGGCGCTGGTGTCTTGTCGGCGGTTTTCTCATTCAACCCGACTGCAATCTGCCGTCGGGCGAGTCGTTCGCACGGCACGCGCTGATTACGCAACGCTATTTTGAAGAGAAGTTCGGCGTTCGTGCGCACATCGGCTACAACGTGGATTCCTTCGGACACAACGGCAACCTTCCGCAGATTTTGCGAAAAAGCGGCATGGACAGCTATGTGTTCATGCGTCCGATGAAGCATGAAAAGACGCTTCCGTCGTATCTGTTCGACTGGGAAAGCGCGGACGGAAGCCGTGTGCGTACCTACCGCATTCCCGAGGCCTACAACATCGACATGGTGCGCTTACACCTTTTCGATGAGGTGAAGAATCTGGCGCAGACGGAAAATCAAAATATGATGGCATTTTACGGCGTGGGCAATCACGGCGGCGGTGCGACCGTCGAATTACTCGACACCATGCACAAAACCCTTTCGGAGGATTTTGTCTACGCGACCGCCGATGAATACTTCAAGTCTGTCGAAAACGCGGACGTGCCGGTCGTGCGCGACGATTTGCAATTTCACGCCAAGGGCTGCTACAGTGCCATGAGCGAAATCAAGAAAAACAACCGCCTGTGCGAAAACAAATTGATGCAAACCGAGGCGTATGCGGTGCTTTCCGCGCGTCTTATGCACACACCCTATCCCGAAAAGGAATTGAAAAAGGCGTGGGAAAACGTGCTGTTCAACCAGTTCCACGATATTTTGGGCGGGTGCTCCCTTCGCGAAGCGTATGACGACGCGCGTATCGTACACGGCGAAGCGCAATCGATCGCCGAGCGAAACATCAACTATTCGCTTCAGCAAATTTCCTGGAATATCGACACCATGGACGGTAAGGAGTTGAAGCCGTACAAATACTGGCCGCCGGTGCTTGCCTGGCGATGCGAGGAAAACATCGGCACACCGGTCGTTGTCTTTAATCCGTTGTCCTTCGAGGTCGAGGCAAAAGTGCGAGTACACGATCTGCCGAAGCTTGTGACGGACGCAAACGGAGCGTCTCTGCCGTTCCAAAAGGTACGCGCGTCGCGCACAAACGGCACCGACAAATTCGATACGCTGTTTTCCGTGCGTGTGCCGGCGTTCGGCTATACGGTTTGCCGTATGTATTTCGAAACGCCCGAGGCGGTCATCGCAAACACGCTCGGTGTGTCGGATACGCATTTGGAAAACGAATATCTGCGTGTGGATTTTAATGCCGAGACAGGGGAGATCGCGTCGGTGATGGATAAAACGACCGGGAAAACGGTCGTGGGAGACTGCTCGTGCGTTCTGATGGATGAGACGGATTCGGATACCTGGTCGCACGGCATTACCGAATTTAAAAAATGCGCTGCCGTCTGCACAAAGGGCTCGTTGCATAAGATTGAGGAAGGCCCCGTTCGCGCGACGGTGCGTTCGGTGCAACACTTCGAAAATACCGAGCTTTGCCGCGACTATTCGCTGTGCGTCGGGGAAAAACGTGTGACCGTCAAGACGAAGATATTCTTCCGTGAACGGCATAAGATGTTGAAATTCAACCTTCGCACCGACCTTGAAAAGCCGAGAGCCTATTGTGAGATCCCGTTCGGCTTCATCGAGCGTCCGACCGACGGAAGCGAACAGCCGACCCATGCATGGACGGTCTTAAAGGACGAAACGCACGGCATGGGGATGGCCACGACCTCCAAGTACAGCTTTGACGCCGAAAACAATGTGCTGTCGCTCACCGTGCTTCGCGGCGCAATCTTTGCCGACCATTTCGGCGAACGGGACGAGTTCTGCACCTACATGGAGCAGGGGGAGCACGAATTTACCTACACGCTGTTCCCGTTCGAAGGCTTTGCGGAGGCTAAGCGCGAGGAACAGCGCTTGAACAATCCGCCCGCTTCGATCGTCGAGACGTTCCACCACGGGTCGCTTCCGACATCCTTTATGGGTATTGAGGTATCGGAAAGCAATATCATCGTCACGGCGCTCAAAAAGAAGGTCGATTCGGATGCATACGTTCTTCGTTGCTACGAGGCCGAAAACCGTCGCACGACGGCTTCGTTCAGACTTTTCGACACGACCTTCACCACGGAATTCGCTCCGAACGAGATCAAGACCTTTGTTGTGGACGGACAGACGGTGAGGGGAACGGATTTTCTGGAAGAATAAAGCTTGATGGGGAAGAAAAGAGGGATATGCTCTGTCGTCAACGGCAGAGTATATCCCGAACAAAGCATAAGTTCTCAATGATTTGAGAACTATGAAAAATGTGCAATTGTCAATGATAGGTGACACATTTTCCAAAATAAAACAGAGTGGAAACTTGTCAAGGTGGAGAGGTGGAGATTTTCGCAAGAAAATACTACCTACTACCTTGACAAAGCACCAAATGATATAATAGACCTGTTCGATAACCCACAAAGGCTTGAAAAACTCAGAAAAATCTGG
>CAZYFX010000143.1:0-5399 GCA_964646725.1 uncultured Oscillospiraceae bacterium
GACGAAATCCATTGTATGCTGATTGAATTGTCTTGACGGACGGCACTTTTCAAGATTGCCGATTCTTCAGACGTCAACGTGCGCCATTCCCCTTCCGCAAGCGTCGCATCAAGCGACAGACCCGCAAAGCGTTCGCGCCGCAAATAGGTGACATTTTTCTCCCCGCAGGCATAACACAGCCGCTTGACCTCGTGGAATTTTCCCTCGGTCAGCGTCACACGGGCGCTGTACGGATTTTTCTCACACAGCTCCAATCGTGCCGGAGCGGTATTCTTTCCCTCGATGACAATGCCGCGCCGCATAATGTCGATATCCTCGGGCACAAACGGCTTGTCGGCGGTGACAAAGTATGTCTTTTCGACGTGACTTTTAGGAGAAAGCAGGCGGTGCGCCAGCTCTCCGTCCTCCGTGACCAAAAGAAGTCCCACCGTATCCTTATCCAAACGTCCGACAGTGGAAAGTCCCTTGTCGCGGTATTCCTTCGGAAACAGCGCCATGACCGTCCCGTCGTGCGCGTCCTCGTTGGCGCAGACAACACCGGCCGGCTTGTTGAGCATGAAATAGAGATGCTCGGCATACGCGATCGGCCGTCCGTCAAAGCAGACTGTGTTTTTTTCGGGATCGACCTTCGCATCCGCGTTCGCGATAAGACCGTCCACCGTGACGCGCCGCGCACGGACGGCGGCAGAGGCCTCCTTGCGGCTGATCACGAGCGTCTGCGCGATCCATTTATCCAAGCGTACAAGCGCCATGCGTTCTCCTCCTTATCCGTTTTGATCAAGCTTCAGACAAGCTTTTCGAGCAGCACGACCGCGTGAGCGGCGATCCCCTCCCCTCGGCCGGTAAAGCCGAGGTGCTCTTCCGTCGTTGCCTTGATGTTGATGCGTTCGACGGTCGTATGCAGAACCTCCGCCAGATTTTCGCGCATGGCGGGGATATACGGTGCCAGCTTCGGAGCCTGCACGATGACCGTCACATCGGCATTGACGAACGCATAGCCGTTTTGCTCCAGAATTTCCCGCACACGCCGAAGCAGTACAAGGCTTGAAATATCCTTATACGCACCGTCCGTGTCGGGAAAATGCCTGCCGATATCGCCGAGTGCCGCCGCCCCCAAGAGCGCATCCATCAGCGCATGGGTGAGCACATCGGCGTCGGAATGTCCGAGCAGCCCGACCGTATGCGGAATTTCCGCGCCTCCCAAGACTAACTTTCGTCCTTCGACCAATTTGTGGACATCGTAGCCGTGTCCGATACGAATGCCTGTCATTGCATTTCCTCCGTTCTTCGTTCGCGTAAGATCGCCTCGGCCATACGCACATCCTCGGGATAAGTCACCTTGAAATTGGCAAAACCCGTCTCGACGCACATCACCCGAAAGCCGGCACGCATGAAGAGTGCCCCGTCGTCCACCAGCGTGACAGCCTCCTCGGGCGGAACGGTCGCAAGCGCCGTGTGGAAAATGTCGGTATCGAACGCCTGCGGCGTCTGAATCTGCCACAGACCGTTCCGTTCGATCTCTTCGGTAACAAATCCGTCGAGAGAAGCATATTTGACCGCGTCGCGCACCTTTGTGGCCGCCACCGCCGCCCCATGGCGCACACAGGCAAAAAACACGTCGGAAAGCTGACTTTCCGTAATCAGCGGACGAGCCGCGTCGTGTATCGCCAAAAAGGGGGTCACGGCGCTTTTATCGGGGAAAGCGGCTTGAAACGCACATTTCACCGATTCGGCGCGGGTCTTGCCGCCCGGCACGATGCGAACGAGCTTGGTGCAGCCGACTTCTTCGGCTTCTTTGCGAATAGCGTCGGCGTGTTCATTCGGCGCGCTGACGATAATCTGCTTGACAAAGCCGCATTTTTGAAAGGCTTCCAACGAATAGGCAATCATCGGCCGACCGTTTAGCGGCGTCAGCGGCTTGTACACGCCCCCCATGCGCCGGCCGCTCCCGGCGGCGGCGACTAAAACGGTGAACAGCTCCTTCGGCTCGGACAGAGCGGCGTATTTGTTTTTCCAAAGCTCGAACATGATGCACGGCTCCTTTTTTCGTTTTTTATAATCATACCACACCTTGCGGTTCAACGTGTTACGTTTTTGTTAACTATCCCCAGACAATGCGCTTTTCTACCTTATATATTGTGCGTGACAGAACGGCTTTTCGTTCGACCGCCGTGCGCTCTTTTTTTGTTTTTAACAAAATCAGCGGTTTTCATTTACCGAAATTTCACGAAATATCGTTTCCGTTCATATATAATCATTGAATTGAGGGGCGATTCGGTATAAAATAAAAAATGATATTCTTTTGTCCCCCAAACAGGCTTGCGGCAAAACCCGAAACGGAGTGAAAGGAAAGCACATGGAATACACCGTCATCACCTCGCGCAAAAACGAAGCGGTGAACCGCGCCCGTCTGCTCTCGGTCGATAAAAAGGCAAGAGAGTCCGAGGGGCTTTTTGCCGTCGAAGGCTGTAAGCTGTTGCGGGAAGCCCTGCAAAGCGGACTTACGGTGACCTCCGTGTTTTTTACGGACAAGGCTTTATCCGCTTACGCGGCTTTGTTGGAAAGCGCGGGGGATGCGGCCCTTTACCGTGTCACCGACGAGGTGTTCGACAAGCTGACCACCGAATCGGCTCCGCAGGGAATTTACGCCTGCGTTCGAAAGCCGTGTGAAGTCACCTTATCCGACGCGGCTCTGTCCGAAGGCGGCTTCATTTTGCTCGACGACGTGCAAAACCCCGCCAATTTCGGGGCGATCGTGCGCAGTGCGTTCGCTTTCGGATTTGACAAAATTCTGTACAGCGCTTCCTCGGCCGACCCGTATTCACCCAAAACGCTTCGCGCCGCCATGGGCAGTCTGTTTCGTGTGCGGCTGTACCGCGCCGAAAAGCTTGACGAAAGCGTTCGCGCTCTGCGGAAAGCGAACGGACGTGTATTCTGTACGCTTCTTTCGGACAAGAGCGTCCGTCTCGGCTCGATTTCCTTTGCTCCGGACGACAGCTTTGTCATCGGAAATGAAGGACACGGCGCTTCGGCCGAGGTAGCGGCGGCCTGTTCGCACAGTCTGTACATTCCCATGTGCGTCGGCGCGGAAAGCTTAAATGCGGCGGCGGCGGCCTCGGTGGTTTTGTGGGAAGCAAACCGAATCCGAGCAAAAGCAGAGTAAAACATAATAGGCCGTTTCGGACGGCTTCGTGTATATTTTTACGAAAGGCGGACACCATGACAGACGATTCCACACTCTACTATATCTGGTTGGGCACCAAATTGAATCCCGGCTCCGCCGTACCCAAGCTTCTTTTGGAGAGGATGGGCGATATCCGACGCATTTACGACGGAACGCACGAGGATTACACCGCCATCGGCCTTTCGCCAAGTGACTGTGCGCGGCTCTGTGACAAGAATTTGGGAGAAGCCGAGCGGTATCTCGAATATTGCGAGAAGGAACACATCGGGCTTTTGACCTACGACAATCCGTATTACCCGGGGCGACTCCGTTCCATCGACAGCCCGCCGCCCGTGCTGTACTATCGCGGACGTGTCGATCTGATTGACGACATTCCCTGCTTCGCCATGGTCGGCACACGCTCCTGCTCCGAAAAAGGCTTTCGGATGGCTTATCGAACGGCCTACACGGCCGCCGTCTGTGGCGCGGTGGTGATCAACGGACTGGCACTCGGCTGTGATGCGGCCTGTATACACGGAGCGCTTGACGCCGGCGGCTATGCCATCGGACTGTTGGGCTGCGGGATCGACCGCATTTATCCGTCGCAGAACAGGGAACTGTTCTTCCGTCTGTCCCGTCAGGGGCTCATCCTTTCGGAGTTTCCGCCGTTCACACCGCCCGAAGGACGAAATTTTCCCGTTCGCAACCGCATCATCAGCGCACTTTCGATTGCTTCCGTCGTTTTCGAAGCCGGCGAAGGAAGCGGCGCTCTTATCACGGCCATGCACGCACTTAACCAGGGACGGCGCGTTTTCGCCGTCCCCGGCAATATCAACGATCCGCTGTACCAAGGGCCGCTTTCGCTTCTCAAGGAAGGAGCGCAGGTATTTACCGACGCCGCCGACTTTTTGTCGGAATATTCCTTGATGTATCCGCACAGACTATTGGTCAATCAGCGCGTAAAGGTTCCGGTCGGGAGCGAAAACGCCGCCGTGCTCGAAGCCTTTTCGGTTTTAGAAAATACACAACCCGAAACGTCGCGCACACTTCCCAAGCCTCAACACGCCCCACCGCAATCGGACGTGAAAACGAAAAAGGCAAAACCCGCGAAAAAGCCTACCGAGTCGAAAAGAAACGCTGAAGAAACCGTCTCCGCTCCGTCCGCGACGAGGGGACAGGCAAACACAAAAGCGAAATCGATCGATTCGATGCCGAAAAAAAACACACCGGATCTTTCCATGCTTTCACCGGAAGAAATGAAAATTTATTCGCTGTTCACCGCACAGGATATGTGGACGGTCGATGAGATCGTGGCCAAGGGAGTCAAGATCGACGACGCGCTGTCCTCCCTAACGCTTTTGGAGGTCTACGGACTGATACACAGTCTGCCCGGCGGACGCTATGAGCGCAGCTGACACATTCACTATTCACTATTCATTATTCACCGTTCACCATTCGCTGTCTCTCGGAGGTTATTGTGGCTAACAAGCTTGTCATTCTGGAGTCTCCCAACAAGATCAAAGCGGTCAAGGGATATCTCGGAAAAAATTATAAAGTCATCGCATCGGTCGGTCATGTGCGCGATCTGCCCAAAAGTACGCTCGGCATCGATCTGGAACACGATTTTGCACCGAAATATATCAACATTCGCGGCAAGGGCGAGCTCATCAAGGGCTTGAAGCAGGAGGCCAAAGCGGCCGACACCGTGTACCTTGCCACCGACCCCGACCGCGAGGGCGAGGCCATTTCCTGGCACCTCATGCAGGTGCTCGGCTTGGACGAAACCAAAGCCAAACGCATCCGCTTCAACGAGGTGACCGAAAGCGCCGTCAAGGCGGCGGTCAAGAACCCGGGAAAGTTGGACATGAACCTTGTGGACGCACAGCAAACGCGCCGCATCCTCGACCGCATTGTCGGCTATCAGCTCAGCCCCATTCTGTGGAAAAAAATCAAGAGCGGACTGTCGGCCGGCCGTGTGCAGTCGGTCGCCACACGCTTAATCGTAGACCGTGAAAACGAGATACGTGCTTTCAAGTCCGAAGAATACTGGAGCATCGACGTGATGTTACGCACAGGTGTAGGCAAAAACTTCAAGGCAACCTATCAGACGCACGGAAAATTCGAGCTGTCCGACAAGGATAAGACCGACGTGATTTTACACGCCATTGACGGAAAACCCTTTACCGTCAAGGAGCTCAAAAAGACGGTGCGCCTCAAAAATCCCGCGCCGCCCTTT
>CAZYFX010000144.1:0-5389 GCA_964646725.1 uncultured Oscillospiraceae bacterium
TTCACCGTTCGTGGGTGTTCCGTGCTCTCGGCTACGGCACCGACGAAAAGAAGTGGAAGGATATGGTTTCCATGCTCCAGCTTATCGGCTACAACCATGTTATGAGCATCGAGCATGAGGATAGCTTCATGACCAGCACCGAAGGACTTGAAAAGGCGATTGCCTTCCTTCGCGGTATCATTATCTCCGAGCCCAAGCCCGGCGGAATGTTCTGGGCTTAAGAAACAAGCCACTGTCGGGGCGCAATCAGCCGTTTTGTCGCTGATTTCGCCCCTTTTATATTGCTTCCATACAGAAAGAGAGACGCTTATGAATAAGAAATTTGCCATTGTGACCGGGCGTACCGAAACTCCCATACGAAAAACGGCCATAGAGGAATTGACGAAAATTCTTCTCGACTATACCGGCGAATATCCGCTTTGTTTGAGCGCAGACGAAAAAGATGTATCCGCGTACCGCTGTATTTACATCGGAATGACCGCCGACAATCCGTATATCGACCGGCACTCCGAGCACGCGCTGTCCCGCGGCGAATCCTACCGTCTGACGGTTCGGGACGACACCGTATACATTGAGGGCTTCGACGAAGCGGGCGTTCTGTACGGTGTTCTTGCCTTTTATGACGAATACCTGGTGCGCGTCGAGCATCCCGATGATGACCGATACGTCATTGATCCGTTCACCCTTGACACACTGCCGGATTTCGATCTGACTTCCGCGCCCGAAACAGGTGAGCGCGGCCTGTGGACATGGGGACATGTGGTCTATGATTATCGCGGCTATTTGGAGCATATGATGAAGCTGAAAATGAATCGCGTCATTTTCTGGAACGATCATACGCCCTTTAATGCGGCGGACATCGTGGAATATGCCCATGCGCGAAACATCAAGATCTACTGGGGCTTTCCGTGGCTGTGGGACACGAATTTCGATACATGCGATTTTGAACATCCGGAAACGCAATCCGCTTCCATTTTGGCCGAATACGAGAAGCAATACGCCCATACCTGCGCGGACGGTATCTATTTTCAAACCTTCACCGAGCTTGCCGTCGAGTATGCCGGAGATATTTGTATCGCCGAAGCGGCGACACGTTTTGTGAACCATACCTCGGCGCTGTTTTTCGAAAAATATCCGAACCTCGACATTCTGTTCGGCTTGCATGCCACATCCGTAAAAAGCCACTTGAACCACATTGCCTCCGTCGATCCGCGTATTCGAATCGTCTGGGAAAATTGCGGCGCGTTTCCGTTTTCCTATATTCCCAAGGATGTCGAAAGCTTTGATGCGACCAAGGCCTTTGTTCGGCAAGCTGCCGCACTTCGCGGCGCGAACGACCGCTTCGGTGTTGTAACAAAGGGACTTGTGAAGCTGGATTGGTCACAGTTTGAGCATCCGCAAGGCGCACAGTGCATCGGCGTAAGCTCGAAGGAGAAGAAAAACGAGCGTGTGCTCCGCAAGCATAAGATCTGGCGCTACATCCAAGCGTATTGGCTGACCTATGCGGACAAGGCGCTTGAAATGGTGCGCGAAATGGTTGAGGCCAAGGGCGGCGATTTATGTATTTATGCGTTGGTCGAGGACGGAATGTTTGAAGAAGAAATTCTGTATCCGGTCGCGCTGTACGCGCAAATGCTGTGGAGCTGCAAGACGGAGCTGAAAGAAACGATGAGCGTTGTGGCGATGCGGGAGTATGTACATTTTGCGTAAAAAAACGTATGAGTCCCGATTATCGTACTCATGTTTCGGCATAATGTGCTTGTAAGAAACCTAAAACTCCATCCTTGGCGCAGACTTGACCTCTTATCATCCCATGCCGGGGCGCTTTTTCAACAGACCGATAAAACAAAACGGAGCTGCAGCAAAACGATAATCCCAATCGAGTTGCCTGCAGCTCTTTTGAATATTGTATCAGACGATTTCGCTGTTTTTAAACATAGTACGGATTTGGTTTAAAAAGCAAAACGAACGTATCGATCACCCATCCGAAACCCAAAAGGCCGAACGTGAAAATATAGAGTATTCCCATTCCGATCTTGCCTTCGTAGAATTTATGTATCCCCCAATAACCGAAAAACAAGCACAGAAAGAACGCAACCCACTTGTTTTTCAGCCTTCCGCAGACAAAACCTGCGTTTGTGTTGACATTTGTGTTTGTGTTATTGTTCGAATTGTTTATGACAACGGATGGGCTTGCTTCCGCTTGCTTGATTTCTTCGACTTGACATCCGCAATGCGTACATATCACGGCTTTTTCGGGAATGATCTTCCCACAATATTTGCAGTATTTGGTGGCCACACCGGGGCGTTGCAGGTCGGCTGCATTATCCATGTTTACAGGCTCCTTTCGCGTTTCGGCAAATCAAACTGCGATGTTGCGAATCTTTAATACATCAATCTTTGAAAGATTATAAAGCACATATTTAAATACAATATGAACGGGGGGGGGGCGCGATATGTAAATTCTGCGAAAAAACACATATTTCTATCCGTTGGCGGAAAATATGTTTGTCAATGTGCGCTCATATAAAACAAACGAAATCCCCTCGGCTCGCTGTTAGCGGGTCGAGGGGATCAAACTACGTTTCGGAAACGCTTTTATTCTTCGTCATCCTCTTCGTCTTCCTCGAAAAGGGCATCCGGATCGATTTCCGAGCTTACGAGCAAAATGTCTTCAAACAGGCTTGCTGCTGTCAGAACGGCGTAAGGGCTTGTGTATTTCTTTTTCATTCGAGTACTCCTTATTTTGTTACGGCTTGCTTTGTGTTGTTAAGAATATCTTCGGCAAATGCCTTATCCGTATCGGAGGCGTTTGCGTCGTTACGAATGCTTTCGGCAGCCTGCTCCATGCTGGCGGAGCTTACCGAACCGTAGAAATACATGCCGTTGATGATCGCATACGGACGTGCGGCAAACACAACGTCGTAACGGGTCGTATAGGTCACGCGGTTGCCGTCTGCGTCCACATCGTAGGATTTGTAGGATTTATCAAGACCGATGATGACGCCTGTGTAGCTGTAGGTGCCGTCATCCTCCACGGTATACTTGTTTACGTTGCCGTCCTTGACATAGTTTCTTGCGCCGACAAAGGCAAAGCCCGCGTCGGTCTTACCGTTGAAGTTGTTTTCGACGGCTGTGTTTTCGGTGATGCCGGTCGAGCCGAATTTGAGATCGTCCGTTGTGGCACCCTCCTTGGTGATAACATCTTCGCGTGCAACGATGAAGCCGAATTCGGAAACAGCGTCGTTTGCTTCAATGCTTGCCAAGAAACGCACACCTGCATTTGTACCGGTGCGAACGGAGGTCTTACCGGAGTTGGTGGGGGCTTTGGCAACGGCATACAGCGTGATGTCGGCATTGTTCAACGTAACAGGTGTGGTTGCTGTAATCGGAGTGCCGTTCTCGGTGAGTGCGTAGTAGGACGAGCCGAGCTTTTCGGTGTCGGGGGTGTAGGACTTTAAGATGCTTCCGTTTTCGTCATAGAGGAAGTAATCGGTGTCCGTCGTGCCGTCGAGCTTGACGTAGGTGGCCTTGTAGTAGGGGATTACGCTGATGTTGTCGAGGTAGAGATAATTGTCAACGCTTGAAGCAGAATCGTTGTGATCGGCGTAGGTTCCAAACGTGCCGCCCTTACCGCCCATACCGATCCAATAGGTTCCGTCTTTAGCTCCATTTGTCGGAAGATTCTTGGAGGAGCAGGCATCCTTGGAAAGATTGATCGTCAATGCCTCATGCTTCCAGGCTCCTTCACTCTGTCCCTTCGACTCGACATAAATGTTTCCGTTATCCCCGCCGCCCGAGCCGTTGATCATGGTGTAAACGGCTTTGCTGGAAAGAATGTCGTAGGAGTAAACGAACGGTCTTTCCTTTTCGATGGCGGGAGAGAAATTGTTAACGTTGTGGATATAGTGCCACTTCACCGTCGCATACAAAGCGGTCGCTCTGGTGTTAATGCCGTTGGTTATCGGATTGACTCCAATCTTAAAATCTGCGGTGTCAAAAGCTTTTGCAACATCCGTGAGCGTCAAGCCGTCCACGGTAAAGCCGTCGGTCGTGCCGGTGACGGTGTTCAGGCCGGGCTTCCAGTACTTACCGGATACGATGTGAATGGTCGAGGTGAGCTCTTGGTTGTTTGCAAGAGTGAAACGAACCTTGATTTCGCCGGAGTAATTGGCGGGAGTGACCTTCAAGGTCGTATTGCTTTCCGCCAGAAGCGTCGCACCGGTAGCGGTATCGGTAACTGCCTTGTCGCTTTCGATCGTCAGCGACTTACCGTCGGCCGTTAAAAGCTCGGCTTTGCTGTACGGCATGGAGGTGGTCAATGTGGTCACAGCATTCGCATTCACATGAGAGGAAAGAAGATATTCATTGCCGTCGGTAAATTCGTTCCAAACCGGATACAGATCGATGTCTTCATTGGCAAGCGTTACCGTGGTCATGGCTTCGGTCGCGTTTTCGACGGTTGACCAACCGATGAATTTCTTCAGATCGGTACCGTTGTAAACAGCGGTTTTGTTCGGCGTGTAGGTAGAAGCGCCGTTAGCGGCATACCAGACGACTTCGGTCGAACCGTCGTAGTAATGGTAAGTAACTTTGTAGTCCGAATAGACGGCGATGTTGTCGAAGTAAATATCGTAATTTCCCGATTCTGCCGCTTTATCGAACTTATATTGCAAGCTGACTGTCGCGCGGTCTTCGGTCGGTGTGACCGTATAACTGTAAGTTCCGAACGCTTTGGCTTTTTGTGTGTCGAGAATGGAAGCTATGTCGGTATGCTTGTTAGGGGCTTTCGAATTTAATAGCCAACCCTGAGCGGCACAAGGGGCGTTGGTATAAACATCCCAACGGAAGGTATACTGACGGCCGCTTTCGAGCTTGACCGGAAGTGCCCAGGAAATATAATCCTCCTCATTGCCACGAGTTGTGAAGTTTTCGTGCAGCATTCCTTCGGAGGTGTTTTTGCCGACCGTATAGGTTTCCTTTCCGTCAACTGTTGTCTTGAAGGGATTGGCGATACGTTTGATTGAAGTATACGCCTTAATGCTGCCGTTTTGATTCTGTACGACATACTGCCGTCCCAGACCGTCTTCGAAATCGGCCACCTTCGTCGTACCGGTGAGCAGATTCAAGCCGGGCTTGTTTTCCTGCCATTTTGCCGTGACCGTGCAGGGCTCGGCGGGAGCGGTCGTAATGTAGTTTCCGTCTTCATCCTGCCAGCCCAAGAAGCTGTAGCCGTGGGAGGTGGTGTAAAGCTCTGGGAGCTCTGTGCCGCAAACAATGGCCGTGTCGGAGAAGGTTGCGTAACCGACCTCACCTTTTTTGATTTTACATACCGTTGCGTCTGACGGCAGTTCGCCCAAATCCACTTCAACGATCGGTTGATAATAGA
>CAZYFX010000145.1:0-5294 GCA_964646725.1 uncultured Oscillospiraceae bacterium
ACCAGATTTTTCTGAGTTTTTCAAGCCTTTGTGGGTTATCGAACAGGTCTAATAACCATGCCACTTCCCCGCTCAAAAACGCCGCCGCATTTTTGGACGTGGCGGAAACCGCACCGCCACCCGTGCCGTAAGCACTTGCGCAAGAGGTATCAAGATAGTAGTTATCGGTAAACACGTTGCCGCCGTTGTAGGTGTTGTTCTTTGTCTTGTTCCAGCCGAGGATTGCACCGGCGTAGTTCGTATATGTGTCTACGGTCACGATCGAGCCATAGTTAAAGCAATGGGAAAGACCGGCAAAGTTTGCATTGTTGATATAGCCCAAAATGCCGCCGATGAAGCCGTGTCCGCTTGCGGTGCAGTACACCTTGCCGAGGTTGGCGCAGTTTTCGATTTTGCAGTTTTCGTTGCTGTAGGCCACAACGCCGCCGATACAGTCACAGCCGCCGGAGGTCACACTTCCGAGGTTTCTGCAGCGGTCAAGCGTCGTTCCCGACATTGCTTCTCCCGTCACACCGCCGACATGTGCGGAATTGCCGTTCGAGACGACTGCCCCGTGATTGTCGCAATCGGTCATGGTGGCGTTCGAAACAGAACCGACAACACCGCCTACCGCGCCGCCGTGCTTTAAGGTGATCGAACCGTAGTTGACACAGCCGGTGACAGTGCTTTTTGAATTGAGACAGCCCACTACGCCGCCGATACGGTTGATACGCGACTCGACATCCTTTCGCGTGTCGCTCACCGTCACATAAGAGGTCACGCCGCTGACGGTTGCGCCGTTTTGCGCAAGTCCCACCGCGCCGCCGACGTTCTCAACCGTTTCGGATAAAGCAAAACTTCCGTATACATTAAAATCTTTCACCGTACCGCCGTCAACCACCCCGAACAGACCGATGTTGTTTCCGCTTCCACCGGTACTGTACAGTCCGAACACGGTTTTTCCGTTTCCGTCAAACGTGCCGGTATAGGGGCTGTCCGCGCTTCCGATGGGTGTCCATACCGTAGCCGAGGACGAATCTTCTTTGAGAATCTTCGACAAATTGACATTTATATGGATATCGTCCATCAAAATAGCGTCGGCCGCGGCGTTTTTCTCTGTTCCGTCCTCCGACGTGCCGTTGACAAGAGCCGAGAACCAAGCAAGCTGGTCGGCGTTCCAAATCTCGTATACGCCGTTTTCGTTCACGGTCGGCACTTTTGCCAAATGCATACCGCAGGCATCGCAAATTTCATCGGTTACGCTTTCGTGCGTACATGCGTGTCCACAGGCAACGCAAAAGATACTACCGCTGTAGCGATGTGTACACAGCTCAACGGTAACATTGCTTAGTGTTGTTAAATCCTCGTCCCGTGCGACCCAGTTTCCCTGCTTGTCCTTGTAGGCATAGCCTTCGGCCAGCAGAGAAAAGGGATTCAACCCATCCGCACAGGTGATAGTGCCGAAGGTTCCGCCCGTGAAGTCGGACTCGGTCGTGCCGGAAACATTGAAAGTGGTGATCGTACCGCCGGAAATATCCACTGATCCGCCGGTTGCTGTGAGCGTCGTTACTTTACCACGGCCGATCACAGCTCTGCCGCCCGATACGATCATATCTGTGACGGAACCGCCGTTCTGTCTGAATAAACCATCCGAAATATTCAAAGGATTTGAACTTATACGGCCGCTGCTAAAGGTTACAGACCCACCTTTAACGGTAAGCCCACCCGTCAATGTTACATTATTTTGAAAAGTTAGACTTCCGTTGACAATGACAGGTGCGGTTATTATGCCCGGTCCCTTAATGTGAACCCCCGATACCGACACAGTAAACTTTGTTCCGGACAAGGTATTGGCCGACTTTTGCGTGTCCGTGTAAAGGTTAAGAGTAATCTTCTTCGAAAGAGTATACGTTCCAATGTCCGAAGAGCACATAAGCAATACCGTTCCACCCTCGCTTACGGCATTGATAGCTCCTTTCAATGTTGGATAATAGACTCCGGAGCTCTTCACTCTTGCTCGATACGTGTCTCCGCACTCTGAGCAAACACCGTCAGCCCCCAAATTATGTGTTTTTGCCGTGCAGAGAGCCGACACCTGTTCATTAAACCAAGCAAAAAGCTCCTCAAAGACCTCCGCACCGACAACGAGCGCCCGTTCCTCGTCGGAGAGCGCTTCGTAGGCGTCATACGCATCCTGCGTTCGGTCGTAAACGTCGTTCAGCTCTTCGTCGCACATTTCGTCGAGCGCGGAAGCCTCGGGCAGAGCGGCGATCATGGCGTTTACCACCTCTGCGGTCACGTCGGGTGCGGTATTCGTTTCGGTCAAAGCCTGCGGTTCTTCCGGTACGACGACCGCAAGCGACAGCGTCGGCAAGAGGGACAGCAGCATGAGCGCCGACAAAAGAAACGCCGCCTGTTTTGTGTATTTGTGCTTCATGGTGTGGTTCTTCCTTTCCGATGTGTTTGAATTTCTTATCGACGGATTCTGGTACGCGTACTTGTTACCGTAAGCATTATAGCACAAATGTATTCTTTTGTCAACACTTTTTCAAAAAACGACGTTTTGTTATATTATTTTCGCATAATGCTATTCGCCGAGCGCGTTTCCGTTTGAAATCGCGTCCGCATTCATGACGGATTCGGACAAATGCTTTTGCAGACGGACAAACACTGCCGCTCCCTCGGCGCGGGTCAGATACGAGGAAAGGCGAAGCGTGCCGTCGTCGTAGCCCGAAAAAATGCCGGCGGAAACCGCGTTTTTGATGCTGTCGTTCATTTTTTCGAGCTCGGACAGGTCGGAAAAGCTCTCCAAGTCGAAATCGGGTTCGGCGGGGTCGCATATTTTTCCGATGACGCTTATCACCTCACCGCGCGTGATGGGCATGGCACCGTCCAAGGTGGGCTCCATGTTATCGTTTCGGTGCGTGATGTCCTCCAAAAGTCCCGCCGTCCACAGCTGCCAGACGGCTTCATATGCCCAATCGGGAACGGCCGACGCATCGGCAAAGGCGGTTTTTTGCTCCTCATCGGTCGGCAGCTCCGCTTCGCTTGCTATCCCTGTCAGACGTTCGACCATGACGATAAATTCGTTACGTGAATACGTCCTCTCGGGCAGATAATACGGCGTCCCCTCTGCGTCGAGTTCTCCGTTGACGATACCGTCCTTTGCCAGCGCGTAGATTTCCTTAACTGCCCAATGGTCTTTTATATCGACGAAGGGATAGGCGGCCACATGCACGGTCACATCGGCCGAGACGCTTCCGCGCGAAGCCGTTACCGTCACATCCGTTCCGTCCGCAAGCGGCGTGAACACACCACCCTCTACCGTTCCGAGTGCTTCGGAGTCGGTTTCGTTTTCATCGGAAAGCGTCCAGATATAGCTGTAAAGCGCAGATTCGACATGAAGCTTGCGGTAAAAGGCGGCGGCGCTTAAATTCACCGTCTCAAACGGTGCAATCTCGGTTTTGTCGGCAGTCACTTCGACGGTATCCGGCTCGGCCAGGGACACGACGGTCGCGGCGACATTTTCGGTTTGGCCGCCGTCAAGCGACGCGAACACTTCGATGACACCCTCCGCACCGTTCGGCCAAAATATGCCGTCCTCGACACTTGACAAATCGTCCCCGGTATACAGCTCGACCGTTATATTCTCTTTCGTTTCCTCTGATTCCTCAGTCTCTTTTGTCTCCTCCGTTTCGACAGAAAAGCCGTTTTCGTCCGAAAGGACAAGCTCGCCCAACGAGATGGGGGTGTCGGACAGGGTCAGATAATAGTCCCCGTAGGCGTAAGCGGAAGCGGCAACACCTGTTTTTTCGGCTGTATTCAAAAATGCCGCGCCGTTGGATACACGCCGCTCCGAGCCGCCGGAGGGAGAGCTGACCGTGACGGCCTCATCGCTTCCGGGAAGCGACGCATGGACGACCGTCGAACCGCCACCGTCCAGATTGGCGGCATACACGCAGCCGAGCGAAAGCATCCGTTCGCCGAGATCGTACAGCTTTAAGCCCGCACTGTGGTTTTTCTGCCGTCCGTCCACCGCATAGAACACGAGTGACCCGTCGGCGCGAATCCCGACAGCACTGCGCGGTTGGGCGCTCATATAGTGGCTGAAGGTGCGGTCATCAGCGACGGCGGAATCCATCACGATCATCGTTCCCGTTCCGACGGCGTTTTGAACGTCGTAAAAGGCTTCGTTTCCGTCGATTTTAAGGACAAAGGTGTCCCCTTCGTTCATGGCCATGAGTGTATAGCCGTAGGAAGAATTGGCGGCGCAGAGCAAATAGGCGTTTTCGGGAATGCTTTCGTTTCCCGCCTCGGGATTGACGCTTGTCACCACGACCTTTTCGCTTTGACCGATGTGAGGATTCGGAGCGGATGTATGGTAGTATCGGTCACCGATTTTCGTTAGCGAAAAATATGCGGCGGCCGAATCGCAAAGCGCGTCAAATTGTGCTTTTGCTTCTTGGCTTTCTTCGCCCACAGTCTGTACGAAAAGCTGTGTCAATTCGTCGGCGGTGAAGCATTCCGTGTAGGGACAAAGAACGACCGCCGTATTTGCTGTCGAAATGTGCGTGGTGGGCGAATAGCGGGCATTGTACAGATACAGTCCGTATTCGGAAAATTCCTTATTCAAATGCAAGACGGTGTATTCGGTTTCGGTGCTGTCCGAAATCAGCAAAAGTGAGATCTGCGGCCTGTCGATGAAATAGTGTCCGTCGGAGGCTTCGGCAAGGCAAAAGCTGTTGCGGTCGGTGGTATACAGCTCGCCGTTCTTTATGTAGGCGGATTCGGGAACGCCCGTGGACATATTGAAAAAGTCCGCGTTGATACCGGCCACATAGTTCTCTTCGGGGTATTCGTAGGTAGCAAGGTTTTTGACCGTTGCGGTTTGATACAGGTATTCGCCGTTCACAAACGCAAGGCGCGTGTCGCTTCCCGGCGTATAGGTAAGCGAGAATTCGCGTTCGGAGCCGTAGGTCGGATGATAGGTCAGCTGTCTTGTATAGGTAAGACCGTCCGAGAGCTCATAGGAAGCGGTATACAGTTCCTCGAAAAGTTCGGAATCGGGCGTTTGGTTATCTGCGGTTACAGTCTCGGCGGCATCGTCGGCGGCCATGACGGGCAGTGTGCCGTTGGCCGTCAGCAAACAGACGGTAAGAAGCAAAGCAAGTGTTTTTTTCATAGGTAATCCTTTCTTTAACTTTAAGGTTTGCAAAATGCAAGTTTTTTTCAAGGGTGTCCCCGAAAAGAGTTTGCGACCCCACTCCGGCGTATTAATTACGAAAACGGGGGAATTTCGCCGTCTGCGGACGGCG
>CAZYFX010000146.1:0-5285 GCA_964646725.1 uncultured Oscillospiraceae bacterium
TCGTCCCCGGCCACATGAATCTGGACAAGATCGCCGAAGCGGTCAAGGCCGGTGTACGCATGGCGGGCGGTACGCCGATTCTGATTCCCGCCATCGGCGTGTGCGACGGCATCGCCATGGGACATATCGGCATGAAGTATTCGCTTGCCAGCCGTGAGCTGATCGCCGACAGCGTGGAGACCATGACCATGGCACACGGCCTGGATGGCCTTGTACTTGTGCCCAACTGCGACAAGATCGTGCCCGGCATGGTCATGGCGGCGGTACGGCTCAACATTCCGGCTGTCGTTTGCAGCGGCGGTCCGATGCTTGCGGGACGCTACGACGGCGAGGATGTCAGTCTTTCCAAGCTGTTCGAGGCGGTCGGCGCGTACAAGGCGGGCTTGATCGACGAAGAAAAATTAACCGAATGTGAGACGGGCGCCTGCCCCGGTTGCGGAAGCTGTGCCGGCATGTATACCGCCAACAGCATGAACTGTCTGTGCGAAGCCATCGGCATTGCTCTGCCCGGCAACGGAACCGTACCGGCGGTGAGCAACAAGCGCACCATTTTGGCAAAATATGCCGGTATGGCGATCATGAAGCTTGTCGAAAAAGGCATTCGTGCGCGCGACATCATCAACGAAGTCTCGATCAAGAACGCACTTGCCTGCGATATGGCGCTCGGATGCAGCTCCAACAGCGTTTTGCATTTGCTTGCCATTGCCAACGAAGCGGGCATTCCGCTTGACTTGAACCTGTTCAACCAAATGAGCGAAAGGGTGCCGAATCTCTGCCATCTTGCACCGGCGGGAAAGACGCATATGCAGGACTTGGAAGCGGCCGGAGGCATTCCGGCGGTACAGGCCGAGCTGCTTCGCGCCGGACTTTTGGACGGAACGGCTCTGACCGTAACCGGCAAGACGGTTGCGGAAAACATTGACGGTGCTCACATTCGCGACACGAACAGCATTCGTCCGATTGAAAATCCGTACAGCCCGACCGGCGGCATCCAGATCCTCTGGGGCAACATCGCCAAGGACGGCTGTGTGGTCAAACGCAGTGCGGTCGCTCCCGAAATGCTCAAGCACACGGGTCCGGCGCGTGTATTTAACAGCGAGGATGAAGCCATTGCGGCCATTTACGGCGGCAAGATCGTGGACGGTGATGTGGTGGTCATCCGCTACGAGGGTCCCATCGGCGGCCCGGGTATGCGCGAGATGCTCAATCCGACCAGTGCGCTTGCCGGTATGAAATTGGATAAGACCGTCGCACTCATCACCGACGGACGTTTTTCGGGCGCAAGCCGCGGCGCTTCCATCGGTCATGTGTGCCCCGAGGCGGCGGCGGGCGGAGAGATCGGTTTGATCGAAGAGGGTGACCTCATCGAGATCGACATCCCTGCGGCCTCCATCAACGTCAAGGTATCGGATGAGGTGCTCGAAGAGCGCAAGAAGCATTACGTCAAGCCCGAGCCCAATATCAAAACAGGCTGGCTTGCCCGCTATGCGGCGCTTGTCAGCGGAGCCAATCGCGGCGCGATCATGAAAAACTGAGTTTTTTATAATTACAGAAAGAAGATAACGAAGCAGCTATGAGAAAAACAAAAATCGTATGTACCTTAGGCCCCTCCAGCGACAACGCACACATGCTCAAAAAGCTCATTGAGTGCGGCATGAACGTAGCACGTCTCAACTTTTCCCACGGCACGCACGAAAGCCATCAAAAGGTCATCGACACCTTCAAGAAAGTGCGCAAGGATTCCGAACAACCCATCGCGCTCATGCTCGATACCAAGGGGCCGGAGATCCGTATCGGCGTTTTCAAGGACAACGCCAAGATATGTCTTGCCGAAAACGACACCTTCGTATTGACCACCGAAGAAATCGAAGGGGACGCGCACCGCGTGTCCGTCACCTACAAAAATCTGCCGAACGAGCTGGTTCCGGGCAACCGTGTGCTCATCGATGACGGAAGACTGTGCTTGGAGGTGCTTTCCGCCACCGAGACCGACATCACCTGTCGAGTCATGGTCGGCGGCGAGATCAGCAGCCGCAAGGGCGTCAACATTCCCTATGCGCACCTCGACATGCCGTATTTGAGCGAGCAGGACAAGAGCGATCTTGTGTTCGGCATTCAAAACGACGTGGATTTTGTGGCAGCCTCCTTTGTCCGCTGTAAGCAGGATGTGATCGATCTGCGCAAGTTTTTGGACTATCACGGCGGCCACGCCATCAAGATCATTTCCAAAATCGAAAACATCGAGGGCGTCAACAACTTCGACGATATCTTGGCGTATTCCGACGGCATCATGGTCGCGCGCGGCGACATGGGCGTCGAAGTCGAATACGAGCGCTTGCCGGGTATCCAGAAGAAGTTCATCAAGCGCTGCTACAAGGCGGGAAAAATGGTCATTACCGCCACGCAGATGCTCGAATCCATGATCCACAACAATACCCCGACCCGTGCCGAGATCACCGATGTGGCCAACGCCGTATTTGACGGAACGAGTGCGGTCATGCTGTCGGGCGAGACGGCCATGGGCGATCATCCCGACTTGGTGGTCCGAGTCATGGCCAAGATCGTTCATCAGGCCGAGACGGATTATTTCGACATGCATATGCAGGATGACGGCCCGTATGTGATGGACACCAAGGACAAGACCAACGCCATTTGCGACGCGGCCTGCACCACGGCGCGCGACTTGAATGCCAAGGCCATTATCGCCGTCACCAAATCGGGCGAAACGGCACGGCGCGTATCCAAGTTCCGTCCCGCAGAAGCCATCGTGGCGGCAACGCCCGAGATCAAGACCTTCCATCAGCTGTCGCTTTCCTGGGGCGTTTATCCGGTTCTGGCACTCAATCAGGACAACGAGGAGCGATTGTTCTTACACGCGGTGGACTGTGCCAAGCAGACCGACCTTGTGTGCAAGGGCGATACGGTAGTCATCACGGCCGGACTTCCCCTCAACACGCCCGGCACGACCAATCTGTTGAAGGTCGAGACGGTTTCGTAAAAAACGAATATCCGAAGAATCACCGCAACACGGAGCTGCCGACGGACGGCAAGAAGGAGCACCCAATGAGACAATTATCATTCTTTGGCGATACCCTTGACGATGCGGATGCCGATAGCGCATATTTTCCCGAAGACGGCAAAAATCTTGAACCTTCCGATACCCTCCCCGCAGACGGTCTTGAGCGCAGCTGCTTTTTTACGGGGCACCGCAGACTGCCGAACCGCTTCAAGCCCCTGCTCGTACAAAAGCTCCGTCTGGCGGTTTCGTATCTGTATGCGCAGGGCGTGACCGATTTTTACGCCGGCGGCGCGATCGGCTTTGATACACTTGCCGCTACCACCGTTATCGATCTGCGTCGGGAACACGCGGGGATGCGTCTGTTTTTGGAACTTCCGTTTTTGAATCAGGCCGATGAATGGAAAGAGGATGAAAGGCGCTTTTACGACTTCGTTCTTTCGCAGGCCGACGGCATCCGTTATGCCTCCGAGGAAACGGTTCGCACGGCTGCACGTTCCCGAACGCTGTTTCTGATGCGCGACCGCACCATGGTCGATAAATGTCTGCACGGAATCGTTTATTACGCCGGCATACGTGGCGGAACGGAATATACGGTTCGGTATGCCGAAAAAATGAACCGTGAACTTGTCAATCTTGCAGAGCTTGTGAAAGACTGACCGAGCGGATGCGCCGATCGTCGTAGGTCGTGTAATAATAGATCCCTTTGGAGGCGTTCATACAGGACGAATAGATCGTGAACTCGAACTGTCCCGGCGCAACCTCGCATATGCCGCGCACCTGCTCCACCGCGCCCAAAAGATGAAAAAACCGGTGAACGCTCTCATTCTCGCCGCTTCCCGAAACCGAATTCATTTTCACAAACGCCGCACGCACAAACCGCGACATACTGGACACGTCTCCCGGAAGTCCCATGCCGCCCATCCCGCGGCTGTACAGCGTCGGCTCAAAGCCGGGCGCAAAGGTCGGCACAGGCTGTTTTCGCGAAAGAGCCGCGTAATTCGACAAATTCAACAGCTGCATCGGAAACGGCGGGTTATTGGTCAAGACACCGATGGGATTGTCGTATATCCTAAGTCCCTCACGCATCGGCTCGACGGTGATACAGTTGTCTTTGTCTGCGATCAGAAAATGAAGCGGTGACGGGGGATAGACCTCGGAGAACGGGATGTTCGCAAGCGTCATATGCGTCAAAGCATCCCTTGCTTCCTTCACCGAGGCGCAAGTTCCCAACAGAGTGGGGATAAACTCAAACGGTGCAAGTACAAGCCGACCGTCGGCTTCTTCCGGCGCGAAGTAAAAGGCGTTTCCCACGAAATTGAGACCGGCAATGCATAAGCCGCTTTCGTTAACGCCGTCGTAATAAAGCGGAACGCCGTCGGCGGTATGTGCCATGCCGAGAAAAGCGTACCGCGTTGTAAGATGTCCTGCGCGGCGCAGAACGAGCGGTGTACCGCGCTTTGTCGGAACGACCGCTTCGCCGTAAGAAAATTCATAATCCAAATTTCGACCGAAGTAAAAATCCTTTGTTTCAAGGGTAAGAGCCGTACACATATTCATTTTCCTTTCCGTAAACAGGTTCGATTTTTATAGTGTTGACAAAAAAGCGCCTGCTATTCGGTTGGGGATCGGCAAAGATCCGATGTTCCTGTTGTCGATCGAACGACTTCTTATATCTTAACTTATGCAGACAAACAAACCCCGACAGCCATCCGACCGTTTTGTCCGGCATCCATGAAGCCGTTTTCTCGCTTTGCTCCCGCCGTGCGTGCCCTTTGACATGCGCGGCGGTTTTGATTCGTTTCCGCGCTTCTGCCTGTTTTTGATCTATAGCCTTTCGTATTTCGCGATATGTCCGTTTCAATCATTTTACAAAACGACTAAAACGAATGTCATTTTTGCTTTTCGCCGCATAAAATGCAGTATGATCTTAAAAACGGAGGCTTTCTCATGCTCGAACTGTTTTCCGATCTTCTCTTTTTCTTTTTGAAGCTGTCGGGCGGTGCCAACTTCCCGCCCCCGCTCGACAAGGTCGAGGAACGTGCTTATTTCGAACGCTGTAAAAGCGGTGACAGCGAAGCGCGCGCCGTTTTGATCGAGCGAAATCTGCGCTTGGTGGCGCACATCGCAAAAAAATATTACTACTCCGGCTGTGACAACGACGACCTGATTTCCATCGGTACCATCGGTTTGATCAAGGCCATCGATTCGTTCCATCCGGAGAGCGGGACGCGGTTTGCGACGTATGCGGGGAAATGCTTGCAAAATG
>CAZYFX010000147.1:0-5215 GCA_964646725.1 uncultured Oscillospiraceae bacterium
TCGGCATTTCCAGCGTTTCGGTCAAAAATTCCCATGCCCAGGTGATGGCCTGTTCCTTGAAGTAGTCGCCGAACGAAAAGTTGCCCAGCATCTCGAAATAGGTGCCGTGACGCGCCGTGATGCCGACGCGCTCGAGGTCGGGTGTACGGATGCACTTCTGGCAGGTGGTCACGCGGTTTCTCGGCGGCTTGACCTCGCCGGTGAAGAATTTCTTCATGGGCGCCATGCCGGAGTTGATGAGAAGCAAGCTCTTATCGTTGTTGGGAACCAGCGAATAGCTCGGTAAACGCAGATGGTCTTTGCTTTCGAAGAAAGAGAGATATTTCTCCCGTAATTCGTTCAATCCTGTCCATTTCATGGTTAAGATCCTCTTTTACATAATATTTCTCTTATATCATACGCCTTTTTGCGGATTTTGTCAAGGGCTTTTCGCTCATTCGTTTCGTGTTCGCCGTCAGCAAAGCCCCATTTGATCCAAAAAGGCGTTCATTTCCTCGGCCTTTGCTTTATCCAACGAGCCGTTCGAGGCCATTTCCGCTTTCGCCATTCTTGCGATTTTCGGGTTTAAAAGCATAAACCACCGTCTGACCTGCAGGATCGGCGTCAAAAAAGGGTATCGTTCGAGCACGGGATAATATCGCTTCAATTTCGCGTAGGGAATAAACACTCGTGAGACAACATACCCCCATCGTCCGCCACGCTTTTTTTGCTGGATCGCGATGCGGTTGTCCGTCGAACCGTACACGCCGCCGCGAAGCAAGAATTCCTGCATTTGAAGTGCCGTCGTATTCGGCTCTTTCTCGCCGAACCATACTTCGCTCAAGGTGCGTGCCGCATCGGCGAATTTTAACAGCTTCCCTCGTTCCAGCCAAGCATTTCGGGATGCCGCGGTTTCCTTTTCACGGTGATCCAAAAGCCACAGATCCAAAAACGGTCGAATACCGCAACCGCCGTTTTCAAAATGCTTGGCCATGTGAGCGATATGATAAAAATAGAACAGTTCATCGCTCATGTCATACCGAAAACGGCTGTTTTCGTGCAGGGACGTGTGCTCCCAAACGTTGCGCAGCACCTTGACGGCATCCTGAGCCCGTCCTTCTTCGACCAAATCGAAATGGAGCTCCACCGGAACGCCGGACGGTGACAGCATACCGACGTCGTGTGTGGCGCGTTCCTTCTCTTGATAGCTGTGGGTGTCCGTCAGGCAGGCGATGGCTCGGTCGAGATCCTTACGATGGATAAGAACGTCGATGTCACAGCTTGTCCGCATCCATGCTTCCGGATAATACTCTCGCAGCACCGCGCCCTTCAACGGGAGAAACGGGATCTGCGCTTCTTCGAGTGCCGAACAAAGCTTTTCATATTCGTAGTTCATTCTTTCATGGCGGTAAACTGCTTTGAGAATGTACTTTTCGATTTCGGCTGTTTCCTGCGTTACGAGTTTGTTTTGCTTTAATCCGAGAGCAACAAGATGGGTCACATCATGCTTAGAGGATATTTTTAACAGTTCCCGAAGCAGGTCCGGTGAGTAGATATCCCGTTCCTCGTCGGTCAATTGTGTTCCGCAGATCGCGGAACGCAGCAAAGCGAAAAGGATACGGATCGTGTTTTGCTCCATGGCGCCCCCTTGTTCGAACGGTTATCGTGTGATTCCTCTGTATTCGGCTTTTACTTTTTCATAGCTCTCCAAATTTCCGATATCGTACCGTTTGCCGGGCATCTCCATGGCATGAATCGTCGTTTGCTTACATAACCAGGCGATATAGCTGCCGGGTGCATCCGTTCCGCAGCCGCTGTCGATTCCTTTTTGCACAAGCTTGGCCGCTTCTTCGGTATAATAGTAGAACGGCGGACAGCACCAATGAGTCGCGGGGGTAGGGGACTTTTCGGTCATGCCGCATATTTTGTCCTTTTCATCGACCGTCACAACGCCGCATTTCAGCAATTTCTTTTCATCCGGCTCATAGTAGCGCATGATACAGGGGGTCTGCTTTTCCTTGGCGTAGGCGATGAATTTCGTCAAGCTGAAATCCAAAACATTGTCGCCGGCGATCACAAGCATGTCGTCGTCGAGTCCGAGTTTGTCTATCGCGAATTTTATGTCGCAAACCGCTCCGAGACGCGTTTCGTTGGTATCGGTACCGTCATCTGCGACCGTGACTTTCTGCTTTTTGGTTTTTGCCCATACCTCAAAGTGATGTGCATATTTGTGATTGGATATCACGATGTATTCATCCACCGCGTTTGCCGTATCGATATCGTCCACGAGCCAATCCAGTATCGTCTTGTCGCCGACCGTCAAAAGGGGTTTCGGAAAATTTTCCGTAAGCGGATACAGCCTTGTGGCATAGCCTGCCGCCAAAATCAAGCATTTCATAATTTCACTCCGTCTGCGCTTTCGCAAATATGTACCGAATATTTTCCTTCAAGCTGCGGAAACGCCTTCAAATATTCCTTTGTCACGGTATCGGTAATGCTTTCCGTAAACGCGGGATCGATGATGGCAAGACAGCAGCCCTTAAAGCCCGCGCCCGAGAAGCGACCGCCGTAGATACCCTTCGTTCGGGTCATGATCTCGTACAGCTTGATGAGTTCGGGAGAACCCGTCTCCCAATTGTGAATGGAGCTGTAGCCGCTTTCGAAGGAAAGCTTTCCGTAGGCTTCAATGTCGCCTTTGCGCCAGGCCTCCGCGCCTTTCTGCACACGGTCAAACTCCGTGTACCAGTGCTCGGCGCGCTTACGCCAGTTGTCGGGAAGTCTGTCCTTGTATCGTTGGAACACCTCTGCGGGAACATCCCGAAGATTGGTTTCTTCGAATTTTCCGTATTCCATCCCCGCATATGCTTTGAGCGCATAAGCCGCACTTCTGCATTCGTCCACACGCATGTTGAACGCAGAGCCCGCAAGGCTGCGCTCCAAGCCGCTGAAGAAGATTGCGAATTTATACGGCTTCATCTGTTCGGACTGCGGAATAAGCTCATAGGTGTCATCCTTCAGATCCATATACAGCAGATGATCCTTTTTGCAGTATACTTCGCATGACTGGTCGAGCTTGCCGCAGGACACGCCGACGTATTTGTTTTCCGCCTCTTTGGAAATGGTGATCAGCTCATCCGGAGCAAGCGTGATCCCGTTCATTTGGCAAAGTGCGGACAAATAGGTGATGATAACGGCAGCCGAGGAGGACAGACCGCCGATGGGAAGCTCTCCGTCCAAGACCGCACAAAGACCGCGACGAAGCGGATACCGTTTGTTCAATGCGATCGTTGCGCCGCGCAAATGATCCGCCCAATCGTTTTCCTTGGTTTTCGGAGTGGCTTCCACATGCCATTGCGCCCGTTTGTCAAATTGCAGCGACTGAATCTCGATAACGCCGTTTTCCTTCGGACCGTAGGCAATGTGAATGCCTTTGTTGATTGCAAAGCCCGTGATCTTGCCGAGCTGATGGTCGGAATGTGCGCCGATCGGGCAGACACGGTAAGGGGTAAATGCGGTGTGCTGCGGCGTTTTTTTATAGGTATGCTCAAATGCTTCGTAGGCGGTCATAATATCTCCTCGTCAATCTCTGAAATACAGGTCTCTTGTATATACTTTGTCCAATACATCCGCTATGTCATCGTTGTATCGGTTTGCCAAGATTACATCGGACGCTTGCTTAAACTCATCCAGATCGCGAATGACGCGGCTGTTGAAGAAGCTGTCCTCCTTCATGGTCGGCTCGTAAATGACCACTTCAATGCCTTTTGCCTTGATGCGCTTCATAACGCCTTGAATGGAGGACTGACGGAAATTATCGGAGCCGGCCTTCATGGTGAGGCGATAGACACCGACAACCTTCGGGTGCTTGGAAATGATCTGGTCGGCAATGAAGTCCTTTCGTGTACCGTTTGCCGCAACGATAGCCGAGATGATGTTCTGCGGAACGTCCTTGTAATTGGCAAGCAGCTGCTTGGTATCCTTCGGCAGGCAATAGCCTCCGTAACCGAAGGAGGGATTGTTGTAGTGTGAGCCGATACGGGGATCCAGTCCCACGCCCTCGATGATGGATTTGGTATCCAGTCCGCGCACGGTGGCATAGGTGTCCAGCTCGTTGAAAAAGCTGACACGCAGAGCCAGATAGGTATTGGCGAACAGTTTAACGGCTTCGGCTTCGGTGGGATTCATGTAACGAATCTCGATATTCTCCTTGAGCGCTCCCTCTTTAAGCAGAGCCGCAAAGGTCTCGGCGGCTTTTTCCAGGCGTTTGTTGCGGACAGGAACGCCGACAATGATACGGCTGGGATAAAGATTGTCGTACAACGCCTTTCCCTCACGAAGAAATTCCGGGCTAAACAAAATGTTGTCGCAGCAATAATCTTCTCGTGCCTTTTCGGTAAAACCGACGGGTACGGTGGATTTCACGATCATGACCGCATCCGGATTGACCTCAATGACCTGCTCGATGACCGATTCGACCGACGAGGTATCGAAATAATTCTTGTTCGGATCGTAGTTTGTGGGTGTAGAGATTATAACCAACTCGGCGTCTCTGTACGCGGATGCCCCGTCGGTCGTGGCAACGAGATTTAACTCTTTCGTTGCCAGATACTCCTCGATCTCCTTATCGACGATCGGCGATTTTTTGGAATTGATCATTTCCACCTTTTCGGGAATGATGTCCACGGCGGTGACTTCATTGTTCTGTGCTAACAAAATTGCCATAGATAAACCGACATAACCGGTTCCTGCGACTGCTATTTTCATTTGCATTCTCCTTTTTGGTTTTATAGGTTGAGTATGCATGTTCAGTCCCTACGAGTGTTTCTCCATGGCAACTTTAAATGCAACGGGTTTTATTTGTTTTGATAAAATTCGTGATACCACTTCGCAAATCTGCGAAGTCCGTCACGCAGCGAAGTGGAAGGCTTGAAACCGAAATCTTTTTCGAGCGCCGAAGTATCCGCATAGGTGATCGGCACATCGCCCGGTTGCATGGGAACGAGCTTTTTATGTGCTTCGAAATCGTAATCCTCCGGCAGCACTCCGGCACGAACCAGCTCTTCCTGCAGAATCGTCACGAAATCCAACAGGTTTTCGGGGCTGTTGTTTCCGATGTTGTAAACCGCATAGGGCGGCAGCGGCAGTCCGTCCTCACCCGTATGCTTTTCGGGAGCGTGCTGCATGACGCGCTTCACGCCCTCAACGATATCGTCCACATAGGTGAAGTCGCGCTTGC
>CAZYFX010000148.1:0-4969 GCA_964646725.1 uncultured Oscillospiraceae bacterium
TCGATCCTGACTTTTACCTCCTCTATAATATCATCAGGCGTGGATGCGCCTGCTGTGATCCCTACGGTGAAAACCGATTCGGACAAGGCCGCAAGCTGACGAAGCTCCTCGTTCGGTACGTCCTCGGCCCGTTCGAGCAGATAGACATTCCGACAGGCCTTTTGTGCGATCTCATACAGCTTACGGGTATTGGAGCTCTTGCTCCCCCCGATGATGCACATGACATCGGCACGAGCCGCCATCTGCATTACCTCATTCTGACGATTTTCCGTAACACTACATATTGTATCAAAAATTCTTGTCGTTGTATATACTTTTTTTATAACTTTCTGACAATTTACATACCTTTCATTGTTTCCTGTCGTTTGCGAAACAAGAACGATGTTTTCTTCATTTTTTGTTTTCCGTTCATTCAGAAATTTCAGACACTCACCGTCGTCCGCACAGATCAGCGTGTCGCCGTGCGCATAGCTTTGTATCCCCACGACCTCAGGATGCTGTCGGTCACCGACGATGACGGTCAGCGCTCCGTCGCGCGAATTTTCGTCCACGATTCGGTGAATGCGCTTGACGAACGGACAGGTCGCGTCCACCACCTCAAACCCGTCGGCCGTCAATCGTTCGGACATTTCCTTTGTCACGCCGTGAGTACGAATGACGATGATCAGCTCGTCGCGGTGTTCCTTCAAGGCCGCAAGCTCGCTCTCGTCCTCGATACATTGAATGCCGTCCTTTTTCAGACGTTCGATGAAAATCTCGTTGTGGATGAGCTCACCCAACACATAAATCCGCTTGTCGGTGTTTCGGCGAAGTTCATACACCATCTCCACCGCACGGCGCACGCCGAAGCAGAAGCCGCAGGATTCGGCAAGCTCGATACGGCTTATCATGCGTCCTGCCCCTTTCCCGCACTTGCACTTTCATCCAAACTGCGGATGCGGTCGAAAATGAAATTGCTGATGCGCTGATATTCCTCCGGGCTTTTCGCGCCGGCTTCGAATTCCTCAAACAGGATCGGCTTTCCGACATGCACATGCGTCCGTCGGAAGAGACGCACCCGATAATCCTTTGTATAGATCGCGATCGGCACGACAGGTGCTTCGGTGCGGTAAACCATCATCCCCACGCCGCTCTTGATATCGCGCGTTTCGGGACGTTCGCCGCGAAAACGCTTGCCCTGCGGGAATATGCCGAGCGGTTCATCGTGCTTGATGTGCGTGAGGGCCGTTTTGATCGCCCCGATGTCCACCGCGTCGCGATCGACCGGGAAAGCCCCCAAGGCGCGCAACAGCTTCCCGAGAAGCGGATTGCGAAACAGCTCTGCCTTCGCCATGAAATGAATCGGTCGCTTGACCGCTATGGCCACAAGCACCGGATCCCAATTGGAAATATGATTGGCGCAGACGAAAAAGACTCCGTCCTCGGGAACATTCTCCCGCCCTTTGATATCGACACGCAGAAGTAGTCGCACAAAGCCCGAGACAAAGCTCACGGCAAAGCGGTATAAGCGCATGGGATGCGGTGTGTACGCCCGAACGGACGTTTCGCCGTTAATCGGTTGTTTTGAGTTTTCCATTGATGATCTCCAAAGCACGCAAAACGGTTTGTTCTTCGTTTAAGTCGCTGTTATCGAACAGCACGGCATCCTCGGCGGGAACACAGGGGGCGGCGGCGCGGGTCGCGTCGGCTTGATCGCGTTTGCGCATATCGTCGAGAACTCCGTCGAGCGTGACGCTCTGCCCTTTGGCCGTAAGCTCCCTATACCTACGCTCGGCACGCTTGCGGTCGTCAGCCGACAGAAACAGCTTAACGTCGGCGTTCGGAAGCACCACCGTTCCGATGTCGCGTCCGTCCATGATGACATTCTCCTTTTCGGCAAAAGCGCGCTGCCTGTCAAGCAAAAACGCACGAACCGACGGGAGTGCCGAAACCGCCGAAGCATACAGCGACATTTCGGGCGTGCGGATTGCTTCCGACACATCCTCGCCGTTCAAAAAAACGTGCTGTGTGCCGTCGATCCACCGCAAAGAAACGGAAATGTCGGAAAAATGCCGCTCCAAGGACGGCGCGTCGTGCGGGTCGATGCCACCGCGCTTGGCATACAAGCCCACCGTGCGGTACATGGCGCCCGTATCGATATACAGATATCCCAATTTTGCGGCCAGAGCCTTGGCAAGGGTCGATTTTCCCGAGCCGCTCGGCCCGTCGATGGCAATAGCGATCATTCGTTCTCCTCCTGTATGGGTAAAGCGGCATGAATTGCCGCAAGATTGGCGGTAGAAAAGGCAATCTGCAAATTGAAGCCGCCCGTATAAGCATCCACATCCATGACCTCGCCGGCGAAAAACAGCCCCGCCATCACTTTAGACTCCATGGTGGACGGATTGATCTGCTTAACGCTCACACCCCCTGCGGTGACAATCGCCTCCGCCATGGGGCGCATGGCGGAAATGTGTAAGGAAAAGCGCTTGAAGCTTTCGGCCAACCGTCGGCGCTCGGCCTTGGTCAGCGAACCGGGCTTTGCGGTCGGAGAAAGTCCGCACCGACGGCAAAACGGCTCAGCCATGCTTTTGGGCAACATGGTCGCCATAAGCGTGGACAGATGCTTGGCGTGTTCGGCTTCAAACAACGACACAAGCTTGGCATCAATCTGTTCGAGAGACAGTGCCGGCTTCAAATCAATATCCGCACGGTATTTTCCCGCGGCAAACGGACGCATATGCGCCGACGCGGAAAGCACAAGCGGCCCCGAGAGGCCGAAATGGGTAAACAGCATTTCGCCGAGCTGTGTGTACACCGTTTTTTTTCGTTCGGTATCTACCATCGAAAGCGTCACGTTTTTGAGCGAAAGCCCCGTCAATCCCTCGCACAATGCCCGCTCCTCGCATTCGAGCGGAACGAGTGACGGCGTACAGGGAACAACGCTGTGCCCCAGAGCTTCGGCAAACGCATAGCCGTCACCGGTCGAGCCGGTCTGCGGATAGGACAGGCCGCCGGTACAGATGACCGCGCGGTCGAAGGTATACGCATTTCCTCCGTCATCGGTCAGCACAAAATGCGAATCGGCATTCTTTTCGACGGCCGTGACGGTTCGGTTGACCACGCGCACGCCCGTGCGTTTCAGCTCGCCTTTCAGCGCACGAAGTACATCGAGCGCCTTGTCCGACGCCGGGAAAACCCGTGCGCCGCGCTCGACCTTGAGCGGTACGCCGAGAGCTTCGAAGTATTCCATAACGCTTTCGGGCGGAAATGCGTGAAAGGCGGCATACAGAAATTTCGGATTGGCGAGAACGCTCTGCTTAAACTCCTCCGCCGTGCAGGCGTTGGTAACATTGCAGCGTCCTTTTCCGGTGATCAGCAGCTTCTTACCGAGATAGGCGTTGTCGTAATACCTTTCGCTTTCAAGAAGCCGCTCGGAACGGTTTTTTTCGAAAAGCGTCACCCGAGCGCCGAGCGCGGCTGCCCGACAGGCGCACATAAGCCCGGCGGCTCCTCCGCCGATGACCGCTACATGCGGCGCATTTGCTGCGGTATTCAAGTCTTATTCTCCTGTTCGCGGCTGATGGGCGCTTCGTACACATCATACTCGTCCCATATCTGTTCGAGCTCGTTGAAGGTCTTTTCGAGGTTCATTCGATTTTTGCGTCCGACCGCCATGATCAGTGCATTGATGATGCTCAAAGGGGCAACGAGCGAATCGACGAACGACGCCATATCGCTCCGCGCAAACAGCTTGATGTCCGCAAACGCCGTGATGGGGGCGGTATCACTGTCGGTCAGCGCAATGACGGTCGCACCGCTCCGCTTGGCAAATTCGGCGGCCATTTTGGTTCGTTTGGAATAACGCGGATAGGAAATGGCGATAAGCACATCCTCCGCACGGATGCGGAAAATCTCCTCGAACATATCGATGGTGGTATTACTGCTGACAAGATGAACATTGTCGAAAATATAGCGAAAATAATGATTGATAAAATCGGCAAGCATATTGGAAGAACGCTTTCCGATGATATAAATGTGCTTCGCGGCACAGATGGCTTCCACAGCACGTTCGAAGGAAGCGTCATCGAGATCGGCAAGCGACATTTTCAAATTGGCAATATCGGCACTGACCACCGAAGCGGGAATGTTCCTTTCGCCGATCAGGCTGTCCGCAACATCGATGCGCTGTACGGCGGTGAGCTTGGACCGTAAGCTCTTCTGCAATTCGCTCTGAAAATCGGGATACCCGGAAAAGCCGAGCTCGTTGGCAAAGCGCACCACAGTCGATTCGGAAATACCGACCTCGCTTCCGAGCTTTGTTGCCGTGAGGTAGGCCGCCTTTTCGCTGTGCTCCAAAATATAAGCGGCCACGCGCTTGTGACTTTTGGACATGCGGTCGGCGGCGCTTTTAATCTGTTCAAACAAATCCGTCTGCATAATCGGCTCCTGTTTTCGGGCTTTCGTCAGCCGTTGCTTTTCGAAAAATGCCCTCGTTATGTTGTATAGTATGCCACAAAGGAATCGGTTTTGTCAAGCGTTTTTCGTTAAGCTTTTCTGAATTTACAAATGCTCTCCGACGAAAAGTCCCATAGCGCCCGCCTGGGACAGTCCGCGCGTAACGCCGCTTCCGTCGCCGATGGCATAGATATCGTCGGCAATGCGGAAATCATCGGACACGAACTTCGGACGCACGGAATAATACTTTGCTTCCACGCCGTATAACAGCGTATCGTAATTGGAGGTTCCGGGTGCGATATTGTTGATGGCATACATCGTCTCGATGATGTTGTCGAGCTGACGCTTGGGGATACACAACGACAGATCGCCCGGCACCGCCTTCAACGTCGGACGAACGGTAGACTGCCCGATGCGGTGCTCGTTGGTGCGCTTGCCGTCGAGCAAATCGCCGAAGCGCTGTACAAGCACACCGCCGCCGCTGACCATGTTGCTTAAATGAGCCACATGCTTGGCATAGGCGATAGGCTCT
>CAZYFX010000149.1:0-4939 GCA_964646725.1 uncultured Oscillospiraceae bacterium
AAGAACGGCGCTTATCTGTTGCGCATTTGTAAGGCTGAGCGAAGTAATGTCAAAGGCATGCGGATCTGCTTCGGTACGGAAAGAATACGATCCGCTTTCCAGCTCATAGACCATACAGCCGTCCGCGTATTCCACAAAGGTCACGCCCTCCGCTTCGGAAGCGGCCGAGCCGCTTTCCGTAACGACCGTATCGGCCGACGCGGTCGGAAGATAGAGCGTTGCAGAGGTGTTGGCGGGCACGACAGCCGAATAGGTAAATGCGCCGCTTTCCTTATCCAACGTCCATGCGCTTTCGATTTTTCCGCGCACGCTGTTGTATGAGCCGCTTGCATAGGTAAAGCTTCCGCCGAATTCCGGCTTCAGAAGAATGTGTTTGAAGGCAACGGCTTTTTCGTCGCGCTCGATACCGAGAACATAGCGGAACAGCCATTCGGACACCGCGCCGTAGGAGAAATGGTTGAAGGATTCGCCGTTGGCGGCACTCGAACCGTCCTCGTAGGTGCGAAGGGCATACCAGCTTTCCCAGATGGTGGTCGAACCGGTCGTCACGCTGTACAGCCAGGACGGATATTCCTCCTGTTCGAGAAGCTTGTAGGCCACATCGGTGTAGCCCATATCCGAAAGAACCGGATTCAGGTAGCTGAGTCCGAGGAAGCCGGTGGTCAAATGCCAACCGCGGCTCTTGATATTTTTGGCAAGATTTTCGGCAGCCTCTGCCCTTTCGTCCTCATCGAACAAGCCGAATTTCAGACCGAGAACGTAAGAGGTCTGCGTTCCGCATATCGTTTCTCCGCCCTCACCGTCCGTAAGAAAATTCCCACGCCATGCCGCACGATAGTTTTCGTAAAGCGCGCGGTATTCCGATGCCTTTTCGGTTTTGCCGAGAATGTCGGAAATTTCGGCAAGCAGACTTGCGCTGTAGGCACAAAAAGCGGTATCGGTCAACGCGATCGGAGATTTGGCTTCACCGACGGGCAACCAGTCACCCGTCCAGCTTTGGTCGCGAATATAATCGGTACTCGTCGAGACAAGATATTCCATCCAATTGCACATCGTCTCGTAGTTTTCGGTTAAGATCGCCTTATTGCCGTACTGCATATACATTTGATACGGAATGATAACGATTGCATCGCCCCAACCGTTGGTCGCGCCCTTGCGGTCGCCCTGTCCGTACCAGCCGTTTCCGACCGAAGCGGGAGACACATCCGCAATGATGCGATTATCGGTCGAGGTGTCGCGCATATCCATACAGTATTTCTGATAGAAAGCGTTGACATCCATTAAGTAAGAGCCTGTGCGAGCGAATATCTGTGCGTCACCCGTCCAACCGAAGCGTTCACCGCGCTGAGGGCAGTCGGTCGGAACGCTGATGAAGTTGTCCCGTGCGCTCCAAAGCGAATTGAGATACAGTCGGTTGACCGACTTGTTGGAGGATTCGAACGAGCTTGTCTGTTCGAGATCGCTCATGAGAAGAAGCGCCGTCACGTTTTCGAGCGGAAGCGGCTCGTCAAGACCGGTGATCTCCAGATAGCGGAAGCCGTGATAGGTGAAGAACGGCTCAAACGTTTCGCTCTCCTTGTCTCCGCGAAAAACATAGGTATCGGTCGCATCGGCGCGCGGAAGATTGCCCGTGTAGAGAGTACCGGCTTCTCCGGTTGCTCCGCTCATGTTTTCGCGGTTGAGTATCTCTGCATGGCGAAGTGTGATTTTCGTTCCTGCGGGGGCAGACGCTTTTACGCGCACGACGCCGGCAAGATTCTGACCGAAATCGTAAATGTAGACACCCTTTTCCGGCTCGGTCATCGAAAGAGCGGGAAGCTCGATTGTCGGACGAATGAGCGCGATGTTCTGCGAAATGATCTCGGGCGTTTGACCGTTGGATACGATCTTATCGGCGGCAAGAATCGTCGGAGCGTCCCAGCCGCTGTCATCAAAGTCAGGCTTATTCCAGCCGTCCAAGCTCTTTTCGACGAGCGCGTCGTATTTAAAGCCGTTGAAAATATCGTCATCCAAAATCGGCCCATAGCGGTAAAAGCTCCAGGAGTCATCCGAAACCACCGTATCGGTCGTGCCGTCGGTATACACAATAAGAAGTTTTCCGTAAAACGCAAGCGCCGAACCGAAGCCGCGAAGCGCACGATTGAACCAGCCGTGTCCCAAATATACGCCGACGGCGTTTTCGCCGCCCGTTAAAAGGTCGGTCACATCGAAGGTCTGATAGAGGAGATGGTCATCATAGGCCGTCATACCCGGATTAAGTACGCTGTCGGTGACGCGCTTGCCGTTGATGTAGGCATCGTACACGCCGGCGGCGGTGGCATACAGACGGGCATAACGGACGGTTTTTCCGCCGGTTACCGTAAAGTCCTTACGGAACATCGGAGCGCTTTCCGCTTTAACGACACCGCTTGATTTGCGCAGATTGATTGCTTTCGAAAGTGCGGAAGCGTTCAAAGAAAGAGCACCGTCCGCAATCGGAATATCGGAAAAGCCGTTCAGATTGCCGTCATCGAAGGTCGCATTCAAGAGCACCTTTCCGTTTCCGTCCTTTACAACGACGTTATCGGCGGTAAAGTTTTCGGGGCTTGCCGAACGGAAGCCGATATAGCCGAGCACAAGGCCGCTTATCGTGCGCATATCCTTGAGCACACCGTCGTGGTAGGTCTTGACGGTTCCCTCTGTACATTCGATCTTCATGTGATGCGACTTGTAAGCATTTGTCTTATCGTTTTCAAGCGTAGCACTCGAAAGCTCCGAAAAGCCGCCACTTGTACATTTATGCGGACGCAGCCGTAAATCGGGATGCCAGTCGAACGCTGAAATTTGCCACATGTAGAAATCGCCGTCGCCTTGACCGCCGAACAGGATCGAGGCCGCCGAGCTGACAATCGTATAATCAAACTCAAGCGTAAAGCTTGTTAAATCAAAGTATCCGTCCGCTTTGGGCTCCGAGCGGCTAATCCACTTTGCGCCGCTCCAACCGGAATCCATAAGCCCCGTTTCAAAGAAAGCGGTATCGCCGAACGTCGCATTTCCGTCCTTATCATGCACCTCGACCTGCCAATAATAGCGCGTGGACGGTGAAAGCTCCGTTCCGCCATACGGAATATCAATGGTTTCGTCCGACGCGATCCATGTGCTGTCCCACATATCCGCACCGCTCGACAGTTTTTCTTCGGACGAAGCTACGCGGATGCGATATGCGGTCTGCTTTTGGCCGCGCGTGTTTTTGTCCTCCAATTTCCATGAAAACAGCGGCGTTTCGCTGTCGATGCCGATCGGGTCGGTCAAATGATCGGTCTGCATTTCGATCACCTGGAGCGTACTTGTCCCATTTTCGCTTGACGGTGATGCGGCCACCGCACCAAGCGGCAAGGATGTGAACACAAGTGCCGCCGAAAGTACGGATGAAAGAAATTTTTTCATGCAAAAATCCTCCTTACATTGTGAAAAAGCACGGTATTGTCTTGACATTTACCCGATATCATTATATAATATTTCCACAAGAATGTCAATTCACGATTTTACCCTGTTGTTGTACAATATTGACTATCGGAGGAATCTGTGTATGAAATCGCAAAGCTCGTCCGTCGCTGCCAAAGACAGCATTCTCCGTTTCATGGCAGGAGGAGAACGTCAGACGATCCGCAACGAAGGCTATTTGACGGTACTTCGCGTTCGTTCGGGCGAAACAAGTGCTTTTCTCGAAGAAGCCTACGAATTGTGCGCCGACGATGTTTTCGTCATACCGACCTACACAACGTTGCATTTGGAAGCCCGTTCGGACTGTCACTATTTGCAATTTATATTCGATTCGCCGCGTTTTTTCGATGAGATCGGCATTCCGCCGTTGTTTCGGATAACGCCCTGCATCAAAAACGACCGTGTTCTCTGCGGAATCTGTGATGCCGTCGGCGAAGAATACGAGCACCAGAGCGCCTTTCACGAAACCATGCTCAACGCTCTTATCACTCAACTCGTCATCCGTTTGTACCGCATCTATCCCGGCGTTCAGTATGCACTGTCGAACGATTTGGGCAAACAGCGCGTTATGCGCCGTGCCTTAAACTATATTTACGAAAACTGTCAAAACGGCATCAGCACGAGCGATATCGCAAAGCATACAGGCGTCAGCGGTTCGTACCTCTGTCGTGTTTTCAAGGAAATCTGCGGTTCTACGCCACTCGATTATTCCGAACGCATTCGCTGTCGCAAGGCACACGAAGATCTAACGCGCGGCGTTTATTCGGTGAGCGAGATCGCGGCGAAATATCACTTTTCCAGCCTATCGTATTTCAACCGACGTTATCGGAAATACATCGGAAAAAACCCGAGCGAGACAAGAAACGAAGCCATTCGGAGGCATGAGAATTGCGAATATGCAGATTCAATTTCGATTCGCGCACCGACCGAAATCAAACGGGATGATGATGCCTACACCGTAAGCACGAACGAATAAGCATACGAAAAACACTGAAATTTATCTTTTCCTATTGACAGAACCGCAGTTTTTTTATATAATTATTATTGTAATTTTTTGTGCCGCCCGTCCGCTTTTCTTTTTCGACGGAAAGGCACGTTTCATCCATTTTCCGAAAGGTTTGAAGTTCAATGATCACTCTCGAAAAAAACGGCGTTTATCTGATCGACGGTAAGCCGTCCGTCTCTTCCTCCGTTTCTCCCGATCGGGCGAAAAAAGGAACGATCGCCTATCAGATTTTGTCCTCCCACAACACTTCCGGTGACGCGGAGCATTTGAAAATACGCTTCGACGCGCTTGTGTCCCACGATATTACCTATGTCGGCATCATCCAGACGGCGCGCGCCAGCGGACTGACCGAATTTCCCCTGCCCTATGCGTTGACCAACTGTCACAACAGCCTTTGCGCCGTCGGAGGCACCATCAACGAGGATGACCACGTGTTCGGTTTGTCGGCGG
>CAZYFX010000150.1:0-4838 GCA_964646725.1 uncultured Oscillospiraceae bacterium
GATAGCACCGGGAGCATGTATCAGTTTGGTCTTTTCTTTGTTGAACAATACACTGAACTCATCCGACGTGTAATTGGGAGTGTCTTTATCTACTACGATTTTTGTCAAGCTACCGCAATACATAAATGCACCAACGCCAATGCTCGTCACGCCGGACGGTATCGTTATGCTTGTCAAGCTACTGCATCCGGAAAATGCACCATTTTCAATGTTCGTCACGCTGTCCGGTATTGTTATGCTTATCAAGCTGTTGCAACCGGAAAATGCATAATCGTCAATACTCGTCACGCTGTCCGGTATCGTTATGCTTGCCAAGCTACTGCAATTCTCAAATGCAGAAACGTTAATGCTCGTTACGCTGTCCGGTATCGTTATGCTTGCCAAGCTGCTGCATCCGTAAAATGCATGATAATCAATGCTCGTTACGCCGTTCGGTATTGTTATGCTTGTCAAGCTGCTGCATTTATAAAAAACAAAATTGCCAATACTCGTGATTCCGTCGGCTATAACAACAGCCTTGATTTGACTTCTTTTACCGTACCAAGGAGCAACATCAGGATAAGAATAATTCGGCATAGCCCCGTGCCCGCTAATGGTCAACGTCCCGTCGGCCGACAAACTCCACGCAAAGTCCTCTGCCACCGCGTGCAGTTCCGCTTCCTCGGCTTCCTCTTTCTCCGCCACGAACATGACCTCCTCCGTCCGCTCGACCTTCGTCTCGAACGCCGGCGCGGCATATCCGACCGTACCGACGAAAAGAAATGCCAAAACAAATAACGAAACAAAAAGTTTTTGCATACAAATTCCTCCAATTACGTAATTTGTGAAATAATTTTAGCATTTATTGACACAAATGTATGCATATTAAATGTAAACATTTTGCTCACACAGCATTTTGTTTTCGACTGTATAGCACATTCTACGGCTTTTCGGATTTTTTTCACAAAAAACGATTGACAAACTCTCTTATAAATTGTATAATTATATCGAATACAGAATGCGAGGTCATATTACCCATGAAAAAAAGTCTATTGCGCCGATTCGGTATCCTTTCCACAGCCCTGCTGTACGCTTTTTCGCTTTCCTCTGCTGCTTTACCGACACTTTCGTTTGATGTCGAGCACACGGAGGATCCTGTCGGACAGACCGGCGCATCTCTTATGTATGAACTTGATTTGGAGCTTCCCGAAGCTCTGGACGAACTCCCGGTATCGCGTGAGGAAGAAAAAGAGCTTCTTGCGGCCGATACGAACGACGCCTCTCTTTTGACCGCCCCCTTTGAGGGAAAAGGTACCGAAGCGTCTCCGTATCTGATCAAAACCGCTTCGGAGCTCCGCCTGTTTTCTTCGTTCGTTCGCAGCGGAAACTCGGAATATGTGGACGCTCACTATGCTCTTGCGGCCGATATCGATTTGAGCGGGGCACATTGGACTCCTGTGGGCATCTATTCGAGCGGCACGAAGCCCTATGCCGCCGCCTTCAGCGGTACCTTTGACGGTTGCGGGTACACGGTATCCGATTTTCGCATCACGGCTGATACACGCCATCTCGGCTTTTTCGGTCTTACCTACAATGCGTCCATCAAAAATTTCACCATTTCGAATTTCACGTTGGAAGTCTCCTCCGAAGCCGCGCGTCCCTTTTATGTAGGCGGCCTGGTCGGACGCTTTTTGGCCGTCGATGGGGCACAGACCGTCATTGAAAACTGCCATGTTACGGATGCTTCGATTGACATTTCCGGTACAAAATATTCCGTTTATGCCGGGGGACTTGCCGGTTCCTTACATGCATCCGATGGCGCTGTCATTACCGTTTCCGGCTGTGATACCGATGCGGATATCTCGGCTTCGTTGCGAGGCTATGCCACCAACGACATCACTTCAAGCTTCAATGTGTACGCTGGCGGTTTTGTCGGTTATGTCGGCGCACGAACGGAAAACGCAGACGGCGGTACCGTCGAGGTATTCTCCTGCTATGCGACGGGAAGCGTATGTGCCGATTCGACAGTCGATTACATACCTTCTTCAAACAATTTAAAAGCAGGCGGCTTTTTCGGCTATCTCGGCTCTTCATCCGATTCTGAGGTTTCGGTGCATGAATGCTACAGTCTCGGCACGGTGACTTCGTCGGCTGTTGCGGAAAACTATTCGGGCTCATTTCTCGGCTACATGATCGCAAGCACAACTTCTTCGGCAATCGTCGAAAACTGTTATACCGCTTCGGGCGTTTATGCCGCAAGCTCCGAAAACGAAGCTTATCTTTCCGGTTTTACAAGCATAGCCGGTGAGACCGGGAGTTCCACCGTCCGTGTTAAGAATTGCTATACCTCGGGGAACATCGTAAACACCGCTCCGACAGGGTTGCTCGACAAGCTTTCCTACGGAGGGAAGATGGTAGCCTATCGCCTGGGCAATACCGAGTTTACGAATTGCTACGTTCACGACGACGCTTTCCTTCATTGCGAAGAATTATACGATAACACCTTTGCGACCTCTTTGGATACCGAGTCTGCCTGTGCTCTCGCTTCGTATATCGGCTTTGCGTCGGACGAATGGGAAAACGGCACGGCACCTTATGCGTTTCCTACGCTCAAAGCGGTCGCACACCGAAACATTCCTCTGACGGTCACCTTCATGGACGGCAGCAGCGTGTTTTCGTCTCAAGACGATCTGCACTACGGAGATATTGCCACCTTCCCGACCGAAACACCGAGCAGCAAATATTTGTTTTCTCATTGGTCGCTTACACCGAACGGTGAGGCCGTGACGGAGCATCCCCTTCGCTGCGATACGGTCTTTTATCCGAACTATTCCGATACTCTGCGTACCTTTACGGTATCCTTCTCGGCCGACGGCTCGGTATTCCATACCGAAGAACTTTCCTACGGAGCGACCGTGACCTTCCCGCAGGCTCCCGAGAAAGCCGCCGATCAGATCTACCGTTACACGTTCTCGCACTGGTCAACGACCGAAAAAGGTGAAAGCGACTGCGAAAACGTGACTGTTTCCGCTGACACGACCTACTATGCCGTTTACAAAAAAACAGCCGTCGGCTCTTGGGACGGTGTAACGGCAGCCGCTTTTGAAGCGGGGGACGGCACGAAGGAGAATCCGTACCAAATTCGAGATGCCTATAATCTCTATTATTTGTCCAAAAATATCGCTTCGGAAGGCTATGCCTCAGCGTATTACGTTTTGACACGCGATATCGACCTCGGCAGTTTTCCTTGGACGCCGATCGGCACCGAAGAAACCCCGTTTGCCGGTGTGTTTGACGGGGCAGGGTACGAGATCACAGGCTTGAATTTGTCGGATCACACGTTTGTCGATATCGGCTTATTCGGTTACATGGCCGGCGCGACCGTCCGAAAGCTTGCTCTTTCGGACTTCACGCTTCAGATCGAATCGAACGATGCACAGACCATATATGTCGGTGCGCTTGTCGGCCGTATTTACGTTCGCGGCAAGGGAAATGCGGCAGAGATCAGCGAATGTTCCGTCAACGGTGAGCTTTCGATTCGGGTCTCAACCGTCGCATACGTCGGCGGACTTGCCGGAAGAGTGGAAGCCGGGCAGGGTGCTTTCATTTACATCGAAGACAGTCTTATGAGCGGTGCTATCACCGTTGCAGCCGAGGTGAACCTGTATGTCGGCGGCATCACCGGCTACTACCACGGTACCTCCGAGGGAATTTCCGGCATTGACCGCTGCTACTCCGACTGCACTCTGACAGCGACCTCCGTTTCCGGCTCGACCCTCGGTACAGCCTACACAGGCGGTATCGTCGGCTCCCTTGTGGATGACGAGGCATATATCGATGCAGAGGCTTACCTTGCGGCGGCCGACCGCGGCACGCTTCGCAATTGCTTTGTTCGCGGTACGGTTGACAGTACCGCAGCGATATATACCAATTTTGTCGGAAAGCTATATGGCAGGATAAACACAATAGCCACCGTTTCCAATTGTGCCGCAAGTGCGCAAATGCTGTTCGAGACGCACGGCTCAAAGACGATTATAAACGATGCCAATATTGCCGAAGTGGATGACGCGGAGCTTTGTACGGAAGCGTTTTTACAAACGCTCGGCTTTGATACCGAAAGCGTTTGGACTTTACGCGAAAACGCGTTGCCGATCCTCTCGTTTGCGGCGCTCGAAAAGAACATCTATCGCATCAAATCGTTCGATTATGACAGTGAGACGGATACGCTCACCGCTTCCTTCCTCATCAGCTATCGGGATGTGAGCAGCTATTCCGTATTAGCCGGTGCTTATGATGCGCGAGGAAAAATGGTCGGTTTTACCATGAAAAAAGTGGATACGGCTACTGTTCCGACCGATATCGATCTTTCGCTTGCCAATGTGGGAAGTGCTGTGTCTTATATTGTGTCGGTAATCGATTCGGCTACCTTTGAGCTGATAGAGGATCCGTTGTCGCTGACAAAGCAATAACGATCCACTTGCGATCAAAGAACAGGTCTGTTGATTCTTAACGAAATATAAATAAAACAGCGGGCAAAACGATTATCGCAATCGTTCTGCCCGCTGTACTTTTGGCACCGGAGACTCACTCCGTGCCACTGATGTTTATTTGCATATCATTTTGGGCGTCCTTCGAAAAAGACAGCTGCTGCATTAAATTGTGATTTGAACATGAAAGAAGCGGTACATAATGCACCGCTCCCAAACAAAACCATATTCGCTGCTTGATAAAAACGCAAGCTTCGGCTATCGCCTTTTCAACCGAAAAACGTCCTTTCCTTGTGCGTTGCGACCGACAGCACAAGTCCTATGGCAATATAGGTGCTGAGCGCCGACGAGCCGCCGTAGCTGATAAACGGA
>CAZYFX010000151.1:0-4797 GCA_964646725.1 uncultured Oscillospiraceae bacterium
TGCTCGAAAAGCAGAAAGAGGGCAAAAAGCGTATGCGTTCGCTCGGCAGTGTCGAAGTGCCGCAGGAAGCTTTTATGGCGGTGCTCAAATTTGACGAGGATTAAGGTGTCGCTATGAAAACACTCGGACTGTATGTTCACATTCCTTTTTGTATCAGCAAATGCCGCTATTGTGATTTTTACTCCGTCCCCAAAGCGGAGCATCCGATTCCCGATGACTACATCGACGCGCTTTGCGTTCATATGCAGGACTATGCTCTGCAATGCCGCGACTATGCTGTCACGTCGGTCTATTTCGGTGGCGGCACACCATCGCTTCTTTCGGTCGAACAGATGAAAAAGCTGGTCAAAAAACTGAAAAGCACCTTTCATCTTTCATCCGGCTGTGAAATTTCCATGGAAATGAATCCCAAAACCGCCGAGCTGCCCAAGCTGAAAGCATTTCGGCGCATGGGTGTCAACCGTCTCAGCATCGGTATGCAATCCTTCGATGATGCCGACCTTTGCTTATGCGGACGCGCACACACGGCTTCCGACGCGGTGGAAGTATTCACGCTTGCGCGGAAAGCGGGCTTTGAAAATATTAGTATCGATCTTATGTACGGTATTCCCGGTCAGACCCTGCAAACGGTGACCGACAACATCAACACGGCCATCGGACTTGACCCGGAGCATATTTCCTTTTACGGCCTTAAGGTCGAGGAGGGAACGCCGTTCTGGTTCGACCGAAACACGCTTTCTTTTCCCGATGAAGAGGAAGAACGCAGTATGTATTTCATTTCCTCGGGACTTTTGGAGCGCGCCGGCTATCACCGCTACGAGATATCCAATTTTGCCAAACGCGGCTATGTATGCCGACACAATCTGCGGTATTGGAACTGCGACGAATACATCGGCTTCGGGCCGGGAGCGCATTCCTATTTCGGCGGCAAGCGGTTTTCACTTAAAAAGGACATCGAATTATATACCGCAAGCTTTGACCTGCAAAAAAACGTGACCGAGTCACTGTTGGATGAGTACATCGATATCCCGTATCCGTCCCGCGTGGCGGAGTACGTTATGCTTCGCTTCCGTTTAGCCGCCGGTATTCACTGCGATACGTTTCGCAAACGCTTCGGTCGCGATTTTGAAGAAATTTATCTTGACCGCCTTGCTCCGTATATTCGAAGCGGTCATGTCCTGAAAACCGAGAAAGGGTACGCCTTTTCTCCCGAGGGAATGTACGTTTCCAATTATATTCTTGCCCGTGTGGTCGATTTCGATTTGATCCTGCCTGGCAGTCAAAGTTGAAAAAACAATCAAAAAGAATCCAAAAAAGAAAGAGGTATTGTCATGAAACACATTGTCTGCTTTAAATTAAACGACTCGTCCGAAGCCGAAAAGAACGCCGCCAAGGAGGTTCTTTTGTCCATGAAGGGCAAGGTTCCGCAGATTCTCGCGATCGAGGTCGGAACGGATTTCCTTTGTTCGGCTCGCTCCTACGATGTGATTTTACAGGTCACACTTGCCGACCGCGCGGCGTTGGACGCCTATCAGAACGATCCGTATCACTGCGACGTGGTAAAAACGTATATGCATGCGCACACGTCCGCTTCGGTTGCGCTCGATTACGAAATATAACCGAACGTTCGAGATAAACAGGAATAAGAAAGTGTGAGCCTTATGAAAAAATGCAGTGTTTTTTTATCGCTTCTTTTGTGCGCCGCCTTTTTGCTTTGCGCCTGCGGCGATGTCGGCACGGTGCCCCCCGTGGAGACCGATATAAACGATTCGGAGCAGTCGCAGGATAATGATCCGGAGCTTGATGTGCCCGAGATAACGCCGACCACGGTCAATGTAGCGGCCTTAAAGGGGCCGACTTCCATCGGCCTTATCAAAATGATCGACGAGGCTGTCGATTTTCAAACCGTCGGAGATGTCACCTACATCTGCGATTATTCGATCGAGCCGTCGGCCGACACCGTAACCCCGGGGCTGATCAAGGGACAAATCGACATTGCCGCGCTTCCTGCCAATCTTGCTTCGGTGCTCTATAATAAGACCGAGGGTGAAATTGTCGTGTTGAACATCAACACACTCGGTGTGCTGTATTTGGTCGAAAACGGTTCGTCCGTACAAACCGTCGAAGATCTGCGCGGAAAAACGATCTATGCCGCAGGGAAGGGTAACACACCCGAATATGCGTTGAATTTTATGCTTTCTTCTGCGGGGCTCACGGTCGGGCAGGATGTTTTTGTCGAATATAAATCCGAGCATTCCGAATGCGTTGCCGCCATCACGGGAGAAAACGGCGGAATTGCCATGCTGCCCCAGCCTTTCGTTACGACCGCCATGGCAGCAAACGAAAACATCCGTATCGCGCTTGATTTGACAAAGGAATGGGAAAATGCTTCCGGAAAAACACTGATTACCGGTGTAACGGTCGCGCGAAAGGAATTTGTGCAAGCACACCCCGAATTTGTTGAAAGCTTTTTGAAGGATTATCAAAATTCGGTCAACTACGTCAACTATAACGTGTCGGATGCCGCAAAGCTTGTGGAAAAATTCGATATTGTCAAGGCTGCTGTTGCCGAAAAGGCCATTCCGTATTGCAATATCACCTGCTTGACCGGTAACGAAATGAAGGAAAAGCTGTCGGATTATCTGACGGTACTATACGAACAAAATGCGGCCGCTGTGGGCGGTACGCTTCCCGACGATGCGTTCTATTACGGCACGACGGCAGAATAATAAGCGTCGCGGCGGCGCGATTCTTCGACGTGCCGCCGTGCTTGCGTTCTGGTGCGCGGTCTGGGAAATACTCTCTCTGATTGTCGGTTCGCCGCTGTTACTTCCGAGTCCTTGGACGGTGTTGAAAACGCTTGCCTCACTTATCGGTCGCTGTGACTTTTGGCTCTCACTTGCCTTTACGGGGAAGCGACTTTGCGGCGGCTATCTGCTTGCTTTTGCGGCGGCGTTTGTCGGCGCAGTCACAGCCGCACGTTTTTCGCTTGTCCGCACGGCACTTTCGCCGTTCGTATCGGCTCTGAAATCCGTCCCTGTCGCTTCTTTTGTCATTTTGGCGTTGATCTGGCTTTCCCCGAAATCGCTGTCGGTGTTCGTATCGTTTGTTATGGTTTTTCCGATTTTGTATACCAACCTTTTGGCGGGTATAGATGCCTGCGACGAAAAAATGCTCGAAATGGCACATACGCTCGGAATATCGGCCGCCAACCGCGCGCTGTACATTTATTTTCCGACAATGTTTCCGTATCTGCGCTCCGCTCTGTCGCTTTCTTTGGGACTATGCCTAAAAGCGGGGATCGCGGCCGAGCTCATCGGCATACCCAACGGCTCGGTGGGGGAGCAGTTGTATTTTTCCAAGGTCTATTTTCAAACCTCGGAACTGTTTGCCTGGACGGTTGTGATCGTATTGGTCGGGATTCTGTTCGAAAAACTGATCATACGTCTCATCGACAGCGGTTACAGGCGGTTTGAACGGATGTGAAAGGACGTGGATTGCGTGGAGCCTGTTTGCTTTGAACATGTAAGTAAAGCCTTTGACGGAAGGACGGTGCTTTCCGATTTTTCCGAAACCTTTTTGAGCGGCATTACTTGTATTTTGGGCGAATCGGGGTCGGGAAAAACGACTCTTTTACGCTTGGCGGCCGGGCTGATACAGCCCGATTCCGGTACGGTTCGGTGCGCCGCAACCGAAAGGCAGGCCTTTGTTTTTCAAGAGAATCGACTGTTCGAAGCTTTTACCGTGTACCGAAATCTCAAGCTCGTCGCGCCGCGTGGCTCATTCGCACGACAGACGGCTCTCCGAATGCTCGAAAGCGTAGGATTGGCGGAATCTGTTTTGCTCCAACCGGTTGCCGAGCTCAGCGGCGGCATGAAGCGGCGTATTTCCGTTTTGCGTGCGCTTTTGTGCGACAGCGACTATGTTTTTTTAGATGAGCCGACAAGTGGATTGGATGAAGATACCAAACGCCTGACGGCTGCGTACATTCGTGAGAAAACCAAGTCGAAAACCGTTTTGTGGGTGACGCACGATGAGGAGGAAGCCGGACGTGTCGGTGACCGCATTCTGAAAATTTGAAGAACAGGGCTTCTCGGTCATGGTCAAGAGTCGCTTTGTTATTGTCTGGCTCGTCCGATAAGGCGGCGGGCAGGGAATATGTTTCTTTTGACATCGGCGTCACCTTCGCGGCCGCGTTTTTTGCGTTTGTACTTTTTAAACATAAGTTTAGCAAAAAATTCATTAATGCCTGTTGACAAATGCATCGGTTTATGTTATAATAATTCTGTTCGTTAGAAGAGGTATACGCACCTTTAGCTCAGTTGGTCAGAGCTACCGGCTCATAACCGGTTGGTCCGGGGTTCGAGTCCCTGAAGGTGCACCAGAAAAAAACACGCGAAAAGGAGACACTCCGTAAGGAAGTTGTCTCCTTTCGGCTTTTGTAATCAGTCCGAGTGATTGAATTGTAGGAGAGAAAGCATAAATGTTTCGGGCATTCTGTTTGTTTTGTTTCAACTATAAAAAATGTTATCACTTGCAATTTTTATTCCTTTTGCAGATTGATTTTTCTTTGCAAATGTGGTATAATATTGAAAAGAGCGTCGGTGCAATTATCGCGAATCGGTTTTCGAAAAAGAAAATGCGGTTTTCGCGTTTCGTGCTCTTGCAAATTCCCATAATTATGGTATAATACCAAATGGTTATATATGTCTTATGCTGATATATATGCAAAAATTAAATATATCACACAGAGTGTCGGGTATATTGCAAAGGGCTTTTGCCAAGATATATTCGGTG
>CAZYFX010000152.1:0-4794 GCA_964646725.1 uncultured Oscillospiraceae bacterium
ACGGAACGAATGTGAAATACTACATCGGTCACGCCGCCTACAAGGTCGCGGACTACGCCGACAACGAATTGGGTATCCAGGTGGAATTTGCCCGCAATCTGTTATGCTATCGCGGCAGTGTTTTTTACGGCTACGAAGATATCAAAAACAATACAAGCGGCTTAAAGGATAAGTTAGCCTCGCTGTACGAAGCACCTGTGGTCTATTCGGACGCTTCCGAGGAGGGATGGGAGCTGTATCTTCCCACCTCGAACACGATTTCCGACACGGCGGTAAGCCTTGTCGGACGCGCGGACACGCGGTATCCGCTCTTTTTAGGCGGGCAAAAACTTTCACGCACCAAAAGCGGTCTGTTTTCCTACTATACGTCGGTAAGCTCGGACGAAAACACGTTCGTGTTCGAGCAGAACGGTGAACGCTACACACATTTGCTCCGCTTCAACAACAACCACGCCGCATCCTCTATTTCTTCCTTTTCACAAATGACGGTAGCCGACGTATCTCCGAGCGGTGAAACGTGGTTAGCCGTGGGGGACGTCTTGAAAATCTCCTGCACCGCGCCTGCCGGAAGCACCGTGACCGCGACCGTCGGCGGCACGACCGTAAGCTTAAAAACAAGCACCAAGGCTTCCTCCGCCAAATACACCAAAGCGATCTATACCGGCGAAATGACGTTGCCGTCGCTTGCCTCCGAGGACGAAACGACGATTTTGGGCACACTGATGATCACCGCAACGCTCGGAAACGAAACCGTCTCCGCACGCGGCGGAGCGATCCGTCAAATGGGTGAACATGCGCTCGTCTATGCCGAAGTCGTCAATCACTACTCCTATTTGAAAATCTCGCCCACCTCGTCCTTCTACGACGACTACACCCCGGCATCGGCCGGAATGCGCGACTATATCACCGGGCTTACCGACGGCTACTACCGTCTGTCGTTCGGCGGCTATGTGGCGGTTGAAAACGTCCGAACGGTCGAAGGCATCGAGCTGAATCACAACAAAGTATTGGCGGTGGATGTGGCCGTCAACGGAACCGACACCACAAATAACAAAAACAATTTCACGGACGTTTCGTTCACCTGCTTGGAAAACGTACCCGTCAATGCCGTCGCATCGGCCGGCATGATCACCGTGACCTTCTATCACACCGACGCCTCACTCCTTCCCCTGCCGACCGTAGGAGCCAATCCCTTAGTCAGCACCGTGACCGCCGCCGCTGTCGGTGAGGATACACTCTCCTATACCATCCATTTGAAAGACGAATACAACGTTTACGGCTATGATGTGCTGTACGAAAACGGCAAAATCGTCGTGCGCATGAACAATCCCCAACGCCTGTCGGAGGACGAAGCTCATCCGCTTGCGGGAAAGACCATCGTCATCGACGCCGGACACGGCGGAAGCGACGGCGGTGCTCCGGGTTGCGGAAAAATCAACGAAGCCGCACTGAATTTGGAAATCGCGCTTCATTTGCAAGACAAGCTTACCGCCCTCGGCGCAAACGTACTGATGACGCGCTCGGACAACAGCACCCATTCATTGGAGGAACGCATGGAATTCCTCAACAACGCACATCCGGACCTCGCTATATCCGTACACCAAAACTCGCTCGCTTCCTCGTCCAATACGCAAAAGGCGCGCGGATACCTGGGCTTATACTGCACGGAAGCCGGAAAGCTGCTTGCAAAAACCGTGTCGGCAACCGTATCCGATGCACTCAATCGCTATGAGCGTCCGTTTGCCTATCAGAAATTGGCCGTTGCACGAAATCATCGCTTCCCGTCCACGCTGTGCGAGATGTGCTTTATCTCCAACACCGAGGAATACGAATGGTCGATCACGCCCGGCAACACCGAACGCAGTGCCAAAGCATTGGCCGACGGCATTTTAAACTATTACAAAGCGCAGGAGGTCTATCTTGCCTACTAAGCTTACGAAAAAAGAGCGTGCGCTCCTTTGCGCCGCCCGTTTGAAGGAGCACTACCCCGACGCGGTCTGCTCGCTCGAATACGACAACGACCCGTGGAAGCTGCTCGTGCTTTCGCGCCTGTCCGCGCAGTGTACCGACGCACGGGTCAACATCGTTGCCCGTCCGCTGTTTGCGGCCTATCCCGACTGCAAAGCCATGGCGGCGGCCGACCGAACGGTGCTCGAATCGATCATCTTCCCTTGCGGACTTTACCGCACCAAGGCGCGCGACCTGATCCGCATGTGCGGACAATTGGAAACGAATTACGGCGGTCGGGTGCCCGACACCATGGAGGAGCTTCTGTCACTTGCGGGAGTCGGACGGAAAATTGCCAATCTCATTCTCGGCGATGTTTTCGGAAAAGGCGGTATCGTAGCCGACACGCACTGCATACGCATTTCCGAACGACTGGGTCTGACTTCGGGAAAGAATCCCGTCACGACGGAGCGGACGTTATCCGCACTGCTTCCGACGGAAATACAGACCGACTTTTGCCATCGGCTCGTGCATTTCGGGCGCGACATCTGCTCGGCCAAAGCACCGAAATGTGCGGAATGCTTTTTGAAGGATATCTGCCCGCAAGCGGCAAACGAGAAAGCGGAATCATAAATCGCCACAGTGCCATAGGAGAATGCAAATGAATGCGGAAAAAATCAACACGGGCATGACCCGCCTCGGCCTTGAGCTCGGCTCCACACGCATCAAAGCCTGTCTCATCGACGACACCTACAGCCCCATCGCAAGCGGAAGCTACGAATGGAGCAACCGCTTGATCGACGGATATTGGACATATTCGTTGGAGGAAATCCATACGGGACTTCGGGAATGCTACAGCTCCTTACGCAAGGATGTGGCCGAACGCTACGGCGTACCGTTAAAGCGCATCGGCGCCGTCGGCATTTCCGGTATGATGCACGGCTATCTTGCCTTTGATAAAGACGACCGTCTTTTGGTGCCGTTTCGAACCTGGCGCAACACGACCACCCAAGCGGCCGCCGACCGTCTGACCGAGCTGTTCGGCTTCAACATTCCGCAACGTTGGAGCATCGCGCATCTGTATCAGGCGATCTTAAACGAAGAACCGCATGTGCCTCAAATCGCTCATTTGACCACATTATCCGGCTACATTCATTATCGTTTGACCGGAGAGTGGGTCATGGGAGCGTGCGAGTGCTCCGGCATGTTTCCGCTGTCCGGGAAAACGTACGACCGCGAAAAAATACGGTTGTTCGAAGAACTGATTGCGGAAAAGCATTTTCCGTGGAAGCTTTCCGACATTCTTCCGCAGGTAAAGCTCTGCGGCGAAACGGCCGGGCACTTGAGCAAAAGTGGTGCCGCCTTTCTGGATGAGACGGGGATGTTGGAGTCGGGAAGCTTTATGTGTCCGCCCGAGGGGGACATGGGAACCGGTATGGTGGCCACCGACAGCGTAAAACCGAAAACCGGAAACGTGTCGGCGGGAACATCGGTCAATTCCCTGTTCGTTTTGGAAAAAGACTTAAAGGGGCTCTATCGTGAGATCGACGTCGTAACCACCCCCGACGCACACCCCGTTGCCATGGTTCACAGCAACAACGGCTGTTCGGAGCTTGACGAATGGGTGAATATGTTTTTTGAATTTGCCCGCAAGCTCGGAGCGAACGTAAGCAAGTCGGACATCTATCAAATGCTGTACGAAAACGCATTGACGGCGGATGCGGACTGTGGCGGCGCAGTCTCCTACAATTTTCTGGCAAACGAACCGATCTTCGGCGTGACCGACGCAGCTCCCCTCTGCTTCCGACAGCCGCAGGGAGCTGTAAATCTTGCCAACTTCTTCCGTTCCGAGCTGTACGCGACCATGACCGTGTTGAAGGCGGGGATGGATTTGCTGGAAAACGAGGAACAAATCCATGTGGAGATAATCCGTGCGCACGGAGGACTGTTCAAAGTTCCTCGCGTGGCACAGCAGCTTTTGGCGGATGCGCTGAACACGAGCGTGTCCGTAGCCGAAACAGCCGGTGACGGCGGCGCATGGGGCATGGCGTTGCTTGCGGCCTACGGAGCGGAAAAAACGTCGCTTTCCTTGGGCGATTGGCTCGACGAAAACGTGTTCGGTCACACAATGCAAACGGTTCTGTCGCCTCGGGCGGAGGGTGTCGAAGGATTTGCACATTACTATTCGCTCTACCGAAAGGGCCTAAGCGCCTATAAGAATTTTGAGTTTTGATATTTACGATACGATAAGGAGAGAGTTTCATGTTTAAGGAAAACACAAAATGGGATATCGTCGGTCTGGGCGAAGTCATGCTTCGTCTGTCGCCGCTCGGAAGAGAAACACTGGCACAGGGTGGCTCGTTCGAAAAAAATATCGGCGGCAGCGAATTGAATGTGCTGTCGGGAGCGGCAAGACTCGGCGCGAAATGCGCCATGCTCACCAAATTCCCCGACAATGTGATCGGTCATTTTGCCGGGGAAAAGGTTCGCGCGGGCAAGGTGGACGATTCGCTGTTGGTGTACGACAAGGCACACGGTGCGCGACTCGGCTTATACTACTACGAAAGCGGCGCTTATCCGCGCAAATCCTCGGTGGTGTACGACCGTGCGGGCTCGTCGGTCTGCTCGCTCGAAACAGACGAAATTCCCGAAAGCGTTTACGAAAGCACCAAAATATTCCACATGAGCAGTATCACGCTGGCACTCAGTCCGACACTTCGTCAAACCGCCTTGGAGACGGTCAAGCGCTTCCATAAGGCCGGTGCGCGCATTTCGTTCGATGTCAACTACCGAGCCGCGCTCTGGAGCGAAGAAGAAGCAAAGCGTGTAATCGAAAGTGTATTTCCC
>CAZYFX010000153.1:0-4794 GCA_964646725.1 uncultured Oscillospiraceae bacterium
AGCAGAATTTGCCTTTATTGACAGCCCCGCAGGCGCATTTCCAACCGTTCGTCGGGCGCGGCTTGCCGCATTCGGTACAGAACTTTCCGCTCATCCGGGCGCCGCAGGAACATGTCCAACCATTCGCCGTGCCGTCGTTATTCGAAGCGCGCTGCTTCTCGCCCTGTTCGTACAGCTCTTTGGCGGCCGCAAATCCGTTCTGACCGTTCATACCGCCGACAAGTCCCATGCCCACAAAGCCGTTCATGGCTCCGGAGGCGTTTTCGGCGGCGGCGTTCATAGCCGAAGCCGTTGCTTCGGTCATGCGACCGGCCATAATATGCGGATTGGAGCCGACATTGGCGGCATCCTCCAATTCGTTGATCTTCTTAATATCCTCGTCGGTGAGCGAAATGGGATTGAGTGCGATCTTGCACACCGAGATACCGCGATTCTCCTGCCATTCGGTTTTGAGTGCGTCGTTCATGGCGTTCTTTAAGTCGTTCGCTTTGGCAGGAAGCTGTGCCGGACGCAGTTCGTTCTCGGCCAGAACACCGAACGCGGGTTGAAGTGCGTCGATAAATTCGATTTTCAGCTGTGCGTCGATCTTATCGCGGGTAAAGTCCTCCTCAATGTTTCCGCACAGCTTGGTATAAAACAGCAAAGGGTCGGATATCACATAGGAATACACGCCGTTACAGCGAACGCGGACGGTTCGTGCGATACCGATGCGTTTATTGACCACTTCGAACAGGATCGGCGTAGTCGAGCCGAATTTGTTATCCAAGATTTCCTTGGTATTGAAATAGTACACGCGCTGATCCTTCGCCGTATCGCCGCCGAAGCCGAAGCGCTTACCGACCGTTTTGAACGTCTCCAAAATTCCTTTTCCGAGTGACCCGGCAAAAATCGACGGTTCGGTGGAGGTGTCATATGTAAATTCGCCCGGCTCGGCGCACACTTCGACCACCTTTCCCTGCTCAACGATCATCATGCACTGACCGTCGGCAACGGCAATGCGTGAGCCGTTGGAAATGATGTTATCGCTTGCTTTTGTGTTGGAGGAACGGCCGCTGACGCGCTTTTGTCCTTTGGTGACCAGCACATCTCCATCCAGCGAATCGCAGTAGAAAAACTCCTTCCATTGATCGGCAAGCGTTCCACCCAGAGCGCCGATACCGGCTTTGATAAGTCCCATAGTAATTGCTCCTTTCAGCTATACGTTTTGGTATTTAAGTACAATTCTCAATTTTTATCCAAGCGATATTTTTTATACATACCCGCCTGCTTTTCGTCGGCAAGCACGGTCACCAGAGCACCGTCATCGGTATATTCGACCGATTCGACGGTGGCATTTTTGTACAAATCGGACAGAGCTGCACCCTGAACGTCAAAGGGAAACAGAAACGTGAGCCGCTTTTTCGAGCGTGTCAGAAGTTCGTCGAGCAGGTTCAGAAGATCGTCCACGCCCGCACCCGTGAGTGCCGAGAGGCTGATCGCGTCGCGCGACAGAAGAAGCTCCTTCGGCGGAAGCGCTTCGGCCTTATCGGCCTTGTTGAACACATAAACGGTCGGCTTTCCGACGGCCTCCAATTCGGCAAGAGTCTCCTCGGTCACGCGAAGCTTTTCTTCGGATTCGGGGTCGGAGACATCCGTCACGATGAGCAAAGCGTCGGCATAGCGCACCTCGTCAAGTGTAGAGCGGAAGGCCTCGACCAGCCCATGCGGAAGCTTATGGATAAATCCGACGGTATCCGACAGAAGCACCTCTCGTCCAGACGGAAGCGTCAGCCGCCGCACCGTCGGGTCTAAAGTTGCAAAAAGCTTATCGGCGGCCAAAATGCCCGCACCCGTCAGGTAGTTTAAAAGGGTGGATTTTCCGGCATTGGTGTAACCGGCAATGGCGACGGTCGGGATGCCGCTTCTGGCACGCTTGGCGCGCTTGACCGAACGCTCCTTCTCCAACACGGCAAGCTGTTCGCGAAGCGATTGGATGCGAGCACGGACGTGCCGTCGGTCGGTTTCCAATTTCGTTTCACCGGGGCCGCGTGCGCCGATGCTTCCGCCCGTGCCACCCTGGCGGGAAAGCGAAACACCTTTACCGGTCAATCGCGGTGCGGTATATTTTAACTGTGCGATTTCGACCTGCAATTTTCCCTCACCTGTCGTGGCATGGGAAGCGAAAATATCCAGAATCAGCATGGTACGGTCGATCAGGCGAACGCTTTTATCGGTATTTGAAAAAGGCTCGTTTAAGATATCCTCTAAATTTTTGATCTGTGAGGGCGAAAGCTCGGCGTCGAAAACGGCAAGCGAAATATCGTTGTTGAAGCAAAGCTCCGCCGCTTCCCTTGCCTTTCCTTCGCCGATATACGAGGAAGCTTCGGGTGTTTTTCGACACTGGGTCATGCTGAAAAAACGGGCGTTTTCCGCTTCGTTTTCCAGCGATGTCTCGGCCAACTGCCCAAGCTCGACAAGCGATCGCTCACATTCGGCTTCTTCATCGGAAGATGTATAGACCCCCAAAAGCAGTACGCCTATGGAGAAAGTGCTCTCGGACAGTCTGTCGGATTCAGTAAATTCCACGGTTTCGGTTCCTTTCGGTCAACAATCGGGTCGTGTTTTGCATATACTGCAATGCGGTTCTGCATGTATTATACAACAATACGCCGAAAAAATCAACCGTTTTTAAGGAAGTGATGGGTTGAAACAGTTAACTTTTAAAGAATTGTGCGAAAAGGAAGTCATCAACACCTGTGATTGCCGCCGCTTGGGTTATGTTTTCGATTTGACGGCGGATATGGAATGCGGACGCATCCTTTCGCTTTCGGTGCGAAGCTGCGACGGCTTTTTGCCGACGAAGTCGGAGGAGATATGTATTCCGTGGGAGTGCATCGAAAAAATCGGGGACGATCTGATCTTTGTCAACATAAAGCATACGCCGCCTTCCCCACCGCCGCCGAAAAAACGGCTGTTCGGGTAAAAAAAGAAACAGCGCAGAAAGCCGAACGCCCTGCGCTGTTTATCGTTATTCGAGAAATATCGGATTATACGTTGGTGATCTTCTTTTCGTAATCGGTATCGGCCGAAAGTCCGTACTTATCGTTCTTACGCTGCTTGAAGAACTTAACGGCAACCTGATCGAACAATGCATAGGACAAAACGTCCTCATCCTGCTCGACGTATTCGGCAACTTCACCGCGAAGTTTATCCATCTCCGGCTTGAGATTGTCGGCCGGACGGCAGGTAATCGCCTTTTCGTCTCCGATGATCTTCTTGCGGAACTCATCCGAAATCGGCATCGGCGTCTTGCCGTATTCGCCGCGAACGATACCCTTAAACTCCTTGGTGACCATCTTATAGCGTTCACCGGAAATGACGTTCATCACGGCTTGCGTACCGACGATCTGGGAGGACGGCGTTACGAGCGGCGGATAGCCGACATCGGCGCGAACGCGCGGCACTTCTTCAAGCACCTCGGTGAGCTTATCTTCTTTCCCTGCGTTTTTGAGCTGGGAAACGAGGTTGGACAGCATACCGCCCGGCACCTGATAGATGAGTGCGTTGACATCGACCTTCAAGACCTTGGGGTCAAGCAGACCTTCGTCGAGATACTGCTGACGAAGTCCCGCAAAGATTTTGGACGGAGCGTCCATTTTTTCGAGCGACAGACCCGTATCGTATTCGGTTCCCTGCAAGGAAGCGACCAACGACTCCGTCGGAGGCTGAGACGTACCCATGGAGAGCGGGGCCATGGCGGTATCCACGATATCCACACCGGCTTCGATGGATTTCATAAGGGTCATGGAAGCAAGGCCGGCAGTATAGTGGGTATGAAGCTGGATCGGCACCTTAACGGTTTCCTTGAGTGCCTTTACAAGGTCATAGGCCTCATACGGCTTCAAAAGCCCGGCCATATCCTTAATGCAGATGGAATCGGCTCCCATTTCCTCGAGCTGCTTGGCATACTTGGCATAGTAATCGTTGGTATAGCAAGGGCCTGTGGTGTAGCTGAACGCGGCCTGAACGTGGCCGCCCTCTTTCTTGGTTGCCTTGATAGCGGTCTTGAGGTTGCGCGTATCGTTGAGTGCATCGAAAATACGGATGATATCGATACCGTTCGCGATGGATTTCTGCACGAAGTATTCCACCACGTCATCGGCATAATGGCGGTAACCCAAAATATTCTGACCGCGGAACAGCATTTGAAGCTTGGTATTCTTTACATGAGCGCGGATGGTACGCAGACGCTCCCACGGATCCTCGTTCAAAAAGCGCAAACAAGCATCAAAGGTCGCGCCGCCCCATGCCTCGAGCGAATGATAGCCGATCGCATCGAGCATTTCGAGTGCGGGAAGCATCTGTTCGGTGGTCATACGGGTGGCAAGAAGGGACTGATGCGCATCGCGAAGAACGGTTTCCGTTATTTTTACCTGTGGCATAGTTTTCGTCCTTTCATAATGGATAGGCATATTTAGGAGGACGGCCGAGAAGCTCTCGGCCGAGCCGTTTTTAATGAATCATGGCGAGGAAAACACCGGCGGCAACAGCCGAACCGATAACGCCCGCAACATTCGGCCCCATGGCGTGCATGAGCAGGAAGTTTGCGGGATTTTCTTTTTGACCGACAACCTGCGAAACGCGAGCAGCCATCGGAACAGCCGACACGCCAGCCGAGCCGATGAGCGGATTGATCTTGCCGCCGGTAACAAAGCACATAAGCTTACCGATCATAAGACCGCCGAAGGTGGCGAACGCAAAGGCGCACAGACCGAGCAAGATGATCTTGATGGTTTCGGGGGCAAGGAAGGAGGC
>CAZYFX010000154.1:0-4669 GCA_964646725.1 uncultured Oscillospiraceae bacterium
ATAAGTATTTCCGATTGGCCTATCGCGACGGTAAGGGGCTGTTTGAGGAGAACACCAAGTATCTTTTCCGTATCGACATGACCTTCCCTTCGGAGCAGAGCGATTTTGACGCAAGCGTTTGGAACAGCAATTCCTGCAACACGAGCATTGCCAACTTTGTCTATTGCCCCGTGTACGATTGGAATACCGCCTGCGACCAAAACGCGCAGAACATTCTTTTCACCAAATCGACCGTGGCCGGTATCTCCGCTTTGTACCCCACGGTGTACAAGAATTTCAATGCCGACAATCTCTATCTCAACACCAAGGCCGATACGCTTCAGTCGTTCAAGCGTTTGATGAACATCGGCTCGAAGGACTCCTATAGCACAACGCTTGTCAACCGTCTGTTCAACGAATCGATCTTAACGTTGGAAGCAAGACTCTCCGACGCGCAGTATGCGAATGCGCCCCAAGGAATGGTCTACTACATCAACTCTTTCAGCGTCAAGGAGCTCTTTGACGTTGCCGTGAAGTCTGACGGCGGCGCGGGCAGTTTCGACGAAACGGCCGAACTGCTTTACGCGACCGGAGAAAACTTCACGTTCCCGAATAACCCCTTCACAAAGGAAGACTATGATTTTGCAGGTTGGGAATACGACGGAAAGATCTATCAGCCGGGCGATGAGGTCGTGCCGACCGAGGCGGGGGACGGCGCGATGACGATTAAGGCCGTTTGGAAACGATCGGCACCCGTGTCTTACGATCAAAATTCCATACGCACGGTCGGAAAGCTCGGTATCCGCTTTAAAGCGATGGTGACAGACCGTCAGAGAGCAAAGGCCGAAACCTACGGCTTTATCGTGACCAGACAATCCATTCTCGACCGTCTGGCGTTCACCGCGGAGGAGCTAACTTTCGATTTGGATTCGAAAACATATGCTTACGGTGAGGCGTACATCAAGAATGAAAAAGATACGATTTACGAGGAGCTTGATGACGGCGTGACCTTCACGGGCGTTTTGGTGGGCATACCCGCTACCAAGACAAACTACGAGGAACGGCTCATCGCGCGTCCGTATATCGAATACGACGACGGCGAGGTCGTTTACGGCGAACCCAAGGCGAGAAGCGTTAAGGAAATCGCATTGGCCATTGCCCGTTCGGAGGTCTATGCGAGCATGGACGCTTCTACCAAGAGCGTCATTGAAAACATCCTCGTTATTTGCGGCGAAAGCGTCGAATAAGCAGTGACATACAAAGAATCGAATGAATAAAAACGCACGAGTCGCTCTGCTCGGAACGGGCGAGGCGGCTCGTGCTTTTTTGAAATAACAAAGAATGGGAGATGTTTTTTTGTGAAGCTTGATTTTGATGTGTATCGTGAAAAAGTTCGCGGCTGTTTCATCGGAAAGACGGTGGGCGGAACGCTCGGCATGAAATACGAGGGAAACACGGCGATTCACGATGTCACTTATTATGACCCCGTGCCCACGGAAATGCTGCCGAACGATGACCTCGATTTGCAGGTGGTGAACCTTGAAAACATCATACGCACGGGACTTCCCGTCTGCCGTTACAATCTCGGGGAAACGTGGCAATACCATATGACGGACAGCGTTCCCGACGAATACGGCGTGTCTATTTATAATCATACGCTCGGACTGCATGCCCCGTTGAGCGGAAAATACGGCAATAAGTTTACCGCCGGTATGGGCGCGGCCATCCGAAGCGAGCTATGGGCTTGCCTTGCGCCCGCCAACCCGCGCCTTGCGTCGCTTTTGGCCAGAGAGGACGCCTGCAACGACCACGATGCGGACGGCGTTTATGCGGAAATGTTTTTGGCGGCCGTGGAAAGCATGGCGTTTGCGGAAAACGATCTCGAAAAAATCGTAAACGAAGCGCTTGACTGCATTCCGGAAGGAAACCGCTTAAAAAACGCACTTTGCGACGTTTTTTTATGGTGGAAAGAGGAAAAGGACGTTCTTGCGATACGGGAGAAAATCCTCGAAAAATACGGCGTACAGAATTTCACCGACGTGACGATCAATCTGGCGTTCATTTTTCTGGCGCTCGTTTCCTGCGACGGAAGCTTCGACAAAGCCGTTTGCACCGCCGTTTCGCTCGGCTACGACACCGACTGCACGGGCGCGACGGTCGGCTCGGTGTTCGGCATTCTGAATCCGTCGCTTATCGATAAAAAGTGGACGGATCCGATCGGCGACGAGCTTGTTTTGGGGCACTGCGTCATCAACATGCATCCGTGCGGCACGATCGGGGCATTCTGCGAAAAAATAACGGATACCGCAATCGCCGTTCAAAAGCACTACCATACGGATGTGGAGCTGGGACAGCCGACAAACTATGTTCCGAAAACCGTGCTTTCGCCGTCTTGGACGGAAGCGAACGAAAGTGTGTTTGATTGGGCAAACGGCGCAAACGAGTCGTTGATTGCGACAAGACCGTTCATGCTCACCGTTTGCTATCCGGAAAGCGTCAGCGCACTTCCCGGGGAAAAGACGGAGTACAGCTTGAGAATAACCAACACGGCCTCTGTCGGGATTCAAAACGCGAAAATCACACTTTGCGTTCCGGACGGTTGGCAGGCAGAGCCGCGCACGTTGACGTTCGACGCGGAAAAGGGAGAAACGGTAAAGCTGCCGTTCACCGTGATTGCCGAAAAAACGGATCGTCGCGCCAATCTCAACCTGTTGAGCTTGCTTTTGAATGTGGGCGGACTTGAATATGAATTTCGGGCGGGACTTCCTCTGTCGAAGCCGTGGACGGTCGAGAATATCCAAACGGGAAGCACGGTGATTTTCGAAGAAAGCGCCCCGTTCTTCACGGTTCCCGAGGGGGAATACCGCTATCGGACAACGGTATACACGGTGAAGAAGCAGGTGAGAGCGGTCGCGTGCGGAACGCGTCCCTTCAAGCTTTTCATCAACGGAGAGCAGGTGCTCGAAAGCGAAGGACGTTACTATATTCCCGCTTTTCACCGAAGTTGGAACCATACCGTAACGGTCGCTCTGAATAATGGCGGCAATACGGTCGAGGTCGTATTTTCGGACGGAAAAGCAGGCGAATTTTTCATGGCCTTCGGAAGTCTGTACGGATGCGGAGAATGGGTATCTGCGATCGAACGGGGACTTTGAAATTAAAAAATGTGGGAGCGCGGTACGTTTGTGCCACGCTCGGTTTGTCATAAGAGTAAATATTTTTCGCAAAAAAGTGTCGGGGGGGACACGCGAACGCAAACTGTACGTTTCAACCAAACTCTGACCGCGAAAATCGCCGCGCGGCCTCCGCGCCGAGGTCAAGGGCGCGTAGCCCTTGTCGCCGTCCGCAGACGGCGAAATTCCCTTTATTTCGCCAACAATACGCAAAGAGTGGGTGAATTTTTGACCGTTTTACGGTCAAAAAGAGGGCGAACCCTTGTCGGGGGTTCGTCCTTTGCAAAGCAAAAAGCTTTTTGAATCGGTTCGGAGAGCGGCACGTTTTGTGCCGCTTTTCTCATATCGTTTCGGGCGCTTGTTCTCCCTTTCGGTAGCTTCCCGCGCACACGCCGACACGCTTTTTAAAGGTGCGGCAGAAGTGCTCGACGTCGTTAAAGCCGCACAGCGTGCTGATCTCCGCAATGCTGAAGCCGGTGTGTCGAACGAGCTCCTTGGCGTGATTTATGCGTGTGTTGATCAAATACTCGATGGGAGATGTGCCGATCACACGAAGAAAAACGCGTCTGAAATTCGTTTTGCTCATGTTGCATTGCTTCGAAAGAAAATCGATGTCGATGTCCTTTGAGTAATTTTCTTCGATGAGGTTGATGGCATGGAGCATGTTTTTGTAGTCCTGCTTGGCCACCATGACCAGAGCATCGTGGGCAACGATCTCCGAAAGGATGTCATACAGTAAGGCCAGACTTTTGATTTTCCCTCGACGGTTCCGGTGCCGTTGTATCGGACAAGCAGAGCCAGACGTTCGCTCAAAGCGGTGGTTTGCTCTTGCATAAGATAGGCTTTTTCGAAGGGAAAGGAATAGCCGTGTGCCAATTCGAAATTCACGGTGTAGTGATGAAAATTTTCCGTTTCCGAGCAGTTGGTGATGACATAGGCACATTTGTCGGAAAACAGCGCGACCTCACCGGAATGCAGAATCTTTTTGGTATGATCCGCAAAGAGGTATTCCGATTCGCCCGAAACGTCAAGCACAAGACCGCATACGCCTCTTCCGTTTTTGTAGTTCGGATAAACGGTTCCCGGGCGGTCGTTGCCGCATCTTGCATAGGTGATTCTTTCAATGGCAAAGTAGGGATTGATACCTGTCGGCATTTTTGTCACCTCCATGCTATTATTCTATACGATACGGCTTCGTTTGTCAAGTACTTCGTCTCCCTGCCAATGCTGTCAACTTAAGGTATCAGCATAAGCTTGACTGGGATTCCGTGTGTTAACATAGTGCGTTCTTCCAATGGGAAGCGGTTTATTCTTTTTGCTTCTGCAAAAAGAACCAAAAAGCAGCCGGGGGCGGGGAAGCCCCGCTGCAATATCGCCCTGCGACCCGCGGTTCAAAACTCACGACGCCGCACTTGCCGAAAACACGCGGGTAGAAACTTGACCTTTTGTACGGATTTTGTCGCGAAAATTGGAGCGGCGCTTCGCCGCCCGCATGGGAGGTTTTGAACCGGTGCTAA
>CAZYFX010000155.1:0-4605 GCA_964646725.1 uncultured Oscillospiraceae bacterium
CTCCGCTTTCGGCATTGTTGTATTGAAGGAGGAGCTGTCCCTTCGTCTTGTCTTTTCGCTTGCCTGCATGTTAAGTGCGGTCACACTTCCCTATATGACCGAACGCAATAAGGAGAAAAAGGGACATAGGCTGTTATGTGTGCTCCCTGCTGTTTGCACCGGCTTCAATGTGATTTGGCAAAAAATGTATACCGTCACCGACGGCGTGTGCGACACCAATTCCTTTTTTCTCGCGACCAACTTGCTGATTGTTTTGTTTTCGTTTTTGATATTACTCGTGATGGGGAAAAAGAGCGGAACGTTCGGTTTGTCGATCCATGCTTTTTCCGCACGGCAGACGGGGAATATAGCCGCACGGACGCTTCTTTCGAATCTTTCGTCGGTTATCGGAATCTTCTTATTGGCACATATGAACGTATCGGTTTATACCGTCCTGTCGTCGGCCTGCGGACTGCTTTCCTCCGCACTCCTCTCGCGGCTTGTGTTTAAGGAATATATGCGACGGGTCGAGAAGCTTGCGTTGCTTTTGGCGATTTGCGCCATACTCATCCGTCCTTGAAGAAGCGGCAAATCCAATCGGTGTCCCACACTTCATGTCAGCAAAAGCTTTTAGCCAATGCGGAAGGCGAAACACGATACTTTTCCTTGATACACCGTGAGAAATACTTTTCATCCGTAAAGCCTACCGCAAAGGCAACCTCCTTGACGGTCATCCTTTTTTCGGTGAGCATCGATACGGCGGCGCTCAAACGCTTGTCTCGGATATAGCGGATCGGGGACAAACCGAAATGCCTGTAAAAGGTGCGGCGCAAGGTCGATTCGCTCATACATAACGCATGACAAACGGTTGGCAGATCCAACGTCGGGTCGAATAAGTGCTTGTCAATGTAGCCGACGCATTCCAACACACGAGTGTCGTTTGTCGGCGCGGATAAATCTCCCATGTCGGCAAGAAGGGTATAGACCTGTGCCTTGGCGCGACAGGGATTTGCGGTATTTTTCCAGTGTGTGTAGACAGACAAAAAAGCGTTTGACAAAAAAGCGTCGGCATGAAACGAAAGGTTTTCCGGTCTTTCGTAGTTGCAGTCGGTCATATGCACAACCAGGCTCTCGCCGACGGTATAATCCACCCGATAGTCCATGTATGCCGGAATGTATAAAACATCGCCCGGTCGCGAAACAAACGATTGTCCGCCGATCTGGAAGGAAGCTTCGCCGCTTGTGCGGTAACCGAGCGCCGCATGCGGCCGTCCTTCGACGCGATAGTGACCCGGAATGTGCTCATAACGGCCGACAGACAGAATTTGAAAGGACAGCTCGTTGTACAGACAGATCATATTCATCACTCCGGGGACAGTATACAAAATGTTGACCGAAAAATCCACCGTATTGAATGAAAAGTCTGTTACGTTATCGAAAGAAAACATGTATAATATCCGTGAAATTACGAAAACGACAAATAACGGTTCAAACGATAACGATAAGGAGATGTTTGTATGTTTTTCAACCCGCAAAACGTAACCTATACCGACGGCTTTTTCCGCCTTGCGGATAAAGTGAAGGCAGTTGCTCATCCGAGCCTTTGCAAGGATGTGTTCGCCGAGCTCTGGAACGGCTTTTGTTTCCGCTTGTCGACAATCGAGCTTGCTCCGACCGATGCGCTTGTATTTCAAATCGGAAACGTGTCGGCACTTCCGATCGAAAACGATGACTACAGCGTACATATCACGTCCGACGGCGTTTGCGTGGCGGCAACGACTGAAAAAAATCTGCTGTGCGGCTATTATGCCTTCCTCGACCGTATTTGTATGGAAGAAAAGGGGAGCCTTGCGGCGCGCGCCTGCACATTTTCGGAAAAAGCGAAAATCGAGCGTCGCATGGCACATTTTTGCGTGTTTCCCGAAACCGAGCTGTGGGAACTCGAACGCTTTATCCGTGTGTGTGCGGTGTTAAAATACACGCATTTGATCGTCGAATTTTGGGGCATGTACACTTACAGATGTCTGCCCGCGCTGTCCTGGAAAAATGCCTATACCGCCGAGCAGATCAAGCCGCTTGCGGAGTTGGCGCACACCTTGGGATTGGAGCTTGTGCCCATGTTCAACTGTCTCGGTCATGCTTCGGCGGGGCGCGTCATGCATGGGAAGCATGTGGTTTTGGATCAAAATCCCGAGCTGCAATATCTGTTTGACGAAACCGGATGGTATTGGCGTTATGCGACCGAGCCGGTCGAAAGACTCCAAACAGAAGTACGCGACGAGCTGTGTGAGCTGTGCGGTGACGGCGAATACTTCCACATCGGATGCGATGAGATATACGGCTTCGATTATTCCGAAGAAAGCATACGGGGCGTTTGCGAGCATATCAACCGTATTGCCGCCGATCTGAAGAAAAAAGGACGCAAGACGATTCTTTGGGCCGATATGTTTTTGCACAGAAAGGCGGAATACGACTCCAAGAATGCTTACACCGCCGCCTGCCCGTCGGACGAAAAAGCGGAATACATGCTTTCGCTTTTGAGCAAAGATGTAATTATGGCCGATTGGCAGTACGACTGTCCGCATTCTCCTGTCGAAACAGCTCTGTTCTTGAAGGAAAGCGGATTTACGACCATGCTTTGCCCCTGGGACGTCAGCTTGCAGAAGTCCGATGCCTGCGTGAATACTGTTAAGGAAAACGAGCTTTACGGGCTCATCCATACGACATGGCACACGCTGTCGAGCGGTATGATGTATGTCGGAAAGGTGGCACGTTCGTTCTACAACGATGGCGAGGATTCGCGCGATCACGATCATCCCTTGCACTTGACGCACATGGCCGAGATACTGCGCAAGGCTTATTTCGCCAACGGCGATTATCATAAGGCCGGATGGTCGAAAATCGAAGTGGGTGACCGTTGGTAATGGATATTCTGTATTGCACGGCGATTGTCTTTTCGGTCGCACAATCGGCCGCGGCCAAGTTTTACAACCGCAAAAGCGATGATGCCGCCTTTTTCAACGCCTTTAAGGCGCTTGCGGCTCTTATCGTTTCTCTGTTCTTTTTGAAGCACGGTTTTGTTTTTCATGTTCCGACCGTCCTTTACGGTGCTTCCTACGGCCTTATGCTGTGTCTTTCCATGTATGCGGGCTTTCGCGCTCTGTGCCTTGGGCCGATGGCATTGACCGGTATGATCGTTTCTTTTTCGGTTTTGCTTCCGCTCGGATACGGCGTAGTTTTTCAAAAGGAATTGTTAAGCACTCTGAAGATTATCGGTTTTCTTTTGTTTGCGGCGGCGCTCGTTTTAACTGCACTCGGAAAAAAAAGCGACGCGGACACACAAAGCGGCAGCAAAAAATGGGCGCTGTACGTCGGATTGACCTTTGTATCCAACGGCGCGTGCTCGATTTTGCAGAAAATGCATCAAAGTGTCTATCCCGAAGAATACTGCGGCGCATTCATGTTCTATTCGGGACTTGTTTGCTGCATTCTTTTCATCGCACGCGGCCTTGCGCAAAAGCCGATTGGGGCATACGTTCATGCGCCCGGAAAGCTCAGCGCGGCGGTCGCGGGGGCGGCGGGGGGAGCGTCCAATCTGTGTACGCTCTTTTTGGCGGGAAGCGAAAACGCTTCGGTCATGTACCCCGTGATTTCCGCGGGAACCATTCTTGTAAGCCTTGTGTGCGGACGTGTATTGTTCGGTGAGAAAATACGCCCGCTTCAGATACCGGCCTTTTTGTGCGGTATTTGCGCTATTGTTTTGCTAAAGCTTTGATACGATAAAAAACATCACAAAAGAAAAAAACTACAAGCCGACCTTGAAAAAGGAATGCTTGTAGTTTTTTTGATTCGCTATTCTCCGACGATTTCCTGAATATCCTTCACATTCACATCGCGCAGTTTTGTTATATCGCCCCTTAGCGACAGCGCCGCCGCCGTACCCGCCGCTTCTCCGAGCGCCATGGTTACGGACATGATGCGAAAATTGTCAAGGCTTGCGCCGGTCAGATCGTGCGGTTTGTACCAATGATGTAATGAACGAACGCATCATCCTTTTCGCTTTAATAATCGTTTCAGCGCTTTTACGGCTTCCTCTACGGCAAAATGGACAAGAATGAGAAACAGGCAGAGCGAATAGTCGGAGCACCGAAGTAATGTAGGTCCGAAAGCGTTTCGAAGTCCGGTAAATAATTCCATGCAGACGAGTAAAACCGAAAATCCGGCGGCACTGTTGAGCTTTTTGTTGCGAAAAAGACCGATGTGAAAAAGCGAACGCTCCGAGCGCATGTTGTAGGCCTGAACGATCTGAGACAGCGCTAATACCGCAAACGCCATGGTCTGCCCGCCGTTCGTTCCGTAATGCGTTCTTCCGACGGCGTAGGCTGCAAGCGTCAGTAAAGCAAACATACATCCCTGAAGCACCACACGCACACCGAGTCCGTGCGCGAACAGCCCTTCCGAGTGCTGCTTCGGCGGCGGTTCGTCCATGATTTCTTTCTCCACGTCCTCCATACCGAGCGCAACAGCCGGTAAAATAAGCGATTCTTCACATCTTCTCCGATAGCTATCGAGCTCACAGCATCCTTTCCGAGATCTCCTCGTCCGCCTTCAGTCCGAATCGGTCAT
>CAZYFX010000156.1:0-4592 GCA_964646725.1 uncultured Oscillospiraceae bacterium
AAAACGATCACACCGAAACGGACGAAGATACCAACTGCAACGGCGAAGCCGATTTCGCAGTGATCATCGTTCACAAGGGTGAGGATGTAGACTACTGCGATACCACCAAGTAATTCGTTACTTCGGATTAAATCGTAACAAAAGAGCCCCGACGCAAGTCGGGGCTCTTTTTGCGCCGGCGCGCGGCGAAAGCACCGCAGCAATTTTCACGTCCGAATGCGGATATAATTTTTGAAGTTTTCGTCCGCGTGTTCTTAGTCCACCGCGCGTCCAATGGGACTTGCGGCTCAGGCGCGGAAGCCGCGCGGCAATTTTCGTGTCTTAATTCCGGATTAAACGATTAAGTATCGTCCACGTGTTTCTGCCCCGTTTCGGCGGCATAAACGCCACCGCCGAAACTCATCGGGAAGTCGGGCTTAGCTTAAAACCCATTGAAATTCGCACTCCCCAAGGGCGCCCTTGTGTAAAGGGAGCTGTCAGCTCCGCTGACTGAGGGATTGTACGGCGAAGCGCCGGCGTGGAAGCCGCGCCTCTTATTTATTCAGCCACAGCATATGCACCGCAAAACAGGACGCAAGCCCGAACACCGTCGGAAGAAGCGCGGCAAAAAGCGTCCGACGTATGCTCCCCGTCTCCTTGCGGATTGTCAAAAGCGTGGTCGCACAGGGAAAATGCATCAGCGAAAACAACAGAACACAGATGACCGTCTCGGCTGTCCAGCCGTTCGACGACAGCACGGCAACCAGAGCACCGTCTCCGACGGCGGTCAGCTGTGAGGACTGCATGTACGCCATGACCGCAACGGGAAGCACGATCTCATTGGCGGGAAGCGCCAGCAGAAACGCCGCCAAGATCACACCGTCCATGCCGAAGCACCGTGCAAACGGATCCAAAAACGCCGTGAAATGCGTCAGCAGCGCCGCGCCTCCCACCGTCACATGCCCGAGTATCCAGATGAGCACCCCCGCCGGGGCGGCGGACAGCACCGCGCGTCCCAAAACGAACAGCGTCCGATCCGAAAACGACCGCACCAGCACGCGCCCAACCTGCGGCATTCGGTAGGGTGGCAATTCGAGGGTAAAGGCCGACGCTTCGCCCTTCAAAACCGTTCCGGTCAAAAGATACGACGCGGCAAACGTGGCCGCCACGCCGAGAAAAACAAAGCCGAGCGCCGCAAGCGCCGTCCACAGAGAGCGCCCGGGAACGTCGGCAAAAAAGAACAGCGAAAGTAGCGTGATAAACAGCGGAAAGCGGCCGTTGCACGGAACAAAGACGTTGGTCAAAACGGCGACCAGCTTCTCGCGCGGCGAATCGATGATCCGACAGCCCACCACCCCGGCGGCGTTGCACCCGAAGCCCATGCACATGGTGAGTGCCTGTTTTCCGCAGGCACGACAGCGCCGAAAGCAGCCGTCCAGATTGAATGCCACGCGCGGCAGAAAGCCCATGTCCTCAAGCAGCGTGAACAGCGGGAAAAAGATCGCCATGGGCGGAAGCATGACCGACACCACCCACGCCGTCACGCGGTATGCGCCGAACGCCAGCATGTCGCAGAGCACCGACGGAAGTCCGATTTTTCCCAAAAGCTCATACAGCGGCTGTTCGAGCATGGGCAGATGTGCGGAAAGAAAGGCGGAAGGGTAGTTGGCGCCCACCACAGTCAGCCAAAGGATGGCGGCCAAAAACAGTATTAAGATCGGAAAAGCGGTAAAGCGTCCCATAAACAGACGGTCGAGCCGCTTATCCGTTTCGCTGTAGGCCTTTCCATCGGACAGGCAGACGCTCCGACAGATTTCTTCGGCGCGGCGAGCGACATCCTCGCCCACGGCGTCGGCAATGGCTTCGCCGCTGGAAAAACCGTTTTTCGCAAGCAGCGCACGCTGTTCGGCAACCGCTCTTTCGACGGTTATTTCTTCGGAAAACCGACAGGCGGCATGTGTCTCCAGACGTTCGAGCAACTCCGTATCGCCGCATAGAAGTCGCACGGCGGCAAAACGGCTCGGGAAGGACGCATCCGCGACCGTATGTTCGACGGCCTCGGCCACCGACGCGATCGCCTGTTCGAGCGGTTCACTGTAGTGCAAAGCCGCGTCGTTACATCTGCATTTTTCGCACTTTGCGCGGCCGATCGCCTGTTTTATCAGCTCGTTTAATCCCTTTTTCGTTTTGGCGCAGCACCCGACGACCGGAACGCCGAGCGCGCCCGACAAAGCGTCGAGGTCATAGCGGACGTTCTTTTTTTCGGCGCGGTCGATAAGATTGACGCAGACGGTCACCCGAGGGGTATATTCCAGAATGCGAAGCACCTGCGCAAGGTTACGTTTTAAGCAGAGCGCGTCGCACACAACGATCACGCCGTCGTGCTTTCCGAAGCAGATAAAATCCCGCGCGACCGCTTCTTCTTCCGAATGTGCGTTTAAGGAATAGGTGCCCGGCACGTCGGCCAACAGCAAACGTTCGTTTCCGATGCGCACCCGGCCGACGGCGGTGGAAACGGTTTTGCCCGTCCAATTCCCGGTATGCTGATGAAGCCCTGTCAGCGCGTTAAAGACGGTGCTTTTGCCGACGTTGGGGCTTCCGGCGAGCACCAGAAGGGGAAGCCCTTCGGCATTTGGAAAGCTTGGCGGGGCTTTTTTGTGTGAGGATAGGATTTTTCCGGTAGACTGTGCGGTAAGGCCCATACTGATCACTCCTAAAGTAGTCTTATATCAGCATATGCGCAAGATTATATTTTGTCCCCTATGGGGACATCGGTCACTCGTCAGAGTAACAATGAGCGTTCCCTGCAAGGGAAGCGGGTCATATTTTTCGTACAAGCGAAAAAGAATAAACCCTGTCCCTACGGGCGGCGCTTCAAATTAAATAAAGAAAAACGCAGATTCCGCGTTACGGGGCTTGCAAAAAACAAAAATTATGGTATAATGTAAATATACCACAATTTACAGAAAGGCACGGTACCTATGAACAGCACAGTATACAACAGCAAAAACAGAGTGCGTCTGCTCTTAGTTGCTCTCATTCTGCTCCTTCCGACCGTTTTCGCCGTCTATTTTGCGTTTCACAAGGACGTCGATACGGTATCCGCACACCGTATCACGGCACTTTCCGTCAGTTCCCCTTATGGAAGTACTTCCGATTTTTCCGACAAAAAAACCTTTGAGCTGTATGCTTCTCTCTTGGAACGCGCACAGGTGATCGATGAAAATTACCGCGATCTGTCGGCCGAGCTGCCCTATACCGTCACTCTTACCGAAAACGACGGCCTGACCCAGACCTACCGCTTTTATATGTTAAACGCCTCCGACGGCTGTATCTTCACAGACGAAGCAGGCGCATACTATATGCTTACCGAAAAGGACGCTTCCGCCTTGCTTGCCCGCACGGAATTCGCGTCGGTCAATTCCCTGGCTGTCGTTCCCTATGCCGCCGTGACCGGTGCGTCGGCCGAGCCGGTGACTCTTTCGCCGTCAAGCGGCACTTGGAACTATCCGGATGCGGACGGTAACTTTACCGTCAAGGAGATCGTCGATACCGGTGAACGAAACACCGTGCGCATTTCGCTGTCCGCCATCGGAACGCTGTCCTTCTACAGCAGCGTCCAGCCCGATTCCGTCACGGTCACCGTTTCCGAGAACGGCGTAGTCAAGCACGAGGGCGATTACGCCAACCTGCTCAATGCATCGATCATGAGCGAAAACGACAAAGAATACGATCTCGTCATTCACGCCGAATGGCTGCAAAACGACGCAAGCGAGTATTTCGGCTCTGTCACCTACACCGGAAAGCTGTTTTACGATGTGGCGCCGACCTACACGATGACCGACAACAAAATCAACAAGGGTGACTTCAAGGCGATCAAAATTCGCAACTTCAATCCCGGCGATACCTTGACCGTTTCCTCTCCGAGCTATCCCTTCCCGACCGAATTGAAGGTTTATCGCTTTGCCGACGGATACGACTACACCTTCCTGCCGGTCGAGTACACCTATACGCCCGCGACCGGAAACACAGACCTTGTTTTTACGCTGTCGGACGGTTCGTCTCAGATCGTGACGGTGAACGTGCGCGAGGGCAAGAATCCCGCCACCGGCAAGCAGGAGCTGATGGTAAGCGACGCGACGCTGCAAACGGCCTTCACCGAGGAAGCCTTTGCCGAATTGGAAAATCTCATTGCCCAAAAGACGGCCGTCAGCGAAGCGACTCCCTTGTGGGAGGGACGCTTCAAGTATCCGGACGCCGCCGATGCGGGGGTTTCCGGGGCGGGCATGGCGCAGTACGGCACCTATCGTACCGTCAATTCGCTGTATCAGAAGGATTATGTGCATTACGGTCTTGACATTGCTTTGAACGAAGGTGATCCGGTCTATGCTTCCAACAACGGCAAGGTGGTCTTTGCGGGCAGTTTGACGCTTACGGGCAATACGATCATCATCGATCACGGCTGTTCGATCTTCTCGTATTACTATCATCTTTCGAGCCTGAATGTAGCCGAGGGAGACGCTGTGACCAAGGGCGGTATTTTGGGAAGCGGCGGTTCCACGGGCTTTGCGGCTGCTGCGGACGGAGTGGTATTAAAGCCCGCTTCGCAGGTG
>CAZYFX010000157.1:0-4591 GCA_964646725.1 uncultured Oscillospiraceae bacterium
TTTGGTTCTTTTTGCAGAAGCAAAAAGAATAAAACCGCTTCCTATTGGAAGAACGCACTATATTAACACATATCAGTCGGCGTATGCGGATACCTTAAGTTGACAGCATTGCCCTTGGAAATGCCTTTTGATACCTTTTCGCACAAGCGCTTCAAGACACTTGTGCATTATAAAGCATTCGCGCAAAGCCCGTCGCAAACAGCCGTGCGGCGCGAACGGCCTCTTCGCGGCGATTGGCGCTTGCGCCGCATTCCAAAAGCAGATAGCCGCTCGAACGTTGTTGATTGAAGCTTGCCGAACGCAGATTGATGCGCCGCAAAAGCCCGGGGTATTCCCCGAACAGCTCTTTTTGAAGGTGCAACGCCAAGGACAGATTATCCTCCCAATTCGGGTGATCGGCTCCGGCGGCATTTGTACCCACGACAAGCATGAGTTGGGCGGTATCCTGTCCGCCGTAGGAAAAGCGCGGCGCGGTCGAAGTGCCGTCGGAAGCAACAATGGCGTCTCGGTGCAGATCGATGACAAAGCGGATCGACGGATACCGGTTCAGATATTCGTCTACCCGCGAAGCCGAAGTTTTGTAAGCGCGCACGAAGGAGTCTTTGTCGCACATTTCGGTGTCGTGCAGGGTGACGATGCCGAAGTCGTTCAACACCTCGGCCATGGCTTCCCCCACGCTGACCACGTTTTTGCGGATGTCTTCGTTGCGCGAAGTGCTTGCCGCATCGTAGTAGCCGACGACGGAGCATTCGTTGTACCCCTCGGTTCCGTGCGTATGAAGAATGAGAACGAGCGGCTCGTCGGTGAACGCAAGGTCGCGTAAAGCGGACGGTGTTTGCGAAAGCAAAGCGGACACGTCGGGGGTATAGGCGGTTTCGTTGGAAAGCGAAGTCGGGTCGACGGCACGCAGATCCCGTCCGACGGCGGGAAGCAGAGCTTCGGAATCGATGCGTATCGCTCCGCTTTCGGCAGACACGGCGGCAACGGCGCCGTCCTTGTCTGCGGTCTCCGCCGCTTCGGACGCATTCGGGATAACGGCGTTCAGATAGGCAAGCGCGTTGTCGGAAGAAGCGCCGGACGCGGCGCTTTGCTTGTATTTACGGTAGGTCGGCTCTTCGGCGGACGGTATGCTATCTTTGGTATTTTCGTTCGACGTATCGGAAACGGAAAACGCGGGGACGCGCCCGTGAGAGGCGCAGCCGATGGCAAGCATGACCTTGCAGAGCGCCCGATCGGTCACGGAGCAACCGGCCAAAAAAGAAAGCATACACAAAACGGCTACACCGCCGACTGTGGCAAAAGACGAAACGCGGAGGCGTCGGGGTTTGCGCGTTTGTTCGGGAAACGTCGGCTCGGAAAGATGAAGCTCGGGACTGTGAGGTGCGCTCTCGGCGGCATTCGGCAGGGTATACTTTGTATAGATCACGGGCGCGTCCTCCTTGGCTGACATGGCATAGTATATGAAGCAAAAGAACGGATTATGCGAACAGCGCGGAAGCCACTCCGCAAATGCCGCGGAGGATTCGGATAAAGTCCATAGTCTGCGAACGCGGTTTCCGTGCCGCTGCGCTGTAAATTTTTACGTTTTTCTTCGATTTTGCTTGACAGAAACGCGAAAGCATGGTATCCTTTTCTTATCAGCTTCTTATCAACGTCGCAGTGCGACCGTAACTTAGATTTGAAAGAGAGGAACTGTCATGTCCAAACGTCTGCATTTGATCTGCAACGCACACCTTGACCCAGTTTGGCAATGGGAATGGGAGGAAGGCGCCGCCGAAGCGCTGTCCACTTTCCGAATCGCCGCCGATTTCTGCGAAGAATACGATTCCTTCGTGTTCTGCCATAACGAAGCGCTCTTGTACGAATGGATCGAAGAATACGACAGCGAGCTGTTCGAGCATATCCGCGCCCTTGTCAAAAAGGGCAAGTGGCACATCATGGGCGGCTGGCATCTCCAGCCCGACTGCAATATGCCCTCGGGCGAGGGTTTTGTCCGTCAGATTTTGTCCGGACGGAAATACTTCCTCGAAAAGTTCGGCGTCGCGCCCCGCGTGGCGGTCAACGTCGATCCGTTCGGCCATTCGAGAGGGCTTGTTCAGATCCTCTCCAAGAGCGGCTACGACGGCTATCTGTTCATGCGTCCCGATTCGAACTTTCTGACCCTGCCCGCCAACGACTTCAAATGGGTCGGCTACGACGGAAGCGAGGTCACGGCCGTGCGCATCCACGGCGGCTACAACTCCGGTAAAGGCAAGGCGGCCGAAAAGGTTCGTGCCTATGCCGACCTCTGCGGCGAGGGGGATTTCTTCCTCTGCCTGTGGGGTATCGGCAACCACGGCGGCGGCCCGTCCAAAAAGGATCTGGACGATATCGCGGCGCTTTCGGAGGAAATGGAAAAGAACGGCGTTTCGCTCATCCACTCCACCCCGGAGGCCTATATCGACGAAGTGAACGAAAAGCGCACACTTCCGACCTATGACAAGGGATTGAATCCCTGGGCGGTCGGCTGTTATACCAGCCAGGTGCGCGTCAAGCAACGCTACCGTCAGGCCGAGAACATCTATTTTATGACCGAAGCGATGGCGTCTCATGCGACCCTGGAGGGACTTCTCACTTACCCCGAAAAGGAGTTGGCCGAGGCGCTGTACGACATTCTCACCGTGCAGTTCCACGATATGCTTCCCGGTTCGTCCATCCAGCCCGCCGAGGAAATGGGACTTCGTATGCTCGACCATGCGCTTGAGATTTTGTCTCGCGTCAAGGCGCGCGCGTTCTTTGCGCTTGCCGCCGGTCAGCCCAAGGCTGCGTCGGATAAAATTCCGATCTTTGCCTACAATCCGTATCCGTATCCCATCGAAAGCGACCTGACCGCCGAGTTCATGCTGTGGGATCAGAACTGGAACCCCGAATTCCTGTCCCCGCGCGTCTATGCCGAAAACGGAAAGCTCGTCGCGTCGCAGTGCGAGAAGGAATACAGCACCATTCCGCTCGAATGGCGTAAGCGCGTCGTGTTCCGCGCGTCGCTTGCTCCGATGTCCTTGAACCGCTTCGACTGCGGCTTCGAAGCCATTCCCGCCAAGCCCGTTCCGACGTTGGCGCACAACGATACGCACTATGTGTTCGACGGCGGAAACCGACACATCGAGATCAACCGCGCGACCGGCCTTGTGGACGTGTACCGTGTGGACGGAACGGACTATGTACAGCCCGGCGCGTTCGAGCTTGAGGTGTTCGAAGATAACTTTGACCCGTGGTACATGGTTTGGACGTCCTGGAAAAACAAAATCGGTGCGTTCAAGCTTCTTTCGCCGACCGACGCGCAGGTGTTCTGCCATACCGACAATCCCATCGACGGCGTTCACATCATCGAAAGCGGCGACGTGCGCACGGTGGTGGAGGCGGTGTTCGGCTACAACAGCGCCCGCGCACAGGTCAAGTACATCCTGTCCGAAAGCGAGGATATGCAGATTGATGTGCGCATTGTCTGGGACGAAAAGCAGAAGTTGGTCAAGCTGAACGTCCCCGCCGCCTTTGCAAGCGAGTGTATCGGCGAGGAAGCTTACGGTCGCGAGACGTTAAAGACGGGGCTTGAAGAAAACGTGTCCCAACGCTATGCCGCTCTGTGTCAGACGGGCGGAAAAGACGCGCGCGCCCTTGCCATGATCAACAACGGTTTGTACGGTTCTTCGTTTGACGAAACGCAGAACGCGCTCAAGATCACCTTACTTCGCTCGGCAAGCTACACCGCACATCCCTTGGGCGAGCGCATCGTCATGCCGCAGGATCGGTATATGCCGTACATCGAGCAGGGCGAACGTGATTTTTCGTTCAAGCTGGCGGTCGGCTCCCGCAAAGAGGTGCTCGAAACAGCACCTCGCGCGGCGGCACTGTTTAACCGCCGCCCCATGGTATTTTCGTTCTATCCCACCGGTGTGGGCGAAAAGCCGAAAACCCCGTTCATATTGGACGGAAACAATGTGGTGACCGTCGAAGCTTTCAAGAAAGCGGAGCACGGCGAAGGGTACATTGTGCGTCTGTTCAATCCAACCGAAAAAGAGCAGAGCGCGACGGTTAAGGTATACGACGCGTCGCTTACCGTGCACTTCGGAGCGTTTGAGATCAAAACGTTGCGCTATGCGAACGGAACGCTTGTCGAGGACGATCTGATGGAAGGACTTTTGAAATAAAACAGAGCCGTTGCCGTCATTGACCGAATGTGAAGGACGGCAACGGTCAAAATAAGCAAAAAAATCAAGGGCATCCGAAAGATCCCTTGATTTTTTCTTTGTTTACGATTATGCTTTCACCGCGCCAGATAACGCGACAAGAATTCTTTGGTTCGCGCTTCCTTCGGATGCTCAAACAGCTCCTCGGGAGCGGCATCCTCCAAGATCACGCCGCCGTCCATGAAGATCACGCGATCGGACACATCCCGCGCGAACGCCATCTCGTGTGTGACGACGATCATCGTCAAGCCCGATTCGGCAAGGCTTTTCATAACGTCCAACACCTCGCCCACCATTTCCGGGTCAAGAGCCGAGGTCGGCTCGTCGAATAAGATGATATCCGGATTCATCGACAGCGACCGCGC
>CAZYFX010000158.1:0-4564 GCA_964646725.1 uncultured Oscillospiraceae bacterium
CCGAAGCACCGCTTTTGGAAATGACCGATATATGTAAGGCGTTTCCGGGCGTCATGGCGTTGGATCATGCGAAGCTTTGTGTGCGTGCCGGAAGCGTACACGCCCTCATGGGTGAAAACGGAGCGGGAAAGTCCACGCTCATGAAATGCTTATTCGGCGTATATACAAAGGACAGCGGTGTGATACGGTTGAACGGACACGCCGTACATTTTAAAAATCCGAAGGACGCTCTGGAAAACGGCGTTGCCATGGTTCACCAAGAGCTCAATCAAACACTTGTACGGAGCGTCGCGGACAATTTGTGGTTGGGACGGTTTCCGCTGTATTCGCACTTTTTCCCGTTTGTCAACGAAAAGAAAATGCTTGCCGATTCGCGCGAGCTTTTCCGTGAGTTAAACATCGACCTTGACCCGAAGCTTCCCATCGGTGCTTTGTCCGTATCGCTTCGGCAAATGGTCGAGATCGCCAAGGCCGTCTCCTATCACGCAAAAATTCTGGTGCTCGACGAGCCGACCTCCTCCTTAAACGACCGCGAGGTGGAGGTGCTGTTCGGCATCGTTCGGAAGCTTCGAGACAAGGGCTGCGGTATCATCTATATCTCGCACAAAATGGAAGAAATCTTACGCATTTCCGACGATGTGACGGTCATGCGCGACGGAAAGCATATCGCAACACGCCCCGCCTCATCTCTTACGACCGACGAGATCATTCGTCTGATGGTGGGACGGGAGCTTAACGACCTCTACCCCACCCGACCGCACGCTCCGGGAGAGGAGCTTTTGCGCGTCGAGCATTTAAGTGCCGAACGGGCGCGATTACACGACATATCCTTTACGGTGCGAAAGGGCGAAATCGTGGGCATTGCGGGATTGGGCGGTGCGGGACGGTCGTCGTTGCTGTCCGTTTTGTTCGGCGTCGCGGCCAAAAAAGACGGACACATTTATTTAAACGGCAAAGAAGTGCAAAACACCTCACCACGCGAAGCAATCCGCAACGGCTTTGCCTATTTAACCGAGGAGCGCCGCGCCAACGGCATTTTCGGCATTTTGGATATCCGCGCCAACACGACCGTTTCGAGCTTAAACAAGCACAAGCGTTTCGGACTTTTGAGCACACGAAAGCTCAATCGAAGTACGGATGAGTGTATTCGCGCACTGCGCGTCAAAACGCCCGACCGTCAAACGAAAATTCGCACACTTTCGGGCGGTAACCAGCAGAAGGTCATTTTGGGACGCTGGCTGTTGACCGAGCCGACCGTTCTGTTGTTGGACGAACCGACGCGCGGCATCGATGTGGGAGCAAAATACGAAATCTACGAGCTGATCACGGCGCTGGCCGCCGAAGGGAAAACCGTGCTCATGGTCAGCTCCGAAATGCCGGAGCTGTTGGGAGTATGCGACCGCATTCTCGTCATGAGCGGCGGGAGGCTGGCCGGAGAAGTCGGAAAAAACGCAAGCCAAGAGGAAATCATGGCGCTTGCGGCACGGTTTGCTTAAAAAGCGGTATATTACGGAACAAGGAAGGATCGTATGTCGGAGAACGGTTACAAAAGAAAGGGCGTTGCGGGGCGCCTAAACGCTTTTATGCGGCTGTCGGGCGCGGATAAACGAAAAAAGCTTGTCACGCTTTCGCTCGACAATGCCATGTTCATCATCATTTTCATCACCGTTGTGTATATTGCCGTCAAGGTGCCGGCGTTTTTGTCGGTGTCGTCAATCGTCAACATCATCTCGCTGACGGCGGCCAAGCTTCCCATAGCACTCGGTATCGGAGGTGCTATCGTTCTGTCGGGCACGGACATATCGGCCGGGCGCATGGTCGGACTGTCCGCCTGCATTGCCGGCTCGCTCCTACAGGCCGATGACTACGCGGGCAAGCTGTTTCCGAATCTGAAAACGCTTCCGTTGTGGGTCGTACTGCTTCTTGTTATGGCGGCGGGCGCACTTCTGGGACTTATCAACGGCTTTTTCGTGGCAAAATTCAAGCTTCATCCGTTTATCGTCACGCTGTCCACACAACTTGTCACCTTCGGACTCATTCTGATGTATCTCAAGCTCGGGGACAACAACGGCCAGACGCTTTCGGGGCTTGACGAATCATACACGAATTTCATCAAAGGAACGCTGTTTCGTATCGGCAACGTTTCGGTGCCGAAATACGTTTTGTATTCCGCGCTGTTGACCGGCATCGTGTGGGTACTGTGGAACAAAACGACCTTCGGAAAAAACATGTTTGCGGTCGGCTCCAACGAAGAAGCGGCCAATGTGTCGGGCGTGAACGTGTTCCGAACCATCGTGCTCGTATTTATGTTGGCGGGTGTGATGTACGGCATCACCGGCTTCATCGAAGGAGCGCGTATCGCCTCCTGCTCGGCCAACACGGGTTTGAACTATGAAAGCGACGCAATCGCGGCCTGTGTCATCGGCGGCGTATCGTTTGTCGGAGGTACGGGAAAGATCAGCGGCATTGTGATCGGCGTTTTTCTGTTGCAGATCATTTTTGTCGGCTTGAATTTCCTGTCGGTGGATGCGAACATGCTGTATGTGATCAAAGGGCTTATCATTTTGGCCGCCTGCGCGGTGGATATGCGAAAATATCTGGCGCGGAAATAAGCTGTCACGACCGGGAGCGGTATCAATGCATTGGAATACTGCTCCTTTTCGGAGCTTTCTCCGAAAACATTCGATTTTTCGCAAAAGCCCCTAAAGTGAAAAAGCTCTTGACAAATCCCCTTTTCGGTGATATAATATAAGCAACTAAAAATGCGCGTTTTAAAACGTTCAAATCACAAAGAAAAGAGGATTATCATGCCACCGAAACCGAAATTCACAAAAGAAGAAATCGTCGAAAAGGCTTTGGCACTTGTTGCAAGCGGAGGCTCGGAAGCGCTCACGGCTCAGTCGTTGGGGAGTGCCTTGGGAAGCTCCGCACGTCCCATCTTTACCGTGTTCAAAAGCATGAAAGAAGTGCATGACGAGGTGTATGCCGCCGCCATGCGGCGCTTTGAAGGCTACACGCGCGAATGCGATGAGGGAAAAGGGGAAATGCCGTTGTTCAAGGCAATCGGTATGCAAATGATCCGCTTCGGAATACGGGAGCCGAAGCTGTTTCAGCTGTTATTCATGACGGAAAACCGTGACAACGAAAGCTTCGAGGACATTTATCGTACGCTTGGAACACCGGCCGACGTTTGCATTCGAGCCATTGAACTGGACTATGGATTAGACCGTGAAAAGGCCGGACAGCTGTTTGAAAACATGTGGATATACACCTTCGGAATCGGAGCGTTGTGTGCCACCGGCGTCTGCCGCTTCAGCGAGGAAAAGATCGGTCGGATGTTGAGTACACAGTTTCGGGCACTCATGCTTTCGCTTACCGACAAAAACGAAGAATAAACATGTCCCAAAGAGACAGAACAGAAAGGAAGAAACAGCATGAAAAAAGTATTCGGTGCCGTCATCGGAGCCTTGCTCGTTGCCGCAGGTGTATTGGGAATACTAAACGTTTTCGGACTTGCAACCGATATCAAGATCAACCTTGACGGCTGGTGGTGGGCTGTATTTCTGATTCTGCCCGCTCTGTACGGCTTGATCACAAGCCAAAGCAAGCTCGGAAATTTGTTCGTTTTGGTTGTCGGCGTTTATCTGCTCTTAGCCTCACGGGGCGTGTTGGGCTACGGGACGGTATGGAAATTGATCGTTCCGTTGCTCCTGGTGCTGTTAGGTGTCAAATTTATCTTGAAAGTTTTTCACCCGCAAGCCCTTTCGTCTGCATCAAAACACTCGGACGAATTCGTTACATACTTTCAAACGCAAACGCACAAGCATCCGCAGGACACCCGTCCTCTTGCCAAGGTAGGAACGGTTTTCGGCGGTTCGGTCTGCGATCTGACCGACGCACGCTTTTCCGAAGAAAACAGCCTCGACGTTTTTTGTCTGTTCGGAGGCGTCGAGCTGTATCTGCCGTCGGATGTCGAGGTAGTGCAAAACACGTTTTGCCTGTTCGGCGGATTGGATGACAAGCGAAAAATGGGAAGTGACCCGAAACAAAAACGCTTGACGATCAACGGATGCTGCACATTCGGAGGGATTGAAATCAAAAGCGAAAGGGATACAAAATGCACGGAGTAAGCGATTATGAAAAACAGCGCATTGGTCGTGATCGATCTGCAAAATGACATCACGAAAAATTACAGAGAAATAATCGATCAGGTAAACAAAGCGGTTGACCGTGCTGCTGCAAACGGGATGGAAGTTATCTACATCCGACATCTGAATCTGTCGGCAGGCACAAGAACCTTCAAGGATGGAACGCGCGGAGCCGAATTTGTTCCCGAACTGAAGGTGGTATCGGGCAACATTTTTACCAAGACGAAAAGCAACTCACTGACAAGCGAGGCGTTTACCGCCTTTATTCGGGAGCAGGGCATCACGAATTTTTATGTTGTCGGTGCGGACGCCACCGCCTGCATCAAATCTACCTGCTTCAACATGGCAAAGGTCGGCTACAGCGTCCATGTGCTGTCCGACTGTATCACCAGCTACGACAAAAAGAAGCTGCCGGA
>CAZYFX010000159.1:0-4545 GCA_964646725.1 uncultured Oscillospiraceae bacterium
CGCTTGTCTTTGAGATCAAGGACGGAACCGCTGTCGGACACTATCCGATCACCGCTTCCGCAGATTCCGAGAACATCTACAACGCCGACATGGACGAGGTGGAATTCATCACCGTTTCCGGTGAAGTCGAGGTCATCGACGTGCTGTTCGGCGACCTGAACGGCGACGGCAAAGTCAACGTCAAGGACAACATGATGTTAGCGCGTTACCTTGCCGAATGGGCGGATTATGACGAAACCACCGTCAATCTCGCAGCCGCCGATCTCAACGGCGACGGCAAAGTAAACGTCAAGGATAATATGATACTGGCGCGTCATCTGGCCGAGTGGGCGGGGTACATTACGTTGCCGGTTACGGAAAAATAAGAAAAAATCCTCTTCCGTTTTTCTTAGCATCCACCGAAAGAAATTCGAATGAATTCCTGAAAAAACCCCTGCTGCAGTCGGATCGACCACAGCAGGGGATACGTTTTTGCATGAGATATTTTTAAAAGCTTCGATGCTTTATAGGTTTATGCTCATTCCTCGGGGAGAATTTCCTCCACCGTAATGTTATCGAAATAGTAGCCGACGCCGATCTCGTTCACCGGGTTGCTGTAAAGTGAAAACATATCCGCACTGCGGTCGATGCTTTCGGGCGAAACGGTGAATTCAAATTCAAAGGTTTTCCAACCGTCCGCTGGCGTCAAGTCGATATACGCAAGGGGATGGTCGTTCTTTCCGATGGTCGGGTCACTGTACTGCATATTCGCGTAAAGTCTTGCCTTGAAGGATGGATCCAAATCCGTGTTTGTACCATGACCATAAAGCCGTGCTTCCAGGCTGACCTTGTAGGTTGCACCCGGCTTAAAGGTGCATGCCTGTCTTGCGTACAGGTAGATCAAAATGTCATCACACGGCAGCAGATAGCACCGATTTCCCTTGCGATCCGGGTCGTCCACGATCTGCATTTTTCCCTTTGAATCGGTAAAGGCGACCTTTTCTTTTTCCGCGTCGGGGTTGACCAAAGCAAACGGTGCGTTTTCCGGGTCAATGTAATTCGGGTCGACTTCAAAAATGATGTAATCGATATCCATTTCGCCGGTCGCATTGAACGGGTCAAACCGAAGCTGGATGATGGTGTCTTCCCACAGGGCATTGGACGAGGTATCGATGGAATACTCTTGCCATTCGCCGTTACTGCTCTTTCCCTCAAGTGGGATCTTTAAGGTTTTCTTTTCATTCCACGTCTGATCCGCATTGGTGATGAAGTACATGGTCAGGTTTTCGGTTTCGCCGGGGCGAGTCTGCTTATCGTAGGAATAGCGCACGCGGTATTTAAGCTTGGTGTACTTTTCGGCGGAAAGCCCTAAGCCGGAAGCCGAGAACACGCGCGGGTCGGTGTCATCCGAGGTGGAGGCTAAGGACAAGTAGCCATCGACACCGATGGAAACGCCGATGTTGGTGCTGGTCCAGCCTTCGGAATCGCCCGGAAGATCAAAGTTCCATTCGCCGGGCTTTTGCTCGTTTTTGCTGTCGTAATACCACTTGTTGTCGGTTTCGATCTCTATAATGCCCTTGTCGTTTACAGAGAAGCCGTAGCCGACCTCGGCGCAGAACTTTTCGATGGGCAGATACGGCAAGCCGTCGATGGACGGAAGCTTATAGCCCAAAGCTTTTGTCTTGCCGTCCAACGTATAGCTGTCGCTTCCGACGGTATAGACGTGCGTATGCTCCTCGGTATAGACCGTAAGCTCGCCCTTGTCCTTGTCCCATACATGGAACGTGTCGAGGCACAGATCGATCCCCTGGCGCGGGTCAAAGGCGACCAACATATCGCCCTTTTCGGAAGCGACGGGAGCAAAGAAGGTTTCAACGGTGTTTCCGTCCACAAGCATTTCCTTGGGAGCGGCCGACGCATCGGCCAACAGCTCAATGGACTTGACGGTGAACGTCTTTCCCGCTCCGTCTACCGGGTCAAGACGGAATTTTGCAAGCTTGCCCTTCCAGTTGGTGTTTCCGGAGGTTTCGATGACATATTCGGTCATTTCGTCCGAGGTCGAGGTCCAGATGAAGGAACGCGCTTCGGACGGATTCATATTGTCGGCGGTCATAAAGAAAAGCTGGATTTTTTCGCCTTTGGCGGCTTGTGTGGTCACGCGGATGGCGGGAATCTTGTCAAGCGTCAGCTCACAGCTTGCGGTCATATTGATGATCGCGTCGCCGCCGGACACGCCGACCGCACCGTTTTCGGTAAACTCAATGGATGTGATGTTACCGACACCGAACCCGTCCTTGCTTGTAAATTCAATGGAGGACACAACGTCCAAGCTTTCGGTATCCTTTGCGTCGGTCTCGTTGCCGTCGCGGCGCAGAATATGGCGATATTGCGGATACATACGGTTGATACGTGCCCTTTGCGCATCCGTTGGAACGATATTGATCGCGTCGCTTGCCTTTTCGTCGGTGTATGCTTCGCGCAGCGCGTCCAAGTAACCGAAGCCGTCGTCGGCCGTTGTCGGCATAAGATAGGTTCCCTCGCCGTATTCGTTCCAAGTGGAGAGCATGACGAAGTTGTTCTGCCAGTCTTCCTTCGGATAGGTTGTAAGATATTCTTCCTTGACCCACTTCTGCGCTTCGGCGTAATCGGAATAGGTCATCATGGGATAGCGTGTCTCGGTGGTGTTCCAGCCGATGTTGTTAAATCCGACCGAGATGGTAGGAACGGTATACATACCGGTGTATTTGGCGCTACCCAGAATCGAGCTCTTGTTGTAATCGAGCGAATAGCCGGTTTTACCCCAGTTGTAGGCATACGAACCGTCAAAGCCCATGCTTTCAAGTGCGGTGCTCGATGTGCCGCAGGCAAGATAGATCATACCGTCGTAGCCCAGCTTTTTGACTTCTTCCTCAAGATAGTCGAACATCTTCTTGATATTGGCTTCGCCGCCTGCGCGCTTGGCCATATCCGTTGCACCGAACACGCAAAGGACGGGCTTATTGTCGATGGTCATATAGCGCTCGTCTTTGAAGAAATTCTCGATGAAATACGGGACGTAGTGGTTCGTGAACGCCTCGAAGCTGTCAGGCGAAGACGCGTTACCGGCTTCCCAGAGAACGGCGAATTTGGACATATCCGAATACTTCGCATTCATGAAGCCGTTGTACAGGTGCGTTCTTTCGTTGTCGATGTTGAGAACGCCGTTGTTAGAATTGAAGTACAGACAGAAGGCCTGGAAATCGATACCGTGTTCCACAAGATACTTGATCTCCCAGTCTGCCGTCTCGGGATTCCCTTCGTCGTAGTAGCCGAGAACAGGGGTCAGATCGTCGTGTGCGGAAACACAGCTCCAGCCGGTATGAAGCTCGTTGACCCACAGTGAGCAGACGTTCATGCCGACGGTATATTTGTCTTCACCGGCAGGCTTTACCGGTTGGGGCACATAGTCATCGTGTTCGACATAGCGGTAGAGCTTGAAGGTGTCGGCAACGATTTCGGTTTTCGCAAGATTGGAAAGCGTGAAATTGTCCACTGAGGTAGCGCTGTCGGCAAAATCGACTTCGCTGACCTTACGGCCGTTGAGCTTGACAAGGATCGTCGCTTTATCGGTATCCAACTCCAAGCGGAAGCGATACCAGAGGTTGTGGACATAATTGTCGTAGACCTTGGTTCCGTTGACATAATAATGATTTTCATCGGAGGAAACAAGTGCAACCGTTTTTGCACCGCTTCTTAAGGCATACTCAAACGTCTCACCGTTGGGTTGAAGCAGGATAAACTCGGCGATGACCTTGCCGGAGATCGGATCGCAGGCAGCCGTAGCGGAGCATTCCGCGTCGATATGAAGAGCCGCGCCGGAGACGGAAACGCCGTCATCGGCTGTCCAGCCGTCGGGAAGCATCGTTGCGTTTCGGTACAGCACATCGAAGTTTTCGTAAATGCCGTAGTTGACGGTCATTTTGACAAAGCCGGGCGTCAGTGCGGCTGTTCCCTTTTCGTCCGTGGCAAAGCGGAAATTCAAAAGATTGACTTTTTCGTCGGAAACGGCTAACGGATGCGTACCGAGGTTTTCTTCGTTGATTATCGTCTCGGCGCGTGCATTGTCAAGGTCGATGGTGATGTTGAAATAGAAGTAACGGGTGTCACCGAGCTCCGTGAGCTTTGTGTAGTTCCCGTCCGCGTTTAACAGCTGCCATGCGCCGTCGATGACCTGAAGGCGGAACACGCTGTCGCCTTCGTCGTTTTGATATTCGATGTATGCACCGTTGTAAGCGTTGACACCGAGCATAACGGAGGTACGAAGCAACACTTTACCGGTCGTGGTTTTGTTGAATTCGCGTATGAAAGCGGTTCCTGCCTTGTCGCTGATATCGGCAAGCGTAGTATAAGAAGAAACAAGCTCCGTTTTCGGAACGCCGCCGCGTCCGTCATACAGCCAGCCGGACTTGACACCGGAAATGGCGTTGCTTACGGTGGAGTCGCGTCCGGTCACAAGCAGATAAGCGTCATCCTCCGAAACCTTGTCAAGCGTCTTGGAAAGACGGTTTTCGGGGAGCGCGACGCGGT
>CAZYFX010000160.1:0-4534 GCA_964646725.1 uncultured Oscillospiraceae bacterium
ACATCAATGTGGGTGTGACCGACTAAGGCAAGCTCGCTGTCGGTATCTTTTCCGCACAGTTTTTCGTAGTATTCGGTTTGCAGAAATGCAAGTGTCTTATCCACGCTTGCGTAAAATTCGTCCGACCGACCGTCGCGCAGATCGACGAGCATACAGGCTCTGTCCAAAACGTTGCATACCGTCGCATAGAGAGCGGAATCGCGACTCAAGCATGTCATGGCGTTGTAGGCCACGCTCAAATCGTAAAACAGCTTTTCGATTTTGTCGCTTTTGGTGATAACGGACGCATGGGGGAATAAAAGTCCCTCGACCATTCCGGCATAAAAGTATATCCCAATGTCGTGAGTGCCGTCGGGAAGAATAAATTCCGTGTGATTGACATCCAATGCCTGATAAGCGGTCGTTTCGCCGTCTATGTAGACAATCCCCTGCGGGTTGATCGCGTCCCAGGTTTCTTCACGTCCGGTGGTAAAGCGAACATAGACCGTTTCACCGTCCTTTTTCGGGACATCGACGGAAAAGCGGATGTAGGCGTGCTCGTCCGCCTTGAAACGCAAGGGCGAACCTCCCTCGAACGGTTCATAACCGTCGATGGGAAAAACGTTGTCGGTCTTGTAGCCGCAACGCCGCATTTGAAGGTCGTTTACGGGGATGCATTCCGTTTCGATGAGGGAACGGATTTTGTCGCAGGTGATGCGAATTTTTTGTTCGATAAAGGTCATGATAAGCCTCCTTTTCCGGTATCGGTGATTCTTCGAATCTTCCGAACATATCTTACACCATTCGGAATTTTTTTGCAATATGTTGACGTGATAAAAGTTTTATGGTATTATGATATTGTGATTCAAACCAAGAAACGGAGGAAACGAAAAATGGTCAAGCGTTTACGGGCCAAATATCATATCGATCCGGAAGCGGAATGCCGCTACCGCCTGGTGAAAAGCACGACCGAGCACTTTGTGCCGCACTGCCATGAGTATTACGAGATTTTTTTAACGCTGGCGGGAAAAGCCTTACATTATGTCAACGGCGTGACCGAGCCGGTCACGGGCGGATATCTGCTTTTTATCCGAAAGGATGACGAACACGACTATATGAAATACGACGGAGCGTTCGAGTTTGTCAATCTCGCTTTCAGCGAAAACACCTTAAACTGTCTGTTCGACTATCTCGGAGAGGGATTCCCATCCGAAGTGCTGTTGGGCGCGACCCTGCCGCCGGTGGTGAAATTGACGGATAAGGAAACGCAGTCCTTATACATGAAGTTGGCCGAACTCGGAACCGTCAACATTTCCGACAAGGCGCGTCTGAAGTTTAAAATGCGCAGTATCTTGGCCGATGTTTTTTCCAACTATTTCGGCGACGCGCCCAGGCGGGTCGAAACCGACGATATTCCGTTTTGGTTGGAAAACGCGTATGAAAAAATGCGTATGCCGAAAAACTTTATTCGCGGCAAAAACCGTTTTTTCGAACTGACCGGTATGTCGCGTGAACATGCGGCACGTTCGCTCAAGCGTTTCTACGGCGTAACACCGTCGGAATATGTCAACGAACTGCGGTTGTCCTATGCCGCCAACCTTTTTCTGTCGAGCGATTTGGGTGTGACCGATATCTGCTACGAATGCGGTTTCCAGAATGTTTCGTGGTTTTATACCAGCTTCACCGAAAAATTCGGTATCACGCCTGCCAAATACCGCGAAAAGTGGCTCGAGCCGTCGCACGAGGAGGCGGACACCGCCGAGCTTTGAAGCAAGGTGTGCCGTTGGCACAATGCACAGAATTTCGGAGCTTGTTTGTGTAATCCGACGATTTTTACAGTAAATTATTGACATGCTTTGCTGAATATGCTACAATAAGACTGTCATGTTCGACCCTGTGTGTCGAATGGAATATTTTTATGAAAAGGAGAAAAACAATGAAAACAAACATTGCTTTCCTGCCGCGAAAACTGGCGGTCGGGCTGTCGATCACGGCTATGGCACTTTCGATGCAGGCCTGCGCGACCGGCTTCGCCAAAACCGGAACGTATGAGGGACAGTTTACCGATGTTCCCGACTCCGAATGGTATGCCGCCGAGGTGGCAAGCTCCTATGAGCTCGGACTCATGAACGGTACCGGTGACGGACTTTTCGAGCCGAACGGACAGGTTCTGGTTTCGGAGGCGATCACCATGGCCGCGCGCGCTTCTTCGCTGTATGCGGGCGAAACAATTCCCGAAGCCGAGGGCGAATGGTATCAAAAATATGTCAACTACGCGCTCTCCAAGGGATTTGTGACCGAGGGACAGTTCGACGATTACAACCGCGCCGCCAAACGCCGCGAGGTTGCCGTGATCTTCGAAAAGGCTATGCCCGAAGGCTACTTTGCCGCTCAAAACGATGTAGCGAAGATTCCCGATGTTTCTTCCTCGCGCGATTATGCGGATGCGCTGTTGACGTTGTATAAGGCGGGCGTGGTCATGGGAAGCGACGCTTACGGCAATTTCCGTCCCGAGGACAATATCACGCGCGCCGAAGCGGCCGCCATCATCAACCGCGTGGCTCTGCCCGAAAACCGTTTGAAGAAAACGTTGGATAAAATTTCCGAGGATGACGCTTACACCCTCATCTACAACACGACGTATTCCGGCAGCAAAGAGGGCATCAACTCCGGTTGGCGCTTCGACAACCGCGGCGGCGTGGCGCGCACCTATCTGGAAGGCAATTACGGCTCGTTGGGCGATATCAGCACCACCGAGGGAACGGCGCTCATTCGTGAGTTCAACAAAACCACCACGGGTCTGGTGACCATGGAAACTTCAGCCAGTGTCGGCGGGGGCTTCGACGGTCTGTCGCTCGAATACCGCAACGAAGCCGGAAAAACCGTTTACAAGCTCGAAACCGTAGACGGTGCCTGGAAGCTCTTGACGGCTGACGGTTCGTATAAAACCTTAATGGAAAATGCAACCGACGAGACATTGTTTACCTTCCTCATCACGGTCGATTTGGACAACAATCGCAGTCATACCGTCATCAACAGGGTGGACTACGGAACCGAGTCCCTTCTCACAAGCGGAGACGAAACCAATTTGATGAATTTCCGCTATGCCACCTCGGAGGAAAGCACGGCCGTTGCCACTTTCGGAGCGATCAATACCTACGTCAACTATGCGGTCAACGATGAGTTTTACAACAACTCGGACGGCACCATGCCCTACGGTTGGACGGGAGAAGGTGCTGTCAGCAACGGCGGTCTGCTTCGCGTCACGAACGGCCATGCCGACCGTTATTTCGACCCGGTATCCGGAACGGTCATCACCGACGTCAAGTTTATTCTCGATAAGGGTCAGCCGATCACCTACAGCTTGAAGAGCGGCACCAAGGAGCTTGTCACCTTTACGAGCGACGACACGAATTTCTACGCCAACGGCGAAAAGGTGTACGACAACTATGTTCAAAACCTCTGGTACCGTATCCGTCTGGAGGCCGATACCGAGACACAGACGGCGGTCATCTGGCTCAACGGCCGTAAGATCGCTACCGTTGCGTTTGCCGAAAGCGCTACCTCGGCCGATAACATCACTCTCGCCAATGCAAGTGCCGAGCAGGTGAAATTCGACGACGTGCGCGTGTTCGAAAAGGTCAAGCACGACGACTACGTGCCCGAGCCTGTTAAGCCGGCCGATAAGGACGATCACATCGTCGGATTGAATATCTGCTCGCTGTGGAGAAACGGAACACACTTCGGCTGGTCGTGCATCTCTCCGTATGAGGATGCGGAGCTTGCGCTCGGCTATTACGACGAGGGCAATCCCGAGACGGCCGACTGGGAGATTAAGTACATGGTCGAGCACGGTATCGACTTCCAGGCTTTCTGTTGGTATGCCGATAACAACAACTCACCGATTTACGCTCCGCGCAACGCTTTTCAGCTGTACGACGGCTATATGTATGCCGAATACAGCGACGCCATGAAATACTGCCTGATTTGGGAGTGCGCCAATGCCGCAAGACCGGCGAATATGGACGCCTGGAAGAACTACTATGTGCCGTACTTTATGGAAAACTTCTTTAAAGACGAGCGTTATATGTCCATCGACAATCAGCTCTTACTTTGCGTATTTGGCGAAAGCAACCTTGCCTCCTCCCTCGGCGGAAACGACAAGGTGAAGGAAGCGTTCGACTACCTGGAGGAAGAAGTCAAAAAGATCGGCTACGACGGCATGATCTACCTCTCCTGCGGTTCGTCCACCTCCGCCAAGGCGCAAATGGGCTTTGACGCAAGCTATGCCTATAACTGGGGCAATCAGGGTTATCAGCTGAGTGTCAACAAAAACTCTGTTTTGAGCAGCGCCAAGAACACCGATATGTATACCGTCCCGACCATATCCGTCGGCTTCAACAGCATTCCGTGGCACGGTGTGCGCTATCCGATGATGTCGGTCGAGGATTTCAAGACCGCTCATACCTGGGTGCGCGACGAATATCTTCCCACCTATGCCGAAAAGGGCACATGGCAGGAGAAATTCTCCATGATCTCGACATGGAACGAGTAC
>CAZYFX010000161.1:0-4476 GCA_964646725.1 uncultured Oscillospiraceae bacterium
GTGTTTCCACGGAGCTGTTTTCACCGGATGAGTCTGTTTCGGTCGCGGAATGCACCACGATGGCTTCTCGCTTGCACGCTGTTTTTAACGGCAGCGAAATTCCCGGCGTAATGGCGGAGGACGCGTATCACGATGCGGTGCTGCTTTTGTATCGTGCGGGCATTCTTTGCGGAAACGACGCCTACGGCTTTTTCGCGCCGGAAACGGGGCTGAAGCGCTGTGAGGCGGCGGCCATCGTAAACCGCATAGCACTTCCCGAAAACCGTAAGACCTTCGGCTTGACGCCGGTTCGGGAGGCATTTTATCTGACCGACGATCAAACCATGACGCAAAGTATGCGAAACGTCAAGCGTCTTACCTCAAGCTGGAATTACGAAAACCGCTTCGATACGGCGGTCAATACCGACAACACGACTACGCCCACGCTTTCGGACGGCTCGACTGTGGGCTATTCCTCCATCAACCGAGCTATCGAGCCCCAGAACAGCGGTGTGTTCACTTTTGAAACCGAGGTGGAGCTGTACGGCGGAATCAACGGTGCACGGATCTATTTTGAAAACACGGACGGCGAGAATGTCTTTGAGCTCTACACCAAGGACGGCTTCTTCCGCGTCAAGGCCAAGGAGGACAAGCCGACCGCGCTGGCCGTCAACAGCAAGACCTACTATTTCCGTGTGACGATCGATCTGGATGACCGAAGCGGAGTGCTTTCGGCAGACGGCGAAAAAACGGCGGAGTTTTCTCTGCCCGATGACTACGGGAACATCGGAAAGCTTGTGTTTTCCACTCCTGCGGTGAGCTGTCAAAGACGATGAAGCACAACCTCTGGCAGGTGCTTCACATCGAAGCCGATGCGACGGCGGGTCGGGCAAAAGTCTTCGTCAACGGAAAGAACATCGGTACGGTTCCCGTGATCGCCGACGGTTTTGATGCCGTCGAGTTGGGCTACACCAACGGAAGCGACGGCGAATTTTCCGACATCTATATCGACACGACGTTACCGCGCTACGCCAAGTATTGGACGGGAAAGGTTCATCGGCTTCGCTTTGACCCGGTGGATATGGGTGACCGCTCCTTTGACGTGGACTGTATAGAGTTTTTGGGATATACCGATGAGCAGGAAAACAACTGCGTCACGGTGGACGGCGTGAAATTATCCGTTCCCGTAAGCCATGTGGAAAAGACCGCATCGGAGTGTTATATCGTTGCGCTTCCGGAAAACGGTGTGTTCAGCGCCAACAATATGTATTATGAGTATAACCGTCATACCGGACGGCTCTATATCAAGACGACCGACGAAACGGAGTTTGTCTTTACCGTCGGAAGTGATCGGGTACTTGTGAACGGCATCGAACAAACGCTTGAAAGAGCCGTTACTCTGTATGACGGTGTACCGGTACTTCCTTTCCGCTTTATTCTCGACCGAGCCGGGCATGAATACATATCCGACAAAACCGGTTTCCACATCTTCGTGCGCACAAAAGCGGGCGAAAGCGGAGGGCAGGGAACACTGCTTGAGGAAACGGACGGCGACGGGAAATTCGGCGAATTTGAAAATGCGGGGGACGCCGAGGGATGGACGGTGAGCAATGCCGCAGCCTTCGTCTCGGACGGCGCACTGACCGTTTTCCCGTCACAGGTCAATAATACCAACGGATATGACCCGTATATTTTAAAGAGCGTTTCCGTTTCCGCCGATAAGTATACGGACGTCGAAGTGAAGGTGAACTGCACACCAGGCGTGAACCGAAAGGGCGAGAAAAAAATCGCGACCTGCCTTTACTTCACGACCGACACCGATGATCGGTTAGACGAAAAGAAAGTGCTGTTCTGCTATGAAAGTGATGCGGAAAAGCATACGGACGGAAGTCTTGTTTTTCGCTTCAAGGTCACCGAAAACGAAAACTGGCACGGTGTGATCCAAAAGCTGCGCTTCGACCTTCCCGAAAACAACGGCATATACAGCATCGATTATATCCGCCTCATGCCGAATCCCGATTATGTCGAGCCGACGACCGAGAAAGAGCAGACGGCGAAAGAGGATTCGAACAAGCCGATAATCGGCAGTGAGCCCTTTGAGCGCGTCGAAAGCGCACCGAATGCGGATTCCTACGAATTTAACGACAAAAAGCTGTCGGGCTTCGGGGTTCTGAATGCCGAGTACGACTTCGACGATGACAATCTGATTCTTACGGCTCTTCCGTCGTCGGCGGCTACTACCGGCTACGATGTGGGCATACTCAAAAGCGGTCTTTCGATCAAAGCCGAAACGTATACCATGCTCGTTGTTCGGATGAAGCCGGAGTTTTCGGAAAATGTCGGCGGTGCGGCGTTACGAACGATCAGCAAAATCTACTTTACCACCGCGGAGGACGGCGCACGCGACGAGTACAAAACGCTTAAATGCGACATAAAGAACGCGTATGAGGACGGCGACGGCTATTATGTGTTCGTTTATGCGACGTCGGGCAATTCGCTTTGGAGCGGTACGATTACCTCAATCCTTTTCGACCCGACGGATAACAATGGCGTTTACACGATCGACTACATCCGTTTCTCCGACGGAAAAGCACCCGAAGCGAATGCTTCTTCGACAGGAAGCGTCGTGACGGCCGATTCGCTCGGACGCGAACCCTTTGAGCATGTGCAGAGTGCTCCGAACGAGGATTCCTACGAATTTAACGATAAAAAGCTGTCGGGCTTCGGGGTGCTGAATGCCGAGCATACCTTCGACAACGACAATCTGATTCTTACGGCTTCGTCGGTATCCTATTCGGCCACGGGCTATGATGTGGGACTTCTCAAGACATCTCTCAACATCCCGGCCGAAAAATACGGCAAGATCGCAGTGCGGATGAAGCCGACGTTTTTGGAAAACGTCGGAACGGCGGCGTTAAAAACGGTGACCAAGATCTATTTTACCACCGACACGGACGGCGCGCGCGACGAGTACAAAACGCTCAAATGCGACATCAAGAACGCCTATGAGGACGGTGACGGCTATTATGTGTTCGTTTATACGACGTCGGACAATTCGCTGTGGAGCGGAAAGATAACCTCCGTTCTTTTCGACCCCACCGACAACAACGGTATATACACCGTGGATTACATACGGTTTGTATAAAAGCATCCATACAAATAAACGGTTAAAGGAGTATGAAACCATGAAAAAAGCATCAGGCATCCTTCTCGCACTGTGTGCATGTTTTTCCGTGCATACACTTGCGGCACCCACCGCGGATTTCACCGTCGAAAGCGCATCGGAGCTCGGCGGCTCGGACACGGCCGTCTGTTCGGCCTCGACCGATTCGGAGCTTGCCGCCGAAAGAGCGGTCTTTGCCTCCTATGAGTTCGACACCTCGAATCAGGGCATAACCTTTTCTACCGGCACAAGAGGTACGGTCGGCTCTAACTGGTGTGCCGGCGGTACGATCGACAACTCGTGGAACGAGGACGGCTACATAACCGCCGTTTTCCACAAGTCCGCAGAAAACACCGGAAGCACCGAATGGTTGGAAATGTGCGGCGACCCCCATTCCGGCAACATCGGAAAGCAGATACAGGCGTCGGACGTGGATACGGCCGAGATTCGTATCCGTCTCCGAAAGCTCGTGGATGAGCCGACGTATGCGTGGAGCGGAAACGCGACCTTCCAGATTCTCACCGCCATGAACGGGAATTATGGCTCTTGGGGCTTGACCCAGACTACTTTCCCCCTTAATTTCGGCGAATGGCAGACGGTACGTATTGACCTTACCGCACCCGTTTCGGGCGCCGAATGGAGCGGATATTCCTCGGTGTTCCAGTTCCACCCCGTGGTCTGCGGATACGAGGGATATGCGCTGGATATCGATTACATCCGGTTTCTGTACAGAGAGGGCGTGTACGAAAACAAGACGTACACCGTTTCGGCGGAAGTGGACGGACAGACCCTTGTTCGGGGAAGCAACAGCGCTTATTTCGACAGCGGTATCTTCACCTTTACCTTTGAAGAAGCGCCTGCCGTGAGCGCGGCCGATTTCGTGAAAACTTTCCTTGCTTCGAATACGGCCTTTGCCGCCGATGCGACGGCTGTCAGCGCGGACGGTAAGACCTACACGGTCTATGCAAACTCCAATCTGCGCGGCAAATCGCTTTCGTTCGGCGATGTCGTTACGGGAAGCACCACCTACAAGCTCGGTGTGGATGTGACCTTTGCCGCCCAAGCCGCAAAAGGCAAAAACAGGGTTGTCAACGGCGATTTTGCAAATCCCTGCCTTGTGCTTTGGGGCGGCGCTCCGGGCGAGGCAGACGACTTTTCCGCATCGATCGAGACGTATGGGGACGGCAACGCCTTAAAGGGCGTTTTCGGCACGAGCACGGATAAGTATTTCCGATTGGCCTATCGCGACGGTAAGGGGCTGTTTGAGGAGAACAGCCCCTTACCGTCGCGATAGGCCAATCGCGACGGTAAGGGGCTGTTTGAGGAGAACACCA
>CAZYFX010000162.1:0-4463 GCA_964646725.1 uncultured Oscillospiraceae bacterium
TAATAGGGGTTGCAGGCCTCGCGGTGCTGGAAGAAAATGTCGCCGTTTTCGTGGGAACCGCGCAACACCGGGTGCTCCGGGTTGATGGAACGCGCACGGAATCCCGCAACGGCGTCCTGATCAACCATTTCAGCCAGGTCTTTGTAATCCCATGCTTCAATCTTCTGAATCTCGTGAGAGGTGCGGAAACCGTCAAAGAAGTTGATGAACGGAACGCGACCCTTGATGGTGGACAGGTGAGCCACAGCACCCAAGTCCATAACCTCCTGCGGGTTGGATTCGGCGAGCATGGCATAGCCGGTCTGACGGCAGGCATAGACGTCGGAGTGGTCGCCGAAGATGTTTAAAGCGTGGGAAGCGACGCAGCGTGCCGAAACGTGGATAACGTTCGGGAGCAGCTCACCGGCGATCTTGTACATGTTCGGGATCATCAGCAGCAGACCCTGAGAAGCGGTATAGGTGGTGGTGAGGGCACCGGCGGCAAGCGAGCCGTGAACGGTACCGGCGGCACCGGCCTCGGACTGCATTTCCATGACTTTAACCTTTTCGCCGAAGATATTCTTAAGACCGGTTGCGGACCAAGAATCCGTCAGCTCCGCCATAACGCTGGAGGGCGTGATGGGGTAGATGCTGGCAACTTCCGTGAAAGCGTACGAAACGTGCGCCGCCGCGGTATTGCCGTCCATCGATAGTTTTTTTCTCTGCGACATTGTGATTCCTCCTGAAATTTATTGCTTGATGAGAAAACGTATTTGGTGTCGAACAAATGTGCGTCTCTAAAAATAGGCATAGAAACAGCATTTATTCGTCGTATACTATTTTACCACGTTTTTATGCGCTTGTAAATAAGTTTTTCGATATTTTTTTCGTCAATTTTTGAAAGTTTATCGAGCAACTTGTAAATATGCGCATTTTTACCGTCTTTTCCGTGCGGACTCGGCTTCGGGACCGAAGGCTACCGTCTGTCCGCGATCATTCGGTTGAGCTTCTCGCGAAAAGTCACGCAATAGTCCTCCTCGCGCGGATACTCCGAAAACGTCACCGTCTGCCCCGCCGTCTCTTCCAACCACGCCACCGCTTCCTCCTTGGAGGTGAGCGACGCAAGCAGTCGCAAAGCGCGCAAATCGCTTAGCGCCTGTGTGAAGCCCAACATGTGGAGCGATTCGTAGGGCTTGCCGAACGGACCAGGATACACAGAGAAGGTATCTCCCGCCGGAACCCAGTTGTTTTCGCCGTCGTTGCAGATGTACGGATCGATGGGATGCTTGGAAAGGTACGAATAGTAGAAGTTGTAGCCCCACTGCAAAAAGCCCATGAGGTCATACTTGAACAGCTGTTGGCCGATTACGCGCGTACGGTTCATGCTGTTGGCGATAAAGCGATTGGATACCTTTTCGGTCTCGGCACAGCAGTAGTAGCACCAAAGCTCGGGGACGTGATTCTCCAAAAACGGCTCGATGTGGTCGGTTGCCACGATGGGACGCTTGACAATGCCGTTGGTATAAAAATCGTAGCCCGAGATCGCGTCGCCGCAGGCACAGTCGGTAAACAGATCGTCCAGCGCTTCGTGAAGCTTTCGGTAGCGCTCCATATGAGCGTCGCCCGGCTCGTCCGAAATATGGAACATGGTGCGCTCGAACACGCCCTTTTCCTTCAGATAACGCTTGAATGCGGTAATGAATTCACGCAAAAAGGTCAGATATTCCTCCGACAGCGAATCGGTTTCCCAACCGAACAGCTTTTTGTATTCGCCGTCCACCGTCGCCATGATTTTCGGCGCGTGTTCTGCCCCCCATTGGGTGAACAGATGCGAAATTTCATGATAGCGAATACCGACGCGCTCACACATGGCAAGCCAACGATCCGCAAGCGAAAAATCGAACTCGTACACACCGTTCGTCCGCGTCACGCCGATTAGCTGCACCGTCGGACGTTCGCCGCCGACCGCCGTGTCGAGCGGCAGAGTAAAGACAGGCATGAGCAACATGTTCATACCGTTATCGACCGCTGTCGATACAAAATTTTCGATAATGCGCCAGTGCGCTTCGCTGAACACATCCACGTTATAGTAGGTCGCAAGGCAGTCGCTGTGAAACCACTGCGTATAGATGAGCGTCTGCTCGGGAAGCACCGCGTCGATGACCGTAAGCTCCATGCGCTCCGAAAGAAGCACATCTCCGTCCGCTTCGCACACCGAAACGGTGATGGGATAGACTCCCGCCGTAAAGTCCTCGGGGATTCGCGCTTCAATCCAGAACGAAGCGGTCGTATCCTTTGTCAACGTGACGCGCCCGTTTTGTCCGAGCGGAACGAGCAGATCGGGATAGCGTCCCGGCTGCTTGTCGCGCAGATAGTCCGTATCGACGGTGGTGGCGTAGATGGGATGCCCCACCTCCACACAGGCAATGCGACGGATGCCGACACATTCCCCGATGGGCGAATCGACACGCAGATACACGTTTCGGTTTTCCGACGAGCATACCGCCGCCTCAAAGGCAAAGCGGTCGTTTTTGAGAACCGAACCGACGGTGAGCTGCTTTAAAGAATCGACCGAGGTGTCCTCGAAGCATTTGTGTGCCGAGGAGATCAGGCGAAAGGATAAGGTACTCATGCGATCACTCCTTTGTTTATCGTCAACCGATCGTTTCGATGATTTTATCGGTCATTTCGACCGTTCCGAGCGGAGCGAATTTATCGTTTCCTGTTTTGGATGCGATGTCGTGCGTCCGATAGCCCGCCTCCAAAACGGCGTTCACGGCGCGTTCGATGCAGTCGGCTTCTTCGCCGAGCGAGAAGGAGTAGCGGAGCATCATAGCCGCCGAAAGAACCGTGGCGATGGGATTGGCTAAATTCCGGCCGGCAATGTCGGGAGCCGAGCCGTGAATCGGCTCATACAGACCACGCGCGGTCGCACCTAAGGACGCAGAGGGCAGCATGCCGATCGAGCCGGTGATCTGGGACGCTTCGTCCGACAGAATATCGCCGAACATGTTGGAGGTAACAATCACGTCGAACTGCGACGGATTCTTGACCAACTGCATGGCGGCGTTGTCCACCAACATATCGGTCACGGTCACATCCAGATATTCGGAAGCAATCTCATGCACCGTTTTTCTCCACAGACGGGAAGTTTCGAGCACGTTGGCCTTGTCGATGCTGATAACGTTTCCGCGACGCTTGCGGGCCGCATCAAAGGCCGCGCGGGCGATACGTTCGATTTCGACACGGCTGTAGCATTCGGTATCAAACGCTTCCGTGCCGTACTTCCCCTCGCGGTAGCCGCGGTCACCGAAATAGATACCGCCGGTCAGCTCACGCACGATGAGGATATCAAAGCCCTCGGCCGCCGTTTCGGGGCGAAGCGGGCAGGCGTCCTTCAAGGCCGGATAGAGCTTGGCCGGGCGCAGATTGGTATACAGCTCCATGGCAGCTCGAATGCCGAGCAGTGCCTTTTCGGGGCGCTTATCGCCGGGAAGCGTGTCCCATTTGGGGCCTCCCACCGCGCCGAGTAAAACGCTGTCTGCGGCAAGACAGCCCTGTACGGTCTCCTCGGGAAGCGGCAAACCTGTCGCATCGATGGCCGCACCGCCGATGAGATACGGCGTAAAGGTGAAGGTATGTCCGAACTTCGGCGCGATATATTCCAGTACGCGCACGGCGCTGTCAACGATTTCCGGGCCGATGCCGTCGCCGCGAAGCAGAGCAAAATGCAGATTCATTATCGAATACTTCCTTTCTTGATGGATTCCATTAAGCCGCCCTCGGCGATGATCTTGCCGATGAATGCGGGGAACGGCTTGGTCGTAAAGCTCTTACCGGTAGTCTTGTCGGTAATGATACCCTTTTCCATATCGGCAACTACCTCGTCACCGTCGGAGATGGCTTCGGCGGCCTCGGGGCATTCCAAAATGGCAAGTCCTATATTGATGGCGTTTCGGTAGAAAATACGGGCAAAGGTTTTGGCGATGACCAACGTCACGCCGCTTTCCTTGATGGCAAGCGGTGCGTGCTCACGCGAAGAGCCGCAGCCGAAATTGTTGCCGGCCACGATGATTTTATGGGTCTTGACGCGCTCGGAGAAGGTCGCATCCAAATCTTCCATGCAGTGCGACGCCAGCTCCTTTTTGTCGATGGTGTTCAGATAACGTGCCGGGATGATGACATCCGTGTCCACGTTGTCGGCATATTTGATGACATTTCCTTCAAAAATCATATCGGCCATTTTACTTTACCTCCTCGAACGATGCGATGTAACCCATAACGGCGCTTGCGGCGGCAACGGCCGGGGACGCAAGATAGACCTCGGACGTCGGGTCGCCCATACGTCCGACAAAATTGCGGTTGGTGGTGGCCACAGCGCGTTCATGCGGTGCGAGAATGCCCATATGACCGCCAAGGCACGGTCCGCAGGTCGGTGTGGAAACGGCACAGCCGGCTTCGATCAAATCGGCGAGCAGTCCCTC
>CAZYFX010000163.1:0-4435 GCA_964646725.1 uncultured Oscillospiraceae bacterium
GGTCGCAACCCTCGGGCTGCTTTTTGGTTCTTTTTGCAGAAGCAAAAAGAATAAACCGTCTCCCTGCGGGAGAGCATTCTATGTCACTCCGACGAGTGACAATGGCGCCTTCCGGCGGCGAAAGAACCGGACTGTCGATGATGCATCGACAGTCCGGTCGGGAAGGAGGTATGTATTATTCTTCTACATTATTTTTGGCCGCTTCGGCAATGATCTTTTGCGCCACATTGGCCGGTGCTTCCTCATAGCAGGCATATTCGTAGTCGAATGAGCCGCGTCCCTGCGACAAAGCACGAAGTGCTATGGTGTAATCCGACATTTCCGCCATCGGAACTTCGGCTTCCACGATTGTGCGTCCCTTGCCGTGCTCATCCGGATTCATGCCGAGTACACGTCCGCGACGCTTGTTCAAATCGCCGATCACATCGCCCACCAGTCCCTCGGGCACACGAACCTTTAACGTGCCGACCGGTTCGAGGATCACGGGGCCGGCCTTCGGCAGACCTTCTTTGTAGGCAAGTTTTGCGGCTAACTTAAAGGAAATTTCGTTGGAATCGACCGGGTGATACGAACCGTCAAACAGATCGGCGGCCAGATTCACGACCGGAAATCCTGCCAAAACGCCCTTTTGCATGGCTTCGAGCAAACCCTTTTCAACGGCGGGATAGAAGCCCTTGGGTACACTTCCGCCGACCACGCTTTGGGTAAAGGTCAGTCCTTCGGCTTCACCGGGCGCGAACGTGATTTTGACATGACCGAACTGTCCGCTTCCGCCCGACTGCTTCTTGTGCTTGCCCTCGACCTGTACGCGCTTTTTGATGGTTTCACGGTACGGAACGCGTGCCTCGGTCAGCTCGACCGTTGCGCCGTAACGCGCCTTGATTTTGGAAACGATTACGTCCAAATGCGTGTCGCCCAGTCCCGAAAGCACCATCTGCTTGGTTTCGGCATTGTTTTCGTAGCGCAGAGTGGGATCTTCTTCCAACAGACGCGCCACGGCGTTGGAAATTTTATCCTCGTCGCCCTTGGCCTTGGGAACGATGGCCATACGCATATACGGATGCGGGAACACGACGGGCGCATAATTTTTCACACCGCCGAGGGTGTCGTTGGTGCTTGTGGCGGTAAGCTTGGCGGTCATGCCGATATCGCCGCAGACGATCTCATCGACCTCGGTCTGCTTTTTGCCGCGCACGATGTAGATGTGTGCGAATTTTTCCGCCGTGCCGCTGTTTAAGTTCGTAAGCGTCATATCTTTTTTCAGTGTGCCGTTCATGACCTTGAAGAAGGACATTTTGCCGACGAACGGATCGGCGATGGTCTTAAAGACAAAGACGGAGGTGTCGCCGTTCGGGTCGGGCTTGACTTCTTCGCCGTTTTCGTTGCGTTCGCCCTTGCGGTCGAGCGGATTCGGGAAGGAAGCGGCGATGATGTCCAACAGCGGCGCGATGCCCATGAGTGTGACGGCCGAGCCGACCATGACCGGCGCGATGGTGCCGTCGATGATGCCTTTGTTCATGGCGGAATGCATTTCATCCTCGGTAAATTCTTCTCCCGCGAAGAATTTTTCCATCAAATCGTCGCCCGTCAAAGCAAGCGCTTCCATAAGCATGTCGCGGAAGCCCAAAATCTTTTCCAGACTTTCCGCCGGGATCTCCATTTCCTTTTGCGAACCGTCCTTGACATATTCGTAGCCCTTCATGGTGATCAGATCGGCAAAACCGAGCGGCTTGCGATCCACGATGATCGGAATGGCCACCGGGCAGATCGCCTGTCCGAACACATCGCGCATTTGCTCGATGGTGCGGCCGAAATTGGCGTTGTCGTCGTCCATTTTGTTGACGAAGAAAGCCTTGGGAACACCGAGTTCGGTAGCGCGCTCCCAAGCCAGCTCACTGCCCACGTCCACGCCGCTCTTGGCGTCCATGACGATCAGCGCCGTGCCGCAAACGCGAAGTCCTTCCATGACCTCGCCCGCGAAATCCAGCGTACCGGGCGTATCGACGAAATTGATCTTACTGCCCTTCCAATTTGTCGGCAAAACGGAGGCCGATACGGAAAACTTTCGTTTGATCTCTTCCTGGTCGTAATCGCTTACTGTATTTCCATCCGACGTCTTTCCGAGACGATCGGTTTCTTTTGCCAAATAAAGCATAGACTCGACGAGTGACGTCTTTCCGTTTCCTCCGTGTCCCAGAAGACACACGTTTTTGATTTTGTTGGTGAGAATTGCCATAGATACTGCCCCTTTCGTTGATTATCGAGTACCATACATAAATATGATATTTCAAGCAATATTATAAACCAATTCACATTTATTTGCAATACGCAAAAATGCACATTATTTCAATGTCGAAAGTGTGCAACATGCACAAAAGCACCACTACAGCGCGACTCACGGGATCAAACAGTCGTTTTGTTTTCCGAAAATTAACGAATTCGGCAGTCCGAAAACGACAAAAAATGCGGCAAAACGTATGGTATACTGCCAACAACGGATAATTTTCGCGGTTTCTCACGGGAAAACAATATCTGTCACGACTTTAAGATTTTTCATTACATAGAATGCGTCCGCTTTTCAAATAGTATACAAGGAAAAAGCGCGCCGCACAGGCACGCAAAAAGAAAGGACCGAATGAGCATGGAAGCGATGGAGCAAACAGAAAACGAAAATAAGAAGGGAAAGAAAAAAAGGACGTTTGGCGCACCTGTGCAAAAAGCCGTTGCCTTTGCGGCAGCGGCGGTGCTTGTCTGCTTCGGCGCGGTAAAAGCGGCGCTTCCGTCGCATTTGACGTTTTACGATGCCAAAGCGGCCGCCTCCGTTTTAAGCCTTGCCGAGGAGCGCATCGAAACGGGAACCTACCGTGTGACCGCCAAGCTGTTCGGCTCGGTGCCGATCGGAAACGTGACCGTCGAGGTCAAGCCGCGAAAGCTGATCCCCTGCGGTCGGGTGTTCGGCGTAAAGTTTTTCACCAAGGGCGTGATCGTCATCGGGGATACGCCGATCGAAACAGCCGAAGGGTTTGTCAACCCGGCTAAAGCGGCGGGACTTGCCAAAAACGATATCCTTCTTTCGGTAAACGGACAGGCCGTCAATACCATCGAAGCGCTTGCCGAAGCGGTGGAGAGTTCGGGCGGAAAGGCACTGTCGGTGGTGTACCGACGCGGCGGAAAGGAAGCGACCTGTTCGCTCGTTCCGGTACGAGCCGTATCGGACGGACGATACAAAAGCGGTCTTTGGGTACGGGACAGTACAGCCGGGATCGGGACAATGACGTACTATGATCCCGAAACGGGAAGCTTTGCCGGGCTGGGCCACGGGATCTGCGACGTGGATACCGGCGAGCTCATGCCGCTTTTGCACGGGACGGTGGTAGATGTTCACATATCCGACATTGTGAAGGGCCGCGCGGGGGTACCGGGGGAATTGAAGGGCAGCTTTGATATCGAGCAAAAGGGAACGTTAACCGAAAACACGACGTTGGGCATTTACGGGACGTTGGAGGAAGCGCCGCCCGACATGACCGAAGCGCTTCCCGTAGCGGGACGAAACGAAGTCCACGACGGCGAAGCGTATGTGTTGACCGACCCGGACGGAAACGGAGTACAGTCGTACACGGTGCGTCTGTCGCGCGTGGATCCGCGTTCGGACGGGATCAAGAGCTTTGTGGTGGAGGTGACCGACGGGCGTTTGAAGGAGCTGACCGGCGGCATCGTGCAGGGCATGAGCGGCAGTCCGATCGTGCAGGACGGGAAACTTGCGGGCGCGGTGACGCATGTACTGGTGAACGACCCGACGAAAGGGTATGGGATCTTTATCGAAAATATGTTAGACGCGGCGGAGTAAATGCAAAACCGATGACGCAATAATGGTGTTGTGTCATCGGTTTTGTCGGTATTATCGGAAGTTTCGGAGAAGCTTACGGAACGTTCTCCTCCAACCTGAATTCCTTCGTCAAAACCATAGGGTTGAACATTTGTATAGTTGCTGTAGCTGTTATTACTTCCGTCAGTCATGGTAAGACCGATACACCCTTTTGTCGGAACGGTAGGTGGTGTTCCGAGTCCGTAATTTAAGTTTTCGCTTATCAGCTCTCCATAACTTACCAAAGACTACCAAAAAGTATGCTTTTTGATAATAATTGTAGAAAAGAAACAACAAAAGCATCTCAATTGCGGAAAGGAAAAATAGATATGGCGTTGTTTGATTTTTTTAAGAAGAAGGGTGCAGGCAAAGCAAATAAAATTGCAACTGTATCCCAAAGCACCGATAACAACGAAAATATTTCTGTTGAGTGTAACTTCACGGTGCAACAACAAAAAGAATGGCTGGAGGTGTTGAACAGAACAATACCTACCATAATGATTGGCGGAACTCCTCTTCTTTGCGTTGATCATCTCTTACACCCACGGATGTTGGAAGAAGCAGGAAATA
>CAZYFX010000164.1:0-4430 GCA_964646725.1 uncultured Oscillospiraceae bacterium
AGGATTGCCTTGTCATCAACGGCGGAACACTGACGCTGTATGCGGAGGACGATTGTTTGGATTCCAACGGCAATCTCATCATCAACGGCGGTACGGTCATGGCGACCAAAACGAACGGCTCGTTCACCGGCTTTGAGAGTATCATCGACCCCGACGGCTCGATCACCATCGGTGAAAACGCGGTTTTGATCTTTGTGGCGGGGAAGGGCAATGAGTGCGGCTTTACCCTTTCGCAGAGCAGTATTCTTTTGCAGTGCGACACTTCCCATTCTTCGGGTGATACCGTTACGCTTTCGAACGATGACGGTCAAACGCTGTACACCTACACGCCGAACGGTACCTTCCGCGCGGTTTTGATCGCATCGGCTGCTTTGACCGAGGGCGAGACTTACACGCTGACGGTGGGTGACGAAGTATACGCGGTGACCGCTTCCGACCGAATCGAGGTCGTGCGCAACAACGGAGGCGCATGGAACCGACCGCGATGAGCGTTGACAAATAACATAAGGGACAGAGACCTCGCAAGCATATCTTGCCGTCTCTGTCCCTTTATTTATCTGTTGCGGTCTACAGTCGGATTACGGTTTCTCCCGCACCGACGGCGTAGTCTGTTCCGTCGATCTGCAAGGTGTACGGTTCGTTGGAGGTGACCGTGCAGACGCCGTTTTCGGCTACGATATCCGTCACGATCGAGCCGAACCGCAGATTCTTTATGCCGACCTTTCCCCGAAGCGCCGTGGGCTTGGCCCATTTTACGACCCGCTCAAAGGCGTTGATCGTGTGGAAGCCCAACACGAATTCCAGATAGACCGAGATCGGACCGAGCGCCGACCAGCCGCAGAAATCCTTGCGCACAAGCTTGCCGCAGGCGTGCTCGGTGGTTGCGGGTTTATATTCCTCCGGACTGTATGCCTCCCAAATAGTATGCGGCTCAAAATCGGTATAGGTCTTGTACATGTATTCGAGCAGCTTCTGTGCCGCGACTTGCGCTTTGTCGTACATGCCGTAATTGGCAAGTCCCTTTAACGCTGCGTAGGCGGTCGGAAGCCAGACCGCTCCGCGCCAGTAATCGCCGCTCGGTTTGTAGTCGTTGTCGTTTCGGGCAAGTGACACGAACGGAACAAATCCTCCGAAGGTTTGCGGATCTTCAAGAAGCGCGGCAAGAGCCTTTGCCTGCTTTTCATCGGCAATACCGGCCGTCAGCGTCCAGTAAGAAGCGATGGACTTGATCTTGTAAAACTCATGCGTTTCGCAGTCGATGTCATAATAGAAACTGTCCTTTTCGTCCCAATACAGGTCGGCTACAAGCTTTTTCTTTTCCTCATATGTTTCGTTCCACACGGCGGCAAGGGCGTCATCGTCCGCAAGTGTCGCCAATTTTGCGATCATTTGTGCGGCAAGCGCCTGTTGGCAGATCGCATCGAGCCACAGCATGTTCGGATTGTTGGGGCGTTCGGCGTGCGCGTGCTCACCGGTTCGTCCGCGCGGCGTGTTGTCCATGCCCGAGCGGCCGCCCTCCCATTTGTAGCCGCAGTCCTCTGCCTTCCAATAAGTGGGAATGAACACGGCGTCGGGTGTGACCGATTCATGCAGATTCTCTAACCATTCGTAATGCTTTTGCAAATATTTGTGCGTGTATAAAAGCTCTTTAATATGCTCCGTGTCTCCGCTCATGAGCGCGTTTTCGTATTCCGCCCAGGCAAACAGCGGCGGATTGTCGGCAATATGTACCTTGATCTCATACGGTTTGCCCGGCTTTGCGCCCGTCCAATCCGGTTCGGTGTCGGGCGGCAGAATGGTCGGAAGATGCTTGCCGTCGTACAGCGTTTCGTAAAAATTGCGGAAAGTCTCCACACCGGGAAACACCTCGCGCGCATATTTGCAGAAAAGCGACATGAAGCAGGTGTCCCAGATCCATACCTGCGTGGCGCAGAACGCTTCATCCATGTAGGGGTTCTGCGGCATACCGGGAATATCCTTAATGTGATCGAAGGCCATTTTCCAGGCGATGCGGTAAAATTCGGAATATTCGGGATGTTCTTCGCAGACCGGGACGGGAATGTACGCTTCCCAATCGGTCGCACCGAAATGCTTGTTCATAGTGATTTCTCCCTGTTCGATTGATTTATATATACTGTTTTCGGGGGGCTTATTTACTTCAACAGAAGCACCGCGATCTCTCCGCCCGCAAGCGTCAGCGTCCGCTCGCCCGCCGCAAGCGTCCCAAGCTCTTTGCCGTTCACGTCGTACCGTACCGCATCCTGCGTAAGCGTTATGCTTGCGGAGGTTTCTTCGGCGGTATAGTTGATGAGAAGCTGCATTTTTTCTCCGTCCGCTTCCCATGCCGTCGTCACGATCTTCGGATAGTCGGTCGCGTAGTCCGGGAAGAACGGCTTGTATACGGCTATGTTTTCACACGTCACGGCGCAGGGCTTGACCATTTTTCCGTAGACTAAGAATTTTTTGCCGAAGGTGCGACGAAGCATCGTTGCGTCGCGAACAAACGACAGTGTGCGCTCACGGTCGGGGAGCACGTCAAATTCCTTCAAGCACCAGTTCCAGACGATATCGCCGTTTTCGTTGATGATGAGTGTCATTAAATCTCCGGCGGCAAAGGAATAGGCCATGCGGTAGAAGAACACGTCGGGGGTACGCTTCACGTCCGTCATGAGGTGCGAATTGACGGAGTTCCCCGAAAAGTTGTTGACGTATTCATGGTACAAATAGGCGTACAACGGCACCGGACGGGCACAGTGCAGATTGAGATTGAAGCGGTTGTCGCTGAGACGCAGATACGGAATGTACGTTTCGGCCGCCGCCGATTCACAGCCGAGTACCACCTTTTCGCCCACCGTTTCGTGCATACGCGCAAGCAGCTTTTTCATGTGCTCGATCTGCCATGCGCCCGGTACGGGAGGATGTCCGTGCTCGCGGCTGTAGCAGAAATACGGTGTGCCGCCGTGATTCTGGTCGAGCACCTGAATGTAGTCCGTTCCGACCGACGCGATCTTGGCCGCTTCGTCGCACAGCGTGTCCGAGGTGAATTTCTGCGATACGCACATATCGTAGCCGCGCCGTTGGTCGCGACAGATGTGCGAATCGGGAAGTGAGCCGTCGGGTGCGGTACACATGATTTTTTCGAGATGTTCCTTTTCGAAGCGCTCCGAAGCCGAGTAGTCGTTCAAATTACTTTGCATGGTGTAGCCCGTTCCGCTGCAATACACGCCGAACACATGGTTTCGTTCGTGCAGTGCGTCGATGAACGAACGAAATTCCTCTACTCCTCCGAACGGCGGCCACATGTACGGCGGCGCCCACGGCGCGGTGGATTCCCACTGCATGAGAACGACGAGCAGACGCGCGCCCGTTTCTTCGGCAAAGGAGTCCAAATAGGGAAGTGCGTTTTTATACGGATACAGCTTGTTCGGCTTGACCTCGTCGATGTCGTGAATGCCGCGGATCGGGTAGGTGACGGTTAGCGGCGAATCGGTGTACCATTCGGGAAGCACCGCGTCGGAAAGCTTGGTCATGCCTTCGGGGCGATGCGACTCGAACCAGGTGCGGTAAATGTCCGCCGCGTCCTCCCAAGAGCCGGTGAAGAAGCTCATGACGGTCGGGTAGGGCGAATCGATATGCTGTTCGTTCGGATGCTTTCCGGGATAAAAGCCGAGTTTCAGGAAAATACCGCCGTCCGTGGGGTAGAAATCCACGGCTTTCAAGCCGACCTCGGGGTCATGCGCACCCAGATACACGCCCGCCGTATCGTCGTAGTAGGCGATAAACGGACTTTCCACCACGGCCGGGAACAGTCCCATCAGTCCCTCACTGGGATATCTCGGTTCGCAATAGCCGAAGGTTTTTTGACGCATTTCCACGTCCTCGCACAGCATTCCTTCATTTATATCCAACAGAATGCGTCCGCTTCCGCCGGTGTGCACCAAATCGTTCGGCACGGCAAGTCGGGGGAAGGTTATCCATTCGACGGTGAGTCCCGTTCGGTTTTCGACCGAGACGAACCATTCGATTTGTTTTGCGGCAAAATGCGCTTTTACGGTGAAGTCGATGGCGGTGTCCGCAAAATCGGAAAACGTGAGTTCAAGCGTTTCTTCTTCGGAAGAAAATGAAACGTGTTTGGCTTCATCCGAGGTGAGATGTCGCTCCTTTCCGGCGTCGCGAAGCAGCAGCTCGCACAGCGGCATACGCGCGCCGACAAACTGCTTGCCGTGGGAAACGAGGGAAGCGATTGCGCCCTTGTCGTCTAAGTTTAATGTGTAAAATGCGGTTTCTTTTACAAACATTTTTTTCAACTGCCTTTCTGTATTTATGTTTTTGAATATGTCGGTCGGGATTGTGCGTGACATAGTGCGTTCTCCCGCAGGGATACGGGTCATACTTTTTCGCTTGTACGAAAAAGTATCAAAAAGTACCCG
>CAZYFX010000165.1:0-4421 GCA_964646725.1 uncultured Oscillospiraceae bacterium
TACGCTGATTGAACATATCCGTGTAGACCAAGAAAATGTGGAAATCTCGTGGAATTTATAACTTATTAAAAATCATTGTAGTTTGATTGTATCGTTAAGCCGAAACAGAGAAAAATGACGGTTAATGCCGAATGTGCACAAAAATTTATAATATTCCATGTATAAGTTCATAAATTGGTGGTATACTGTGCTCAATTCGTAATTTAAGGGGAATATCCATGAAAATGTCCCGTATGACCGAACTGTATTATTACTATTACCGTCAGCGCCGTCTTTCGCAGAGTCATTAATATCATCTGCGGATCGGCGCATTCGTTGTTGTCCGCAGACGTGAAACGATACAAACGCCCTGCGGACAGACGCGGGGCTTTTTTCATGCATAGACCGCTATTTTGTGGGAGAAACGTATTATGATCATCACAGACATTTTAACCAAAAACGCACAGCTTTACGGTGACGAGGTCAGCCTTGTCGAGGTCAATCCCGAGATTCAAGAGCGCATCGACCGCGCCTGGAAGGAATACGATCTGGTCGAAGCCATGCCCAAGCCCATTCACCGAAGTGAGCTCACCTGGCGCGACTTCGAAGGAAAAGCCAACAAGCTGGCGCATCATTTTCTGTCGGAGGGCGTTACCAAGGGCAAAAAAGTCGCTGTTTTGATGATGAACTGCATCGACTGGCTTCCGATCTACTTCGGTATACTCAAAACCGGCGCAGTGGTTTGCCCGATGAACTTCCGTTACAGCGCCGATGAGATCAAGTATTGTTTGGAGCTTGCCGAAGCGGATGTGCTGATCTTCGGCCCGGCCTTTATCGGCCGTGTCGGCGAGATCAAAGACACGCTTGTCGGCGTGAAGGAATTCATTTTTGCCGGTTCGCGCGAGGAGTGCCCCGACTATGCCGAGCTGTACGACGATATCGTCGCGGACATGCCCACGACCGGTGTGCGTATCGCCATCGACCCCGAGGATGACGCCGCCATCTATTTTTCGTCCGGCACGACCGGTTTCCCCAAGGCGGTGTTACATACCCACGCTTCGCTGCTTGCGTCCTGCTACACCGAAAACAACAATCACGGCCAGACCAAGGACGATGTGTTTTTGTGCATTCCGCCGCTGTATCATACCGGCGCGAAAATGCACTGGTTCGGCAGCTTCCTCGTCGGCGGCAAGGCGGTGCTCTTGCGCGGCGTTCGCCCCGATTGGATATTAAAGACGATTTCCGAGGAGCGCGTGACCATATGTTGGCTTCTCGTGCCGTGGGCGCAGGATATTTTGGATGCTGTTGACAGCGGTGCGGTCGATCTTAACGATTATGATTTGGACTGCTGGCGGCTCATGCATATCGGCGCGCAGCCCGTTCCGCCGAGTCTTATCAAGCGTTGGATGGAGCGCTTCCCGAAGCATTCCTACGACACCAACTACGGACTGACGGAATCGTTGGGGCCGGGATGTGTGCATCTGGGACTGGAAAACATTCACAAGGTCGGAGCTATCGGCATTCCCGGCAAGGGCTGGGAGGCGCAGATCTGGGACGAAGCGCATCATCCGGTCGCACCCGGTACGGTAGGTGAGCTTGCCGTCAAGGGCGTTTCGATCATGAAGTGTTATTACCGCGACCCCGAGGCGACTGCCAAATGTCTGTTCGGCGAGTGGCTGCTTACGGGCGACATGGCCGAAATGGATGAGGACGGCTTCATCTATCTGGTAGACCGCAAAAAGGACGTCATCATCAGCGGCGGTGAGAATCTGTATCCCGTCGAGATCGAAAACTTTATCCGCGCCTACGACAAGGTCAAGGACGTGGCGGTCATCGGTACGCCCGACAAGCGCTTGGGCGAGATTGCGACCGCGATCATCGAGATCAAGGACGGCATGACCTGCACGGTCGAGGAAATCGAGAGCTTCTGCGGCGGCATGGCACGCTACAAGCGTCCCAAGCAGATCATCTTCGACGATATTCCGCGCAACCCGACCGGAAAGATCGAAAAGCCGAAGCTGCGCAAAAAATACTGTGCCGAGCCGGTGGTGGCCATGCAGAACGAAATCACGGTTCAATAATTTACATATTGTTCACACAAGTTTCGGATAACCCCTTGAAAAAGCAAAACGAGTGTGGTATAATCTAACTGTTGCGTTATGGGTATAACGCGAAAGAAATGGGCATTCCTCTGCACGCTGCGTATGAATGTCTGAGAATTTAAGGAGGAAAACCAACATGAACAACATCATCGAGGCTTTTGCAAGCGAGCAGCTGAAAAACGAAGTCCCTTCTTTTAATGTCGGTGACACCATCCGTGTTCACAACCGCATCAAAGAGGGCAACCGCGAGAGAATCCAAATGTTTGAGGGCACCGTTATCGCAAAGCGTAATGGCGGCATCGGCGAGACCTTCACCGTAAGACGCATTTCCTACGGCGTAGGCGTGGAAAAGACCTTCCCGATCCATTCTCCGAATGTGGTCAAGGTGGACGTGATCCGTACCGGTAAGGTCAGACGCGCCAAGCTCTTCTATCTGCGCGACCGCGTAGGCAAGAGCGCAAAGGTCAAGGAGCGCATCGAGGGCTAAGCGCCCGCGCAGTCCTGATTTTCTGCCGTCAAACGGCTACGCCCCCTCGAACCGGGGTTGATAAAGAGAGACCCCGACGGGTCTCTTTTTATCGTTTTTGCCGAATTTTCTACCGATTTTTTTGCCGCACGGATAAACGGCGAACGGAGCGGAATGTCCATGTGCCGTTTTTTGGAAAGGATGGTCGAATATGAATTCTCCCGCAGATACCGAACGCACGGAAGCTGTCGAAAAACCGGAAAAGCCGAAAGGGAAGGCCTTTTGGGCGGCCGAGACGTTTGACTGGGTGCAGACCTTCTGTCAGGCGCTCTTTGCCGTGATCTTTTTGTTTACCTTTTTCTTTCGCTTCGTTACGGTGGACGGCCACTCCATGGATAAGACCTTGGCCGATCATGACCGTCTCATCATCAGCAATTTGGGTTATACGCCCGAACGTGGCGATATTGTTGTTATCCATGATACCGAATCGCAGATCTATTGGGACGGACACTACGAAAAAACTTTCAGCGGTCCCATTATCAAGCGTGTGATTGCGACCGAGGGCGAAACAGTCATCGTCGATTACGACAACTGGCAGATCACGGTCATCGACACCAACGGAAACACCCACGTGTTGGAGGAACCGTATGTCAACTATACGGGCGGTTCGCTTCATGTACCGTCCGCGGCGGTCTATCCGAACGGCGTCGGTCATTTGGAGAAGCATGTTGTTCCCGAGGGGCATGTGTTCGTGTGCGGAGACAACCGCTCCAATTCGTTGGACAGCCGCTATGTCGGCGATATCGATGCACGGAAGATTTTGGGAAAGGCGCTGTGGCGCGTGTTCCCGCTCAAGTCCTTCGGAGCAATCGAGCATGTGGAATATACGGATTAAGTGAAAACAAACGGCGCGGCGCGAACCGCGCCGCTGTTATGTTACCGACTTTTGTAAAGGAGCAGGAAATTGAAGAACTATGATATTGTAATCATCGGTGGCGGTATCGGCGGCCTTATGACCGCGTATGCCGCTTACGAAAAAAATAAGGATGTAAAAATATGCATCATCGACCGAGGAAGCCCCATTGATAAGCGTACTTGCCCCATCATCGCCAAAAAGGCGACCAAATGCGTGTCCTGCCGCTCCTGCGGCATTATGCAGGGACTCGGCGGCTGCGGCGCGTATTCCGACGGAAAATTTATCATTTCCACCGAGTACGGCGGATGGCTGCCGAATTATATCGGTCCGGAGAGAACCATCGAATACATCGAAAAATTAGACCGCATTTTGGTGTCCTACGGGGCGCACGAGAACGTGTATATGCCCAGCGACGAGATCAAGCTCGAATGCATGAAATACGATCTCCGGCTTCTTCAGGCGCGCGTCAAGCATTTGGGAACCGACGGAAACTTCAAAACCATGTCTCGCCTGATCGCCGATCTTGCCACGAAAATCGACATCTTTACAAACGAGGATGTGACCGACATCGACGAGGATAAGCGGCTTGTAATTTCCGATAAAGAAGAATACCGCTATGGGAAGCTGGTCATTGCGGTCGGTCGCGTCGGTTCGGGCTGGTTCGGCGACCTCTGCCGCCGCAAGGGGATAACGGTTGCCAACAACCAGGTGGACATCGGGGTGCGGGTCGAATTGCCGCGGCTTGTGTGGCGGCACATTTCCAAGGTCATCTACGAGCCGAAAATCCTCTACCGTACCAAAAAGTACGGAGACATCTGTCGCATGTTCTGCTTCAACGACGGCGGCGAGGTGGTTATGGAAAACTCCGACGGCATTATGACGGTCAACGGACATGCCAACAACGATGAAGCCAAAAAGACGCAGAATACCAACTTTGCGCTTCTTTCCACCGTCAATT
>CAZYFX010000166.1:0-3161 GCA_964646725.1 uncultured Oscillospiraceae bacterium
AACCAGCGCAAATCCTCCTCGATGGAGCGGACAAATTCGTCGCTCTCCTTGACGGGATTGGTGTCATCATAGCGCAGATTGAACAGACCGCCGTATTTTTTCGCGGTGGAATAGTTGATCCAGATCGCCTTGGCGGAACCGATGTGCAGGTATCCGTTCGGTTCGGGAGGAAAGCGCGTATGAACGCGCTCGGTCATACCGGCGGCGATATCCTCGTCGATGATATCGTGAATAAAATTGGTGGATGTCATTTCTTCTGCCATAGGAATAGCTCACTTTCTGTATCTGTAGAATAAATTTTATACATTCCAAACCGTTTCGTCGGGCAAGGGACAACCGTCTGCGGTATTGCCCTTACACACCAATGTGCGGACACCGCAAGCGTGAACGGCTTCCTGTTTCAAGCCCTCGAAGGTGTTGTCGGATATTTCGATATATTCGTGAATGCGCGGCGCGTGTGCGTCGTCAAAGCCGGACACGCCGATGCGTATGAAAGAATCGCCGCCCAAGGCGTTGCAATTTACGAAGCGATTGCGACATATGCGAGCGTTATGTATGCGTCCCGATTCGTACCAGTAGTCGGACAAATCAAACAGCAGCAGTGCGGCGGTACAATCGGAAATTTCGTTATCCTCAAAGCGTATATCCCCCGCTCCCGACAGGCGAATGTGAGGATAATCGCGAAAACGGTTGTTGCGGATGCAAACATTCGGCATACGCGCAGGATTCTCGACCAAAAAGCCTTCACGGAGCGCGTCCTCGCCGTACAGGAAATCCACCTTAACCGAAAGCTTCAAGCCGTCGTTGGAAGTGAAAAACACATCCTTCACCCGCGCTTCGCAAACAACCTCCTTGGTTTCGGGGTTCGATACGACCAACGTATCCCCCGCCTTGTAGGGGCACAAATAGCTGTGACCCGTATGTCCCAAATGCACATGCATACAATCTCCGTTCACACGGTCAAACACGGTATACAAACCGTGAACGTTGCAGGCGTCATCCAGAAAAGATCCCATGTTGCAGTCGGCAATTTCAAAATCGCCGGAGCAATGGATGATATGAAAAGCATCGGCTGTCAAGGACACACTGTCACCGTGCGCCGTAAGATCGGTACGCATACCGCGTACACGCACATCACGACACAGCTGTGCGATCACGCCCATGCCGCCGCCGCGTCGAATCGTGACGTTTTCGACGGCGACATCCTCGGAATTTTCAAAGAAGAAAACCGCACGTTCCCGCTTTTCCTCGGTGTTAATCACGACCCGCTCGCCGATTTCATACGGATAGGCGGTCTGAGTGTCCTCGCGATAGCGGAAATAGAGCCTGTCCTCAAGCTCAAAGGCATCGGCGTTGATATAGAGCGTCGGAAGGTTTTCCTTGCTTTGCGCCGTGTCACCGGCATACAGATAGTAAATCGCCATACGATCGAGCGAATGCAACGAAAGCCGCCCCGCCTCGGTCGAAAGCGCCTGTCCATCGCGTTCGAAAATCAAATGACCGTTTTCGGTGCGAAAAGGAGTTTTTTTCTTATCGATACGGCAGAAAAAGCCTTCTTCGGTCTTTTCGGTAAGCTCAAGTGCAACGGTCGGCGAAATCGCCGTGTCGCACACAAAATTGCGTAATGTAACATGGGCACTCTCCGACACAATAAACGGAAACGCATTTCCGTGGAAAACAAACGTACTTCCTCCTCCGTCAATTGTCAGATTTTTCATGTCCCAGATCGGAAAACAAACCTTTTTTCGGCCGGATGAACCGCCGGGCGCGAAAAAGCCGACTTGCGCTTTATCCGGGTAAAAATGATATTCGCCTTTTTCAAATAACAGTGTGCCGCCGTCGGGAAGCTCGCCGATTTTATTTATTACATGGGCAGTTGCATCCACACCGTTCACGGCAAGGGCGGTCGGTACGGTCAATATCGGTAAATCGTTCATGCTGATCTCCCACACCTATTCGGCGGCAAGACGCGCAAGCACACGTTCTTTGCCCAAAATAGCCATTACGGTGCAGAGATCGGGAGAATTTTGTCTTCCGGTCACGGCCACACGAATGACATTGCTCACATCGGCCACACTACCTTTAAAGGCGGAAGGGTCTGCCTTGTAGGCCTTCATATCGGAGGTAAAACCGTGCGCTTCGGACAATACCTTTAATTTTTCAAACCAGACGTTTCCGTCATCCTCGGGAGAATACACCGCAGCGTATTCGTCCAAAATCGCGCGGCGCTCGTCGGCACTCACATGAGCGGGATATTCATCCTTACGTTCAAACAGTCCGTCATACATATAGGAAGCAAAGTCTTTCACTTCACTCCAGCAGGCAAAATCCTTGCGCGGCTTTTTGCCGCCGCGTCCGATGGCCAAGAAGCGCTTAATGTAATCGGGATCCGCGTCAAGAAGCACAAAGAAATCGGGGTCGTTTTCCTTTGCCCACTCGGACACACCCTCGTACACCTCGTCGGCGGTCATATGAGAAATAACATTTTTGGAAACATCGTTGAATTTTGCAAGGTCGAACATGGCACCCGAATTGCCCATAGCACTCGCCTTAAAGGGAAAATCGCGGTAAGAAGCGGTGGGATTGGCGGAACGCCACTGCTCATAATTGGAATTGAGAAGCGTCATAAGGTATTCGATCACGCCGGAAGCCGGATAGCCCTTTTCGAAATAGAAGCCGAGCGTACATTCGGGGTCCTTACGCTTGGACATTTTGCGCTTGGCGCCTGTCTCCTCGTCTAACTTCATAACCTGCGCGGTATGGCAGAAGCGTGGCATCTTAAACCCACAGGCACGCCACAGCTCCACATGCCACGGAAGCGTGGACAACCATTCCTCTCCGCGCACAACATCGGTGGTATGCATGAAATGATCATCCACCACATGCGCAAAATGATAGGTCGGGATTCCGTCGGATTTTAACAGAACGAAATCCTGATCGTTTTCGGGAAAGGACAGCTTGCCTTTGATCTGATCCTTAAATTCGACCTTTTTGTTCGGGTCGCCCATGGAGCGAAAACGCAATACATAGCTGTCGCCGTTTTCGATGCGTCGAATGGCATCCTCGATCGGCATGTCGCGGTGAACCGCCCATTTTCCGTAGTAACCGAAATTTTCCTTGGACGCTTCTTGCGCGGCATGTGCCTTTTGCAGCTCTTCTTC
>CAZYFX010000166.1:3171-4336 GCA_964646725.1 uncultured Oscillospiraceae bacterium
GGTGCAGAAGCAGGGATAAGCGCGTCCGTCCAAAAGCAGCTTTTTGGCAACAATATGATAGATCTTCGCACGGGCACGTTGTCTGTACGGGCCGTATGCGCCGCGATCCCCCTCAGCCGAAGCTCCCTCGTCGAATGCGATACCGAAAGCCCCCAAAAACTTGATGATTTTGTCTACAGCACCGGGAACCTCGCGCTTGTCGTCGGTGTCCTCGATACGCAAATAGAAAACGCCGTCGGGAGCGGAGGTGTGAGCGATGCGCTCGTCGGCCAAACCTCCGTAAAGGTTTCCGATATGCATGGAGCCCGTGGGGCTGGGCGCAAGACGTGTGACGCGTGCGCCCTCCGAAAGTCCGCGTGCGGGAAAACGCTCTTCAAGCGCTTCCACCGTGTCCGCGTCGGTGACGTCGGGAAAAATAAGCGAAGCAAGCTTTTGTAAGTTATCCATGATCTATGTCCATTCCTTTCATTATTAACGTTTATCGGTCGATTTCCGAATATGGGCTCAATCGATCAAATATGCCATTTCCAGCATGACCTCATCGTCCTCGATGTCCGTGTTCGAATAGAAAAAGGCATTACCGCCGCAAAAGCGAAAGCCACATTTCCGATAGAACTCAATGGCCGGGACGTTATAATTCTGCGTTTCAAGAACCACAACGCGATAGTCGCGTTCATGCGCCGTCTTTTTGACAAAATCAACCAAAAAGCGTCCCACGCCCTTTCCTCGGCTTTCGGGCAAAACAAGAAGTTGGGTCATGCGAAGCCGTCCGTTCCATTCCTCCGGCGAAAACTCGACATACCCAAGAACCGTTCCGTCCTCATCGACGGCCGCAAACGCCTCGGGCTCGTCCCAATAGTCCTGATACAGCGTATCGGTGTTGGTTTCGACGCGCGGCGCGGGATACGGTTCGCGGCGGAAGGTATAGGCGAACGTATCCTCCGTTTCGACCAACGACGCGACATAATGCGCGGAGGTGTTGTATTCATAGTGCAGTTCGAAATAATCGTATTGTTCGCGCGAAAGAGGAAGAATATGCATGCGATCGCTCCCTAAAACGCCCGATGCTCCCCTTCTCATCTTCGGCAGAAGGCTATACACTCGGACAACTGTATATAGTATAACATACTCTTTTGAGTTTTGCAAGAATTTTTGCGCATATTTC
>CAZYFX010000167.1:0-4311 GCA_964646725.1 uncultured Oscillospiraceae bacterium
GAGAACATGGACGGAGTTCACCGACTTACTGACCTCATAATCGACATACACCATCTGGTCGAGCCAATCGTAATTCTTCCCGCCGAGCGACACCGTGCTTGTCTGCGGCTCCCAATCCACCTCTTTGTCGAAGGCGTTGGCAATGGCTCTGACCGGAAGATAGGTCGTTCCGTTGTAAATAAACGGCTCGACGGTATTTCCGTTGACGTCGGTCGGCTGAAATTCCTTGCCGTCAATCAAAATCTTGATGTCGTCGTAAACGACCTCGATCCGTTCGGCCGCCTGCCTGGCAAGCGTCGGAATGTTGACGAGCGTTGCGCCGACAAGTACACCGACCAACGCGCCCTGTAACTTTTGATTCATGATAAACCTCCTATTTTTATATCCATATGGATATATTATACTGTTATTATAGCATAGAGATGATAAAATGTCAATATATCCAAACAGATATTTTCGGGAGTTTTTACATTGGCCTACTATAAACGTTTGCGCGACCTGCGCGAAGACAACAATTATACGCAAAAGCAGATAGCGGACTTTCTTTACACCACACAGCCTCAATACTACCGCTATGAAAGCGGACAGCGCGACCTACCCTGCGAGCTGGTTGTGATGTTGGCCAAAATATACAACGTTTCGGTCGATTACATTCTGGGATTGACCGACCGAATCCGAACCTACAAATAAAGCTTTTTACGCCTTATTTCGACTTTTTCCGTCAAACCCCTTGACAAGCCACCTCGTTTGTGCTATAATCGTAGCACAAAATTTCATATGACCCGTGGATATTTCCGGAAAAGTATGCTTGACCGGAAAGGAAGGGAACTTCGGAGAACCTCATTGAGTTGAGTGCCGAAGGGGCAAGGCGCAAGCCGAAACTCTCAGGCAAAAGGACGAAGAAAGCACGATGTACGCATCGTGCCGTTTGACGTTGCAGTGTTTTTGAAGTTGCCGACCTCGTGGGTCGGCATTTTTTGTACCATTTTTGTTTGGAGGAAAAACACATGGACGCACTCAACAGCTTTTTGACAAAGGTCAATGACCTCGTATGGGGCATTCCGCTTATCGTACTCATCCTTGCGGTCGGCGTTCTGCTCACCTTCCGCACGGGTCTTGTGCAGGTCATTCGTCTGCCCAAAGCGCTTCGGTACATGCTTCACAACGAAGAGGACGGTGAGGGAGACGTCACCAGCTTCGGCGCTCTCTGTACGGCTCTTTCGGCCACCATCGGTACCGGTAACATCGTCGGCGTCGCAACGGCTATCGCCGGAGGCGGCCCGGGCGCTCTGTTCTGGATGGAGGTCGCGGCCTTCTTCGGTATGGCGACCAAATACGCCGAGGGGCTTTTGGCGGTGAAATACCGCGAAATCCGCCCGGACGGCACGGTGCTCGGCGGCCCGTTCTACTACATTGAAAAGGGCATGGGTCAAAACTGGAAATGGCTCGCCAAACTTTTTGCCGTGTTCGGAATGTTGGTCGGTATCCTGGGTATCGGTACCATGACACAGATCAACGGTATCACCTCGGCCGTTCAGAACTTCTTTGACCCCGACAAAGCGCAGATTGCGTTCCATATCGGCGAAACCGCCTACGCCTGGCCGACCGTCATAGCCGGTGTGCTCGTCACCCTGTTTGTGGCGCTTGTCATCATCGGCGGTATCAAACGTATTGCCAAAGTGTCCGAGGTCGTTGTGCCGTTTATGGCGATTTTGTATTTCATCTGCGGTATTATCTTGATTGTCTGCAACATCACGGCCGTTCCGTCTGCTGTCGTTCTGATCGTAAAGAGCGCATTCGCGCCGAAAGCCGTTTTGGGCGCCGCGCTCGGTCTTACCATCCAAAAGGCTATGAAGAGCGGTATCGCCAGAGGTATTTTCTCGAACGAGTCGGGTATCGGCTCCGCGCCGATTGCCGCCGCCGCCGCCAAGACCAAGGAACCTGTCCGTCAGGGTCTTGTCTGCATGACGGGTACGTTCTTCGACACCATCATCGTCTGCACCATCACCGGTCTGTCCATCGTGCTCACCGGTTCGCATGAATTCGCCATGAGCGGCGAATTGGAGGGCGTGGCCATTACGACCAGAGCCTTCCGAGAGGGACTTCCCTTCAACCCGACGGTCAGCGCCTTCTTATTGATGGTCAGCCTTGTGTTCTTTGCGTTCACGACCATTCTCGGCTGGGACTACTATTCGGAAAAATGCTTGCAGTACCTTGTGGGTGACAAGAAAATGCCGATCATGGTGTACCGTGTGCTGTACATTTTGGCCGTGTTTGCCGGTCCCTACCTCAAGGTCGAATTTGTTTGGACGCTTGCGGACATCGTAAACGCTCTGATGGCGTTCCCGAACTTAATCGCCCTGTTCGCTCTCAACGGCGTGGTTGCACAGGAAACCAAGGAATATGTCAACCGCGTGTTGAAGTCCGCGCGCAAATAGAGACTAATCGTAGAAAAGGCAAAAACGCCCCCGACAGCTCACGAAAGGAGCTGTCGGGGGCGTTTCGTTGTACAATTCCTCAGTCAGCTTACGCTGACAGTTCCCTCGTCAGAGGGAGCAGCCGGGGGGGATGTGAAGTGTGAAAAAGTCTCAAATTTACTTAATGACTCTCACGCGAACGATGTTCTCAAGTCCGCGAATCTTCTCCGCCGCTTCCTCGGGCAATTCGCCGTTGACCTCGATGAGGGTGTAGGCGTTGTCCTTCTTGGAGCAGTTGATCATGTTGGCAATATTGATGCCGCTGTCCGACAGCACGGTCGAAATCTGCGCGACCATGGCGGGAACATTCTTGTGGAACACGCAAAGCCTTGCGTCGCCCGAACGCGGAATGATCGCTTCGGGGAAGTTGACGCTGTTTTTGATGTTGCCGCATTCGAGATAATCGATAAGCTCGGTGGCCGCCATAACGGCGCAGTTATCCTCCGATTCGGGCGTGGACGCACCGAGGTGCGGAATGGTGACGATGCCCGGAACGCCCAAAACTTCGGCGGTCGGGAAGTCCGTCACATAGCTTGCGACCTTACCGGCGGAAAGTGCCTTTTTGAGCGCGTCGGCATTGACCAAATCCGCACGCGCCAGATTCAAAATGCGCACGCCGTCCTTCATGCAGGAGATGGAAGTCTCGTTGATCATGCCTTTCGTCTCGGGCGTGGAGGGAACGTGGATCGAGATATAGTCGCAGTTTTCATAGATGGAAGCTAAGGTTTTTGCGCGGTTGACCGACTTGGACAGCGACCAGGCGGCGTCCACCGTAATGTACGGGTCGTAGCCGTAGACCTTCATGCCGAGGTCAGCGGCCGCGTTGGCGAGCTGTGCACCGATCGCGCCGAGCCCGATGATACCGAGCGTTTTACCGGCAATTTCCGGGCCGACGAACGCGCTCTTGCCTTTTTCCACGGCCTTGGCCACGTCCTCGTTTCCGACGAGCGACTGCGCCCAGTTGATACCGTCCACGATTTTACGGGAAGCAAGAAGCAGTGCGGCAATGGCAAGCTCCTTCACGGCTCCGGCATTGGCGCCGGGGGTGTTGAACACAACGATGCCCTGTTCGGAGCAACGGTCGATCGGAATGTTGTTGACACCGGCACCGGCACGGGCGATGGCAAGCAACGATTCGTCGAACGTCATATCGTGCATGGCGGCCGAACGAACCATAATCGCGTCGGCATTTTCCACATTTTCGCCGACGTTGTAGCGCGTCTCATCGAACAGCGACGTACCGCAGGCGGCGATCTTATTCAAAAGCTTGATATTCATGCTGTATGTACCTCTTACTTCAGATTTTCGGCTTCGAATTTCTTCATAAATTCGACCAATTTCTCCACGCCCTCATACGGCATGGCGTTGTAGATGGAGGCTCTCATGCCGCCCACACTTCTGTGTCCCTTGAGGTTGGAAAGTCCGGCTTGTTCGGCTTCCTTGCAGAACTTCTTGTCGAGGTCTGCGTCACCGGTGACAAAGCAGGCGTTCATCATGGAGCGATACTTTTTCTCGGCGGTCGGCTTGAACAATTTGGAAGAATCGAGATAATCGTAGAGAAGCGCGGCTTTCTTTTCGTTGCGCTCCTTCATGGCGACAAGGCCGCCGTTTTTAAGTGCCCACTTGCAGACAAGTCCCGCAATGTAGATGGTGTAGCAGGGCGGCGTGTTGTACATGGAGTCGTTTTCGGCCATGGTCTTGTAGTCGAGCATGGTGGGCGTTTCGGGACGCGCGTTGCCGAGAAGATCCTCGCGGATGATGACAACGGTCAACCCTGCGGGCGCCATGTTCTTCTGTGCGCCGGCATAGATGACGCCGAATTTCGTCACATCGA
>CAZYFX010000168.1:0-4268 GCA_964646725.1 uncultured Oscillospiraceae bacterium
AACTGCGGCGCGGCGGACAGGTCTTTTATCTGCACAACCGCGTGGAGGATATCATGACCGTGGCGGCACACATCAAGGACGCACTTCCCGACGCGGTCGTGGCGGTGGCGCACGGGCAGATGGACAAGGAGGAGATATCCTCCATCTGGTACGACATGACCGAGGGAAAAATCGATGTGCTTGTCTGCACCACCATCATCGAGACGGGTGTGGATGTGCCCAACGCCAACACGCTCATTATCGAGGATGCCGACCGCATGGGGCTTGCCCAATTGCATCAGATTCGCGGCCGTGTCGGTCGCTCCAACCGTCGGGCGTTCGCGTATCTTACCTATACGCCCGACCGTATGCTCAACGAGATTGCCGAAAAGCGTCTGGTGGCCATCAAGGAGTTCACCGAATTCGGTTCGGGCTTCCGTATCGCCATGCGCGACCTTGAAATCCGCGGTGCGGGCAATCTTTTGGGGGCGGAGCAGTCGGGACATTTGGAGGCCGTGGGGTACGATCTGTTCGTCAAGCTGCTCGAACAGGCGGTTTTGGAGGAAAAGGGCGAAGCGGTGAAGGAAAGACCCGAATGCACGGTCGATCTCGGCGTGAGCGCCTACATTCCCGAGAGCTACATCAAGCGTCCGTCGGGACGTATCGAAATGTACAAGCGCATTTCCGAGATCAAAACGGGGGCCGACGCGCAGGATGTGGAAAACGAGCTTGCCGACCGCTACGGTGCACTTCCCAAGGAAACAAAGAATCTCCTGACGGTGGCTTCCGTGCGCGCGCGCTGTACGGCGCTCGGCTTTGTCAAGGTCGAATACAAAAACGGAAAGTTAGCGGTCTATCCGTCGGAAGCGCCGACCAAGGAGCAGTCGATCGCGCTTGCCATGAAATTCCCCGGCAAGGTGCTGACCTCGTTGGGCAAAAATCCCTGTTACAACGTGAAAGCGGCTTCCACCGACGAGCTCGGACAGGTGTTGGCGGAAATATTTAAGATTTATTCACCAAACACCTAAAGGAATATGGTACAATTATTAGGTTAAAATGTGTGTTTTTTCTTTTCCGCACACCGAAAGGAGCGTTCTCCGTGATAAAACGACTTCAAAGATTTTTCGCCTTCTGTATGGCGCTTTTGCTCTGCGTCGGACTTTCCGGCTGCGGAAAAGAGCAGACCGCCGCGGCTATGTATATGAAGGACGGCGGCAGTGTGTCCGTCAACTTTATGTATCTGCTGGCGGCGATTCAGAAATCCATGTACGCAAGTGTGGCTGAGGCCAACGGCGGCGATTGGGATACGGTGGTCAACCATGAAAAGGGTACGACGCTTGCCGATCTGTTGGAGGATGTGACGTACAAGGCGGCGCAAAACTCACTCATCTGTGAATATCTGCACGACACGGTGTACGGCCTGTCGCTGAGCGATGAGCAGAAAAAAGCCATCGACGAACAAATGGATTCGCTTGCTTCGAAAGCGGGCTCCAAGCAGAAGCTGGAGGAACAGCTGTCCGCCTACAGCGCCGATTCCAAGACCATGCGTCGTTATCTGGAGCTGACGGTCAAGCAGGCGGCGTTGTATTCTTATTTCTACGGAGAGGGCGGTGTGTACGCCGTTTCCGAGGATGCAATACGCGAAAGCTTCAAAGAAAACTATCACATTGTGACCCACATCTATTTTGACCTGTCCTCCAAGCTTAAGGAGGACGGCACATCCGTCTCGTTGACCGAGGAAGAAGTGACCGAAAAACGCGCTTTGGCTGACGAGGTGTACAACCGCATTCTGGCCGGAGAGGATTTCTACACGCTCAAAGCCGTCTACAGCGAGGATGACTACGAGAGCGAATATTACCCCAACGGCTTCTTTGTGACGGGAGACACCACCTTCCCGACCGAATTTACCATGGCCGCCATCGAAATGGAAGTCGGCGAATATCGGCTGACCGTGAGTGACGAAAAAGCAAGCGGTATCCATATTTTATACAAGCTCCCGATGGACGACAGCTTATACAACACCAACTCTTCGGTATATTCAAGCATCAAAAATCAGCTTATCACGGCCGATTTCGACAAACGCCTTGCGGAATACACGGACGCGGTTTGGGTCAATGAAGAAGAAACGGCCAAGCTCAATGTTCGCATCGTGCCGGAGTATGCCTATTAAAGCGACCGAAAGGCCGAACAAAACGTAAAAACAAACGAAAGAAGGGACGGGTATGCGCTACATCAGCCGCAGGGGAAAGGAACGCATCTTTTTCGGCGTTCTGTTCGTGCTCGGCTTTTTGATCAGCGCGTCGATCTGGCCGTATGCCGACATTTCCTTCGACCGGGGGCAGAGCCGCGTGACGGCCGACCTTATGTACGCGCTGTGCATCACGGCGGGAATGCTTGCCGAGGACAGGCGCGGCGTGGCGACGGAAGCATTGGTCGCGGGCGCGCTGTCGGACTTTTTTTTAACGCCGCCGATGCATTTTTCACCGCTTCTGTTTTTCCTTGCCGCGTATCTGGCGCATCGCACGATCGGAACCTTCTCGCGCGCGAACGCCGTGACGGCGGCGGTGGCTTCGCTTCCGTTTTGCTTGCTTCGTACCCTTACGGGCGCGATTTACCTTCTGTCGGCGGGGGAGGAAAGCTTTTCGTTTGCCGTGGGGAGTATCTTACTCCCGGAGCTGGCCTGCAATGTGGTCACGATCTTTTTTGCCTACCTGATCATCGGCTTTCTTTACAAAAAAATCGTGTGTCGCCGCAAAGGCGCACCGGATATTCGCTATTCCGCTTGAATCCATAAAAGTTTACGATTACGATAACGATACCTTGGAGTGTGACTATGAACGAAATTTGCAACGCCGTGATCGGACAGTCCGGCGGCCCGACCAGTGCCATCAACGCAACGCTTGCCGGTGTGATTTCCGGTTGCCTTGCGGACAGCCGCGTCGATCGTGTGCTCGGGATGCGCAACGGGATCGAAGGCTTTATGAACGGAGAGCTTGCGGAGCTGAACGACCGCTTTGCCGACCCGAAGGAATTGGAGCTTTTACGGCTGACGCCCGCTTCGGCGCTCGGCTCCTGCCGCGTGAAATTAAAAGAGGACGCGCAGTTCGAACGCGTTTTCGAAAGAATCGAGCAGCATAGGATCGGGTATTTCTTTTACATCGGCGGCAACGACAGCATGGACGCGGTGGAAAAATTGGAGAAGTATCGCGCGGCGCATCCGACGTGCAATCCCATGAATACGCGCTTTATCGGCGTTCCCAAAACCATCGACAACGACCTGTGCATGACCGACCACACGCCCGGCTTCGGCTCGGCCGCCAAGTTTATTGCCTCGACGCTTGCGGAGATCGCGCGCGACTGCGCCGTGTACCGGCAAAAGGCGGTGACGGTGGTCGAATGCATGGGACGTGATGCGGGTTGGCTGACGGCGGCGGCGGCTTTGACCGGAGAGATCGCGGGCATCGGTGCGGATCTCATCTACCTGCCCGAAGTACCGTTCGATACCGATACGTTTTTGAGCGATGTGATGAATCGGTTGAATATACCGGGCAAAAACTTCGTGTTGGTCGCGGTATCCGAGGGCATACGCAACAAAAACGGCGAATATGTGGCTGCGGCCGCCATGAGCGGCGTGGTGGATATTTTCGGACACGCCTATCTTTCGGGCACGGGAAAATATCTGGAAAATCTCATTCGCGGCGAGATCGGCTGCAAGTGCCGCTCGGTCGAATTAAGCGTATTGCAACGGTGCGCGGCGCATATGGCTTCGGCGCGTGACATAGAAGAATCGTGGCAGGTCGGCGAAGCGGCGGTCACGGCGGCACTTGACGGTAAAAGCGGCCGTATGATGACCGTAAGACGCATCGGAAACGACCCTTACGCCATCAAGATCGGGGACGAGGACATTTCTCTTTGCGCCAACCATGTTCGTCCCGTACCGCCGGAATTTATCGCCCCCGACGGCAAAGGCGTCACCCGCGCCTGTATCGAATATCTGCTCCCGCTCATCGAGGGCGAGTGTCCGACGGTCTACGAACGCGGAATTCCGCGCCATTTTTCCCTGTAAGCATGGCCGACGGTTACGGAGTATCGTCAAATTGAACAGTTTTTCGGGTCGAAATTATACGGAATCAACAAAAAAACAGTTGCTTCTTGACATCCGCGTTCACTTGGTGTAAAATATATAGTGTCAATATGTATGCGCTCACAGAAAGGGGCGTATGCATCTGCAATTTCATTTCAGAGAGGAACCGTAAGCACATGAAATCGAAAGTATTATCCGTCTTTTT
>CAZYFX010000169.1:0-4245 GCA_964646725.1 uncultured Oscillospiraceae bacterium
AGCACTCCAACGGCGCATGGATCCGCACCGAGGTCTGGGCTTGCTTAAACCCGGGTCTGATTGAAGAAACCATCCGCTACGGCTATATGGATGCCTGCGTCGATCACGGTAAGGGTGACGGCACCTATGCCACCATTTTTGTGGCTGCCATGGAAAGCGCCGCCTTTGTGATTTCGGATATCCGAGAACTGATTCAAATCGGTCTGTCCAAAATTCCCGAAAATTGCCGCTTCGCATCCTTTATCCGTGCGGTATCAGACGCTTATGACAGCGGAAAAACCTGGGAAGAAGCCCGCAAGATCGTTACCGACATGGCACTCTCCTTCCCCGATCTCGGCTGGTTCCAGGCTCCCACCAATGTGGCCTATGCAGTCATCGGCTTGCTGTACGGTGAGGGCGATTTCAAGAAAACGCTTCTTACGGCCATCAACTGCGGTGACGATACCGACTGCACGGGCGCAACGGTCGGTTCGATTTTGGGTATCATCAACGGTACAAAGATCATTCCCGAGGATTGGAAAGCCTACATCGGTGACGGCATTGTAACGGTTGCCATCAATCGCGGTGCCGCTTACGGCATTCCGCTGTCCTGCACGGCGCTTACCGACAAGATCATGGAGCTTCATGCGGAAATGCTGTTAAAGAAGCCTGTCTGCATCACAGACGGAAAGACGGAAGCGGATGCGGCAGACATCGAAAAATTCAAAGGAACGGCTTTTTCGGATATGTTGGCTTCTCATTCGAATTACGCCCTTCACACCGAATCACTGTTGGCCGATATTTGGGTAGAGTTCAACAAGGCCCCCGAAATCAAGCGCGGCGGAGATCTGGACATTAAGCTGACACTTTCGAACAAATTCCGCTCGCAGAAGCACTTCTCGGTTCGCTTTATTCTGCCGGAAACCTGGACGGTATACGGCAAGAGCGATATCAGCGTCAAAACGTGCGGCAGTAAGCCCGCCGTCAGCGAATACACGCTTACGGCCGGTGACAAGGTCGAAGGCAAAAATCGCGTGATCATCGAGATTACCTGCGACGGTCATGCGGATGTAGCATTGATCCCGTTGGTGATCTTAGGGTAAGCACAAACAAAACCGAAAAAAGTGAAAGCTCCCGAAAATGACAGATTTGCCGTTTTCGGGAGCTTTTTCGCTTATCGTTACGTAATCGGTTTATCCTCCTTTGCGGTATTCGGCCGGCGTCACGCCGTATTTCTTCCGAAACACCCGCGCCAAGTACTGCCTGTCGCAAAAGCCCAAAGAAGCCGCCACGGAATCGGTATCCAAGCCCGCTTTCAGCATACGCGCGGCACGCTCCAAGCGTCTGTCCAAACGATAGGCGCAGGGCGTTTGACCGGCATAGGCGTAAAACAGGCGCGTAAAATAGTTGGCGCTGATGTGACAAAGTGCCGCAATCTCCGAAACATCGAGCGTTTGATCGGCATCCTCCTCCAGATACCGTATCCCGGGCAGAATCAGGGCAAGCTTCTCATCCGACAGGCGCTTTTCGTGCAAAAACGCCGTACATTCCGACAAAAGTCGGTAGCTCTGCGCTTTCACCTCACATGGACGCGCGGCGGGACGTGAATATACTTCGATGAGATCGTCAAACAAACGCTTGACCATACCGGCATGTACATGTTCCAGCACACGCGGAGCACCGTCAAGGGGCAGCTGCTCCCCGTCGGAAGCCTGTAACGAAAACTCAAACAGCAACGAACACAGCGCGGAATGCGGGTTTGAAAAAGTCCATTGATAGGTGCTCCCGGACGGAAGCAACACCAAATCGCCCTCATGCGCTTTCAGAAACGGCGCACCGTGCCTGTAAAGAACGGCCGTTCCGACGTCTATGTAAATCAGCGCATGAGTCGGGCGTGGCTCATTCATGAAAAAAGAATCGCCGTCCGGCCAATTCTGGCGCATGGCAAACAGGTTCGACAGTTCGTAATCAACATCATACAGAGTTTCAAACTCCATAAAATCCCATCCCTTCGCATTTTCCGAAAACAGTATACTCGAATACGCCGCTTCTGTCAAGTAAACACCGAAATATTGTGTGAAAAAGTCCCCTTTTCGAACGGCTTTAGCCCTTGCAAAACACCGTCGGCTGTGGTATTCTTATGAAAAAAGGAGGAAGTACACTCATGAAACAAATCCATGTTACCGTATGGAACGAATATCTGCACGAAAAAAACGAACCGCGCATTGCCGCCGTCTATCCGAACGGCATTCACGGCGCGATCTGTGAAATGCTGGGAAGAAACACAGATTTTGTTCTCCGCACGGCAACGCTTAACGAACCGGAGCACGGATTGACGGATGAGGTTCTCGAAAGCACGGACGTGCTCATCTGGTGGGGACACTGTGCGCATCACTTAGTATCCGATGAGGTTGCGGAAAAGGTAAAGACGCGCGTTTTGAACGGCATGGGACTGATCGTGCTCCATTCGGGACACTTATCCAAGCCGTTTGTCAAGCTCATGGGAACGGTCTGCCGCTCCAAATGGCGTGAAAACGACGAAAAGGAACGTATTTGGGTCATCGAGCCTTCTCACCCCATCGCAGCCGGCCTTCCCGAATACATCGAATTGGAACAGGAAGAAACCTACGGCGAGCGCTTTGAGATTCCGACGCCCGATGAATTGATCTTTGTCAGCTGGTTCTCCGGCGGAGAGGTATTCCGCAGCGGCTGTACCTTTAAGCGCGGCCTGGGAAAAATCTTTTATTTTCGTCCCGGTCACGAGGAATACCCGACGTTTTACCGCGAGGATATTTCCAAAATCCTCACCAATGCCGTGCGTTGGGCCTGTCCGCATGACATCACGCCTCCCACGCTCGGCCATTACGAAGCACTTGAAAGCGTACCCGACAAATTCGCAGGAAAAAGTGACGAGGAACGTACACACGCCGATCTTTTGAAAAAATAAAACAAGTTAAGCGGAAAAGAGGAAAAAATCATGGAAGAAACAAAAAAACTGCGCATCGGCATCATCGGCTGCGGAGGGATCGCAAACGGCGTACATATTCCCGGCCTTTTGAAGCTTTCGGAATGCGAGATCGTCGCTTTGTGCGACACAGATCCGAATGCCCTGCAACGCACGGCAAAGCGCCTTGGGCTGTCGGAGGACGTTTTGTACGCCGATTACAAGGACATGATCGACAACGTACCTCTCAACGCAGTCGAAGTCTGCACACCGAACAACGTACATGTCCCCATCGCCGAATACGCCGTTCAAAAGGGACTCGGCATCAACGTGGAAAAGCCGCTCGGTATGAATGTCGCGGAAACCGAGCATTTGGAAGCTTTGATTGAGAAACACGGCGTGGCAAACATGATCTGCTATTCCTACCGTTTTAAACCCGCCGTCCGCTTTGCCAAGGAGATCATGGATAAGGGGTTACTCGGCGAAATCGTCAACGTACATGTTGAATACCTCAAATCCAGCGCGTTTTGGGAGGGTCGCCGTCTCGACTGGCGCTTCGACAAGAAGATCGGCGGAACGGGTGTTTTGGGCGATTTGGGCGCACATTTGGTGGATATGGCCATGCTTCTCTGCGGGGACATTTCAAGGGTATGCAGTCTTACCAAGACGGTCGTCAAGCAGCGCAAGCGTTTAGACAGCGAAGAATATGCGGACGTCACGACCGATGACTACTGCTCGTTTATCGCAGAACTGGAAAGCGGCGCGGCGGCGGAATTTCTCATCACGCGCTGTGCGCTCGGTCATGCGAACACCATCAAATTCGACATTTACGGTTCGGAAGGTGTTTTGTCGTTCGATTTGGATCATCCGGACAAGTTGAAGGTCTGTATCGGTGAAATCGATAAAAAGACAGACGGACTGCACACCATCACCGTTCCCGGGAACTATTATGCCGACCAGGAAGCCACTTTCGTTCGAGCTCTGTTGGGACAGAAAGGCGGTATGTATCCGTCGATTGCGGACGGCGTGCGGTGTCAGCGCGTTTTGGATGCATTGGTCGAGTCATCCGAAAAGGGCTGCTGGGTAAGCTTACAATAAGATAAGAAAAGTACTGCGGGACTATGTCGTTAAGATATAGTCCCGCTGTTTTTATGACGAATTATAAGAATCAAGTGCATTTTTGGGGAGCAGCTGCGGCCAAACAACGAATTACTTGGTGGTATTGCAGAAGTCAACATTTTCATCGTTGTGAACAATGATCACTGCAAAATCGGCTTCGCCGTTGCAGTTGGTATCTTCGTCCGTTTCGGTGTGATCGTTTT
>CAZYFX010000170.1:0-4176 GCA_964646725.1 uncultured Oscillospiraceae bacterium
CGCTTTTTCCGCGCCTTCGAGGATTGCTTCTTAATCGCCGAAAGCAACAATCTGTCCGGAAGCTCCATGACCGTGCGGGCCTACGGCTACGATGCCGTCGAGTTGTTTTCGGTAAACAGCGAGAAAAAAGTGATCGACGCAGCCTATCGCGACCGCACACTGTACCTTCTGTCCTCCGACGCGCTCACGGTCTACGACTACGGTACCGACGGAAACGGAACACTTACGCATCTGGCGACGCTTCCGCTAAGCTATCAATACCGCGCCCTGTGCGTGGACGACTATGAGCGCTACGTGCTGGTGGGCGCGAAAAATGCGAAGCGCGGCTCTCTTGCCGCACTGCTGCAAAAGGAATTAAACAAAAACGCCGGAAGCGGCACTTTGTCGGATCGGACGGAACAGGCAGAGCCGTCGAACGAATCGGAAAAATCGGAAACGGAGAGCGCAGAATGAAGCTGTTAACGGTAGGAGACGTCGTCGGAGTCGGCGGCACGGAATACATACGCCGTCATTTGTGGAGCATCCGCAAGGAATACGGCGCGGATTTTACGGTGTTAAATGCCGAAAACGCTGCCAAGGGCAACGGGTTGGACAAGGATACCGCCGAGACACTGCTTGCTTCCGGCGCGGACGTGCTCACGAGCGGTAACCACATCTGGCGCAAGCACGAAATGAAATACATCATCGACGAGCTGCCGAATGTTCTGCGACCCGAAAACTATCCGAGCGCCTGTCCCGGTGTTGGGCACACAGTGTACGATCTGTTCGGAAAAAAAATATTGGTCATCAGTCTGCTCGGCAACGTGTTTATGTCGGACGCCTTCGCTTCCGCGTTCGAAACCGCCGACCGAGTGCTTGAGAAACACAAGGATGTTTTCACAACCGTCATTGATTTTCACGCCGAAACCACCTCCGAAAAGGCGGCGCTCGCGAAATATTTGGACGGCCGCGTCGGGGTCGTGTTCGGCACGCACACGCATGTGCAAACCAACGATGCGCGCGTTCTTCCCGGCGGCACGGGCTTTGTCACCGATGTTGGGATGGTGGGCGCGAACGATTCGATTTTGGGCGTGAAAAACGAATGCATTTTGCGGAAATTCTTAACGCAAATGCCGGTACGCTTTGAGGAGGCCGAAGGAGAAATTCTGTTCTGCGGTGCCGTGTTTGACATCGACGACGCAACCGGGTTCTGCAAATCGGCCGAGCTTGTGCGCCGCATCGGATAGCGCACATTCCGCACCCGAGGTGCATACGCTACAACGACCTATCTCATTTGAAAGGAAACCGAAAACGACCTATGAAAAAGCTTACCTTCAAGCACACCGTGCTTGCCTGCTATTTGACCTATATCACCAGCGCCGTATCCAACAATCTGGCACCGCTTCTGTTCGTGACCTTCAACAAGCAGTTCGGACTGGAGCTCGACCGCCTCGCCTTCATCATCACCATGAATTTCGGCGTGCAGATTTTCGTAGACCTTGCCGGCGCAAAATACGCCGACCGCATTGGCTACAAGCGTCTTGTCATGATCGCCCAATTGTTCGACGCGGCGGGGCTCATCTGTCTCGGAACACTTCCCAACGTATTGCCCGACCCGTATGTCGGCATCATCCTATCGGCCTTTTTGTACGCCATCGGAAGCGGTCTGACCGAGGTGGTCATCAGTCCGATCATCGAAGCGATACCCGGTGACGCAAAAACGTCCGCCATGAGCTTGCTCCACTCGTTCTACTGTTGGGGACATGTGTTGATGGTCGTGGTAACGACGCTGTATTTCAAGCTGTTCGGCATTGAAAACTGGAGCACGATCTGCCTTTTGTGGGCGATTTTACCGATCGTCAATTTCTTCTTCTACATCTTTGTCCCGGTCGCCCAACTGAACGATGACGGAAACGCCGAAACGATGCCGCTTCGCAAGCTGCTTTCGGTCAAGATCATCTGGGCCTTTCTGCTCCTCATGCTGTGCTCGGGCGCGGCAGAGCAGGCCATGAGCCAATGGGCCAGCTTCTTTGCGGAAACCGAGCTCGGCGTCAGCAAGCAGGTTGCCGATCTGCTCGGGCCGTGCATGTTCGCCATTGCCATGGGTGCGGCGCGTGTGCTGTTTGCGGGCGTGGGAAAACGACTCGATATCCGCGTGGGACTTCTTGTAAGCTCCGTGCTGTGCGTGATCAGCTATTTGATGGCGGCCTTTGCGCCGTACTCGTTCTTGGCGCTTGCGGGATGCACGCTGTGCGGCTTCTCGGTGGGCATTCTGTGGCCGGGCGTACTCAGTCTTTCGGCCAAAACCTACCCGGCGGGCGGAACGGCCATGTTTGCGATTCTGGCACTCGGCGGCGATATAGGCTGCTTTGTGGGGCCGGAGGTCGTGGCGCGCGTTTCGACGGCGCTTGCGGGCGGAGCCGAGCCGAGCGTCAAATCGGGGTTAGCGTTAGCGATCGTGTTTCCGCTTATCATATTGTCCGCTTCCGGCATTCTTTTGCTGCACAGTCGGCGGCACAGCAGAGGAAAATGAATGAATAATGAATGATGAAGTCGCTTCGCCGATGACTAATGAATAAGCGGATTAAACGGTTGCATGTGCGCCGAGCCGTGTGTGCCGTCGGACACACGGCGAAGTTTTAACACACGGACGAAGTTTTACCGTTTTATAAAATTTACTCGCGAAAATTGCAGTGGCGCCTCGCCGCCGGGCTTTTCCGCCGCATATTTCGACCGCCTCCTTCTTAAAATACAAAAGGAGGCGCTTTTTGTTGCCGTTTGCCGCCGAATATCCCCCTTCACCGTCGAACTCGGTCGAGCACTTTTTCTTGCAAACATACTGTATATGGTATATAATGAACACAGAAACTACAAGATATATGATTCGGAGGACTGTTTCATTATGACCGCTATGCCCAAAGTCGGCTTTCTGTGTACGGGAAAAAATCCGCTCGAACTTGCCGCGTCCATCCATTGTCAGACCCGCATGACCCCGCTTCTTCGCGAGAACGGCTTTGCCGTCGGCGGCTGCTACACCGAATTGATCGAATGCGACAGTCCCGAAAAAATAAAACGTGTCGGAAAAACGCTCGAGCATCTCTGCCACGCCAACGACCTGGTTTTGACGCTCGGCTGCGAGGGCTTTGCCGCAGGTGACGTCATCCCAGATGTGACCGAAGTTGTCTGCCCGACCGGCGTGGCCTATTTCACCAATCTTCTCTGCGGTTCGCAATCTGTCTATGCCGGCACAAACGCCGCCCTTTCCCATCAAAACCCACAGGTCGAGCGCCTTTTCTCCGACGATGCGCCCGAAGCTCCCGTCTTTCGTCCGCGCTCCGAGGTCTTACACAAGCATCCGCTTTTAGGCGACAATCGCGCTCCGTTCTCTGCACGATTGAGACGCGCCGTAAACGCCTTGCGCGTCGCTTCCCTGGCACCCACAGCCTCGGACAAGCCCGCCGAAGCTCCGTTTCGTTCCCGCATGAGCGATACGGTCGGCTACCGCATATTTTCCGAAACGCACAAGGTGCGTCCCTCCGGCCGCTCTGCGTGTCCGACCGACAGAACCGAGACACCGACCGCACCGCAGCCGCTTTGCGTCCCGCCCTCCCGCGCCCGCGCCGGAATTATGGAGAAAGCTCTGCTCTTGAATTTCTCCGCCAATGCCTGCACCGCACTTCCGCTTTTACAAACGCTGTTGGGGACGATCTCCTTTTCGGTCTGCCATTTGTCCGGAAAAAGCGCCGCAGCCGGCGCGGCATTCGAAAAAAGTTTAAAAAACGAGGTCGGATTGGACGAATCGCTCCAAACCTATCAAGCAGTTAACAAATAGATGTACTTATTTTTACTTCCGATTCAAGCTTTTCGATAAGAAATAGTATATAATTAAAAATGAAGATTGAATGTGTAAATTTTTATAAATCGGAGGTTATAAAACAATGGGCTACAAAATTCTTATTGCAGACGATGACGCCAACATCTGCGACCTTTTAAAGATCTACCTTGAAAACGAGGGCTACGAAACCGTAACGGCGTATGACGGGATCAAAGCGTTGAGCGCATTCAAAATCTACGAGCCCGATCTTGTCCTTTTGGACATCATGATGCCCCGCAAGGACGGCTGGCAGGTATGCCGCGAGAGTCGCGAAATGTCCTCCAAGCCGATCATCATGGTCACGGCCAAGGGCGAGGTGTTCG
>CAZYFX010000171.1:0-4145 GCA_964646725.1 uncultured Oscillospiraceae bacterium
GTGATTGACGCAGGATTTGGTGATTGGCGGCTCATGGAGCGCGGCCAGCTCGGACAGATTGAGCGACGGATTTTCGTATTTGAGACGCGCGGTGTATTGCAAAACGTCGGACAGCTCATCGAGTGTTCCGCAATCGTAGAAATAGCGGATGGCCTCTAACTGACGTTTGCCGGCGTTGGCGGATTTGAGCATGTTGGCCGCGTCGAAATTGGTCTTGCGGTTGCAGTCGTTGCGCACCTGCTTTTCGATCATGACCTCCAAAAAGTCGAAGGCGCATTTTTGCGCGCCGACCAAGCTCAAAAACGCGAAGATCGAATCGCCGTCCTTGAAATAAACAATGCTCGACGTGCGGCGCGTAAAGCATTTGGCTTCCAAGCCGCTTTCCGCCATCAAACGCACCAGCGTGTCCGCTTTTTCGGGCGCGTCCGTTTTGATTTCGAGATGATGTCCCTTGGTCGGGGCATTGACACTCCCGGCGGACAAAAACGCGCCGCGCAGAAAATGCGCCGCACACGCCGCACAGCGAAGCTCTTTTGCGGTAAAGTCGGTCTGTCCTTTCGGGAATCTTTTCCCCGCGGCAAAGGCGGCCTTGCAACATCCCTTTTCGATTTTGGTTTCGCGAAGTACGCGCTTGACGCGCCCGGTAAAGGTGAGCTTTTCCTCGGGAAGTGCCGACGCCGACGAACGGACGTATTTTTGCGGAGCGGTCTTGACGGCGCGTTTCCTTTCGCTTTTTATCGTTTCCTTGGTCATTTTCACATCGCTTTTCCTATTTTAAAATACGGATTTCGGGTTCAAGAAGCACACCGAAGCGTTCGGACACGCGCTCTCTCACCCCGTCAAGCACCGCTTCCACGTCGGCCGAAGTCGCACCGCCTTTGTTGATGACGAAGCCCGCGTGCTTTTCCGACACACACGCACCGCCGACCGCAAAGCCCTTTAAGCCGCACTTTTCGATGAGTTCCCCCGCGAAATAGCCCTCGGGGCGCTTGAACGCACTGCCGCAGGAAGGATATTCGAGCGGCTGCTTTTCCGTGCGGCGGCGCATAAATTCTTTGGCATTTGCGAGAGCTTCGCCGTTTTCGTCGTTTTTCAGCGAAAGCGTCGCGCCCAGGATGACGCCGCGCCTTTTGGAAAAGGCCGATGTGCGGTAGCCGAACGCGCAGTCCTTACTTTCGATTTCGCACACGCTGTCGGAATCGATGTCGTAAAAGCGAACCGAACGCACGACCGCGCTCATATCCGAGCCGTAAGCGCCTGCGTTCATGTACACCGCGCCGCCGACCGAGCCGGGGATGCCGTAGGCAAACGAAAGTCCGTCAAGATTCGCTTTACACATTTCGAGCGCAAGAGCCGTCAACCCGACGCCGCAGGACGCATACACGTCCGCGCCCGAGGGGGTACGCATGACGGTCTTGGTTCGAACGGCGGTCGTGAGCACCGGCACGAAGGGGAGCGTGCCGTCGGGGAGCAGGACGTTGGAAAGGTTGCCCAAAACGTAAACGCGCTTCTTTTCGCGCGTCAGGGTGCGCACCGTTTCGACCAGCTCTTTTTCGGATGCGGGAAAAAAGGCTATCGGCGCGACGCCGCCCGTTTTCATGGATGCATAGCCCGCCATGGGGACATTATACCGTGTCTTGCACATACACTCACTCCGTTTCACAGGTTCGAACCGAAAAAATCGGCCGTATCAAAAAAGGGATGTAAAAAAACGCATTTGTTTTTCTACATCCCGCGGGTGGTTAAATAAAAGGAGGCGATTTGCTTACGCCAAATATTCCTTCAAGCTTGCCGGGATCTTTTCCACCTCGACCGAAGCCGTCATGGTAAAGTTCACGTTCTGAGCAGCCAAAAGGGGAGTGACCTTGGCGGCAAATGCTTCAAAGCCGTCCATATCGTTTTTGCAGATTTTCAAAGCGGAATCTATAAACAGGTCGGTCAGATCGTAGTTGCTGGCCAAAAGACCGCAAACGAAGCCGTACAGCTTTTCCCAATCGTCCACGCCGTAATCCGAGATATTGATGAGTCTGGTGGCCGAGCCGATCTCATGGATGAGCTTGGTGCCCGCTTCGATGCAGACAACGCTACCCTTGGTCGTGTTCTGAGCGGTGTTCACCATTTCGATGAGGTTTTTGGTTTTGCCCGAGCCTTTGAGTCCGGCGAAGATCTTAAACATAGTGACTGCCCCTTTTCAAATTATTTGTCAAAAACCGTGATTCGTATACGATTCTTAACTACACTTATATCATACACTTTTTTGTGCGAATTGTCAAGATGTTTTTGTAAATATCATGCATTTTCTTGCAATTTTCACCTTTTTCACAAAAAAACTGTTGTACCGATACGGATTTCTCGGGCGCGTTTCAGATGAGTTTTCAGCTTCTTTCGCGTCTTTGTACCCTACCGTCCGACTTCCGCACATTTTTCACACTTTGTACTTGCTTTTCGGACACGTTTTTGTTATACTAAAGTTAAATCAATCCGAAAAGGAGCGCTGTCCATGTCCGCAAAGGTCTATTTTACAAAGGAAATCACCCCCGAAGCCGTCGTAAGGCTGTATAACGCCGTCGGCGTTACACTTCTCGGGAAAACCGCCGTCAAGCTGCATTCCGGCGAAGTGGGAAACCAAAACTTTCTGAAGCCGGACTTCTGGAAGCCGATCATTCGTAAGGTCGGCGGCACGGTCTGCGAATGCAACACCGCCTACGACGGTATGCGCAACACCACCGAAAAGCACCGCATCACGTTGGAAAAACACGGCTGGAGCACTGCCTTCGACGTGGATCTTCTAGACGCGACGGGGCCCGACCTTGTGCTCGACATTCCCGACGGCAAGGTCATTCAAAAAAACTATGTCGGAAAAAATCTGACGAATTACGATTCTCTGCTTGTCCTCTCTCACTTCAAGGGACATCCCATGGGCGGCTACGGCGGGGCGCTCAAGCAGCTGTCCATCGGCATTGCTTCCTCGTTCGGAAAGGCCTACATTCACGGCGCCGGCAACCCCGACGCATTTTGGACAGCCGATCACGACAGCTTTTTGGAAGCCATGGCCGACGCGGCGCTGTCCGTCGTGCGGCTCTTTGAGGGAAAAGCGGTCTACATCAACGTCATGAAAAACATGTCGGTAGACTGCGATTGCTGTGCCAAGGCCGAAGATCCGTGCATGAAGGATATCGGTATTTTGGCATCAACCGATCCGATCGCCATCGATAAGGCATGCTTGGATTTGGTGTACGCCTCGGACGACCCCGGAAAGGACACGCTCATCGAACGCATCGAATCGCGTAACGGCTCGCATACCGTTGACGCCGCTTATGCGCTCGGCTTCGGCGAAAAGGATTATACGCTCATCGAGCTGTAAACGGTGCAAAACATGCTTTTAAGGCGGGCTCATCGCGGAGTCCGCCTTTTTTCGGCATGTCCGACGCAGGCAGCCGCCCGACGGTGAAAGTTCACCTCCCGATCATGAGATGAGCTCAAAGGTTATATTGGGGGTGCCGTTGTGTACATCGTCAAAAATCTTAAGCATGGTTACACAATCTTCTCTTAAATAATCGGGAAGTGAATTAAAGCCGATGATCCTTACCTTAAAATCTCCCCTTTTATAGAATAAACCGTCTAAGCAGTCCCACAAAGCATCCCAGTTTTTTCCGTAGTATTCGGGTAAACCGAATTTTGTTTTTAAAATCAAGTGTATTTCGTCCAAATCCTTACATCCGGTAAAATCCAGTATGATCGAGTTTTCTTTGATCGGTTTAAATGCATTTCTTCTGTTCAGTTCTTCGTCACTCAGTTCTTCGTCATTCATTTCTTTTTCCTCACTGTAACGGCGTTGCAAAGCACATATAATTATTTATGCTTTATTATACCATTTTCCTCTGCGTATTTCAAGCATTTTTTAAGTCTTATACCGCAATGCCGTCAACTTAAGGTATCCGTATACGCCGACTGATATGTGTTAACATAGTGCGTCCCTGCAAGGAAAGCGGGTCATACTTTTTCGCTTGTACGAAAAAGTATCAAAAAGTACCCCCAAGGGTTGCAACCCTCGGGACTCCCGGGGACGGTTCAAAACTCATGCAGGCTAAACTTTTACAATAATTTGTAATTTTCAGCTGTTAGGAAACTCTCTGCGAATTTGA
>CAZYFX010000172.1:0-4035 GCA_964646725.1 uncultured Oscillospiraceae bacterium
CTTTGCGTCGGTGGCCATGAAAACGGTGCTCATCGGCGCGGTGTGCAACATCGTGCTCGACCCGATCTTCATCTTCGCTTTCGATATGGGTGTGCGCGGCGCGGCGCTTGCCACGATTCTGTCGCAGGCGGTGTCGGCAGTATGGGTCATTGCCTTTCTGTTCGGCAAAAAGCCGACGCTTCGGCTGTATCCGAAGAATCTGATGCCCGAGTTTTCGTTGCTTTTACCCTGCATGGCGTTGGGGCTTTCACCGTTCATCATGCAGTCTACGGAAAGCGTGCTGTCGGTCTGCTTCAACACGTCGTTGCAGGAATTCGGCGGCGACCTTGCGGTGGGTTCGATGACCATTCTGTCGAGCATCAACATGTTTCTGATGCTCCCGATTCAGGGCTTTGTCCAAGGAGCACAACCGGTGATGAGCTACAATTTCGGGGCGAAGAATGTATCGCGCGTCAAGAGCGCGTTTCGCGTCGTTTTGTATACCTGTATACTTTACTCGGTTCTCATGTGGGCGGCGGTTATGCTGTTTCCGGGCGCGTTTGCGCGGATGTTCGGCAACAATCCGGAGTTGATTGCCTACACGGTGGGTTCGGCGCGGGTCTTTTTTGCGGTGTGCTTCATGTTCGGCATACAAATCGCGTGCCAGCAGACGTTTGTGGCCCTGGGGAACGCGAAAAATTCGCTGTTCTTAGCGATTTTGCGCAAGCTGATTCTACTGATTCCGTTAATCTACATTCTGCCGCACTTTTTCGAGGACAAGGTGTTTGCGGTCTTTTTGGCCGAACCGGTCGCCGATTTCATTGCCGTTTCCGTCACGGCAACGCTTTTCTTTTTCAGCTTTCGAAAGAGCATGAAGGAAATGAGCCGCGGGGAATGAATAAACCGTTCTCCGAGCAAAACAACAGTAAAAAAGCGAACCCTTGGATGGGGTTCGCTTTTTTGTCGCCGGCGAAGCGCCGAAAGAGGACGAGAACGGCGTAAAACGTGTCACTGATCCAACAGTTTGTTCAATTCGTCGCGGAAGGTCGTGATGTCCTTAAACTGTCGGTAAACCGAGGCGAAGCGCACATAGGCGACCTCGTCCAACGCCTTGAGCTTGTCCATGACCAGCTCCCCGATCTCGGCGGAGGAGATTTCGTTTTTCATGGACGCCTGGAGGGTCTGCTCGATATCGCCGACGGCGTTTTCCAGCTGCGACATGGTGACGGGACGCTTTTCACAGGCGCGTACCAGTCCGTTGAGCAGCTTCATACGGTCAAAGGATTCGCGCGTTTTGTCCTTTTTTACCACCACAAAGCTCACGCTTTCGATGGTTTCAAAGGTCGTAAAGCGCTTTTGGCACTTTAAGCATTCTCTTCTTCGACGGATGCTGGTTCCCTCGTTGGCAGGGCGGGAATCGAGCACTTTACTTTCGAGATGTCCGCATACTGGGCATTTCATAGTCTCACAGCCTTTCCTTCAAACTTTACTTAACATCATTATATCATAATTCGGTATTTTTGCAAGCCCCGGAGCTCGGGGATTCTTCGTCTAAAAAAGAACGGGTCGGAAAAGCCGACCCGTTTCTGTATGTTCGATCCTATTCCGCGTATGTCTCGACCTTGACGTTGTTGAGCTTCAGCTCGTTGACCAAAGCCGATGTCTCGGGAAGCTGTACCGTCGCATTCGCACGGTAGAAGGCCAGCTCGCTGACCGTTTCGGTCGCGCCCGACAGACGGATGGTTTGTGCCGCCGTGTCGGTAAAGGCGTAGTACGCAATGCTCTTGACCTCGTCGCCGTAGCTGACGGCAGACTCATGACCGTTGTACTTGAGAAGAATGCCGTCGCCGACGATCACATTCGTTGTGGTCTGCGCCTTGTACCACGGGATCTGCTTGAAATATTCGCCGAATGCAAACATGCCGATCTCGGTCACTCCGTCCGGAATATTCAACACGGACAGCGCGTCACAGCCGTAAAACATGCGGTCGCCGATAACCGTAAGGCCACTCGGAAGCACGATCTCCTCCACTGCCGTGCAGCCCTGGAAGCAAGCTTCACCGATCTCGGTCACGGTTTCGGGAATGACGATTTTCTTGACCGTTTCGTTGTTCATGAAAACGCCGCTGTCGATCGCAACAAGCGTATATTCGACCGGCACTTCGACGGTTTCCTCGACCTCTTTTTCCACGGTCGTTTTGTTTCCGTCGGCATCCACGACCTCCTCGGTCACGGTCTTTTTCTGCTTTTCCTTCTTCATGCGGATGACCGTTTCATCCAACACGACTTCCTCCAAATCACCGGTGTAGGCAATCAGGGTCGCGCCGTCGCTCGAATAGTCGTATTCAAACAGAATCTTTTCTTCTTCCTCTTCGTCCTCGGGAAGAACAAGAGAGGAAAGCTCCGAAAGCTCGTTCTTGACCGAATCGTCGGCATCCGTTTTCTCCTCCGGCTTGTTGTCGCTGCAAGAAGTGAGCGCAAGGGCGACGCATACGGACAGGCAAAGCATACTGAATGTAAGTTTTTTCATATCGATATCTCCTTTGAGAAATTAGCATAGTATAGTATAACATAAATTTCCGCCGATTTCAACAGAAAAAACAAAGATTGTGACAATTGCACAGTATGGAGATTCTGTTTTTGTGGAAAACGGCGAATATTTTATGCGGCTGCGAATTTTTAACGTGTCTGCACCTTATACATTGAAGCGGAACAGCACGACATCGCCGTCCTGCATGACGTATTCCTTCCCCTCGGAACGCATAAGTCCCTTTTCCTTGGCTGCCGCTGTGGAGCCGCAGGCCACCAGATCGTCAAAGGAAATGACCTCGGCACGAATGAAGCCGCGCTCGAAATCGGTGTGGATCTTGCCCGCCGCCTGGGGTGCCTTGGTACCGCGAGTGATGGTCCACGCGCGGACTTCCTCGGGACCGGCCGTCAAAAAGCTGATAAGCCCCAACAGATCATAGCAAGCCGAAACCAAATTGTCAAGCCCGCTCTGCTCGATGCCCAACTCCGCCAAAAATGCCTTCTTTTCCTCGCTCTCCAGCTCACTGATCTCGGCTTCCAGTCCGGCGCAAATGTGGATGATTCCGCTCTTTTCTTCGTCGGCAATGGCCTTTAACGCCGTGTAATAGGGATTTTGGGACAGATCGCTTCCGACGGCATCCTCGTTGACGTTGGCCACATAAATGACGGGCTTTGCGGAAAGAAGCGGCACGTCGCGCAACAGCTCTAATTCATCCTCTGTATAATCGATTGTGTTGGCCTTTTTTCCGTTGTTGAGAACCTCTAAGACTTTCTCCAACAGATCGATCTCCTTTTGAACGGATTTGTCACCCTTTAAGATCTTTTTGGCGCGGTCGATACGGCGCTCCACGATCTCGATGTCCGAATAGATGAGCTCCAGATTGATGGTCGCCACATCGTCAGCTGGATTGACCACGCCGTTGACGTGGATGATGTCATCGTCATCGAAACAGCGCACCACATGCACCACCGCATCCACCTCACGAATGTGGGACAAGAATTTGTTGCCCAACCCCTCTCCCTTGGATGCGCCCTTGACAAGCCCGGCGATATCGACGAATTCGATCATGGCGGGGGTGTATTTTTTCGGGTCATACATTTCGGCAAGCACATCCAAACGCTTGTCCGGGACGGGTGCGATGCCGACATTCGGGTCGATGGTGCAGAAAGGATAGTTGGCCGACTCCGCACCGGCATTGGTGATGGCGTTGAAAAGCGTGCTTTTTCCGACGTTCGGAAGACCTACGATACCTAATTTCATTTTGTTCCGTTCTCCTTTGATTTTGCGTTATTTACAACATCGGCAGTGACTTGTTAAAAGCCGCCTGCGTTTTGCGAAAAAGGACATACAAATACAACATAATTATAGTAAAGAAGTCCTTTTTTCTCAAGCGTTATTTTGTAAATAATTCGTAGTGCAATTTCTTTAAACAAACAATTATGTATTTCGGAGAACAGCAAGCACATTCGGCTCCGTACACACGGCGATTTTTAATTTTGGGATAGTCCCAAACCCTTTGCTTTCCG
>CAZYFX010000173.1:0-4013 GCA_964646725.1 uncultured Oscillospiraceae bacterium
CGAAGTTGCCCCCACTAGAACCTGAATCTAGCGCGTCTGCCAATTCCGCCATACCTGCATTTGTTTGATTAACACGATTATTATACCACAAAGATATCGGTTCGTCAAGTCTTTTTGACGCGATTTTCCGGATTTTTTGAAAATATTTTTCGTCAAAATCCGATGTGCCCCGTTTTTCCGAAGCACATCGGAAAGGGTACGCTTACAGCTCGGCGACGACTTCGACCTCGACCAAAACGTCCTTGGGCAGCTGCTTGACCGCCACGCAGGAGCGCGCCGGCTTGGATACGAAATAGGTTCCGTACACGGCGTTAAAGGCGGCGAAATCCTCCATGTTTTTCAAAAAGCACACGGTCTTGACGGCTTTTTCGAGCGAGCTTCCGGCCGCTTCCAGAACCGCCGACAGATTTTTGCAGACCTGCTCGGTCTGTTCCTCGATCGTGGCGGCGTGTACCGTGCCGGTGGCGGGATCAATGGCGATCTGTCCGGAGGTGAACACGAGAGAGCCGACCTTGACGGCCTGGGTATACGGGCCTAAAGCCTCGGGTGCGTCGGGGGTATAAATTTTTTCCATGGGTAACATCCTTTCGTGATTTTCAAATTTGCGGGATTATATGATTTTGAAGCCGTGTGCGGTCAGCGCGTCGGTGATTTGCTTGATGTGCTCGGCGTTTCGCGTTTCGAGTACCAGACGCAAGAAGCAGCCGTTGATGTCGGTGGTTTCGCCGGCGCGTTCGTGGTGAACGCCGGTCACGTTTCCGCCGCAGGCGGCGATGATCTCGGACACCTGCTGCAGCTGACCCGGCTTGTCCAACAGCTCGATGCAGAGATTGCAGGAACGACCGGAGGTCAAAAGTCCGCGCTTGATGACGCGCGAAAGAATGGTAACATCGATATTACCGCCCGAAACGACGCAAACCACTTTTTTTCCGGCGATCTGCGGAATCTTGTCGAACATGACCGCGGCAACCGATACGGCGCCCGCGCCCTCGGCGATCATTTTCTGCTGTTCGATGAGCGCCAAAATGGCCGAGGAAATTTCATCCTCCGTGACCGTGACCACTTCATCCACATATTCGCGGCAGATGTCAAAGGTGTTTTCGCCCGGCTGCTTGACGGCGATTCCGTCGGCGATGGTGGACACCTGCGAAAGGCATTCGATTTTTCCGTCGCGTAAGGAATTGAACATACTCGGAGCGCCCGCCGCCTGTACGCCGTATACCTTTACGGAGGGTTTGAGTTTTTTGGCCGCGACCGCCACGCCCGAGATCAGTCCGCCACCGCCGATGGGCACGACGATGATGTCGGTATCGTCCAAATCGTTCAAGATTTCGAGTCCGATGGTTCCCTGGCCGGCGATGACGTTTTCGTCGTCGAACGGATGGATGAAGGTGTAGCCGTGCTCGTCGCGCATTTGAACGGCCTTTTGATAGGCGTCGTCGTAAACGCCCTTGACCATGCAGACCTCGGCGCCGTAGCTCTTGGTGGCTTCGACCTTAGAAATGGGCGCGCCGTCCGGCAGACAGATGATGGATTTGATGCCGTATTTTGTGGCGGCCAGTGCCACACCCTGGGCGTGGTTTCCGGCCGAGCAGGCGATAACGCCGTGCGCCTTTTCCTCGTCGGTGAGCTGGCTGATACGGTAGCCCGAGCCGCGCACCTTAAAGGAACCGGTGACCTGGAGGCATTCGGGCTTGAGATAGACCTCGCAGTCGGTGCGCAGTTTGGGGGCGCGCACAAGCGCGGTGTTGCGGATGACATCCTTCAAAACATAGGAGGCGTGATAGATTTTGTCGAGCGTTACCATGGGATCCATTCCTTTCGAAAATCGTGTAAATACGGATGTAAAAAACAAAAAGAGGTTCTCTCCAAAGAGAAAACCTCATAACCACTCTTTTGAATCGCAACGCACACGTTCGATGCGTCCGCCCGATAACGCAGGCTTGCGGAGACGCTTACACACGGCGGTACGAGACTGCGAACCGTATCCGTACCTTTGGAAAAATGTTCGCAAACCGTTTTGGGCGTTCGGCTTCAGGGTGATCTTCCGGAGCACATTTCTTACCGTCTCGCACCGACCGACGGCTCTCTGAAAGACACATGCTTCGTACTTATCCCTATCATCGCTTTTACGATTTTATTATAATGGGAAAATGCGGATTTGTCAAGAGGATTCGAAAAAAACGGCAAAGCGCTCAAAAAATCAGCGCATTCGGAAAGCAAACAACGGCGGTTTGCACAATCTTAGTTTAATCCGAGCCCGTTTTGTTCGCAGTATTCCTCCAAGCACAGACCGCTCTGCATGATCTTCTGCGCATGATAACGTCCCACATACCGATAGTGCCACGGCTCGAAGATGATGCCGGTTATGTCGCTCTTGTTTTTCGGGAAACGCAAGATGAAGCCGAAGTCCGCACAGTGCGTATACAGCCATTTGTATGCTTCCTCGGCTTCGAACAGCTGAGAAGCGCTCGGCAGATTGTGCAGGTCGGCGCACAGACCGCTTTGATGCTCGCTGGTGCCGGGAATGGCGGTCTCAGTGGCGGTTTTTGCGTAGGCGGTGTCATAATCGTAGGATTTCATGTAACGGTTCACGGAGTTGTTGAACAGTGTCTCCTGATAGTCATACGAGCGGTACGCGCTGGTGACGGATACGTCGGTAAAGCCCGCAGCCCGCAGTTCGATGAACATGGCGTCGAGCGCCTTGGCGGCAAATTCGCGCATCTGTGCTGCCTTGCGGTCCTTGCGTGTATCGGAAATTTCGATAAGATCCTCCGGTACATAGTCCTTGTCCAAGGGATGAGCGGTGTTGATCAAACGGATGTAGGCGTCGGTGTCCTCCGGATCCATGTACATTTCATACGCCGAAAGATCGGTCAAAAACGCGGAGTCGGGAGCGGTCGAGGTGTGCAAGCCCGTCGTGTCGGGAAGCGAGATGGGGGAGGAGGCGGTAAAGGCGGGGCGAATGGAGTCGGTCAGTGTGAGGGTGTAGTCGATTTTTTTGCCATTCTTGACGCCGGTAAGCGTCGCACCGTCGAAGGTTCCCTCGAAAAAGGAGATGGGGACGTATACGTCCGCATCCATGCCGGAAAAATACGAGGGGGCGCGGAGCAGACGAAGCGTTCCGCCGTAGGAGACGTTATCGGTGCCCACATAGACCGAAATACGGCTTTCGTCATCGAACACGGCGTTCATGACGCGTACGTCGCCCATTAAGCGATAGCCCAAAAGCTCGGAAAAATCCGACAGAGCGACATAGCAGACATTGTTTTTGACGGTGACGCCCTTTTTCAAAGAGATCTTTTTTTCGTCGCGCATGACCGTTAAGGAATATGTATATTTTTCGGGCGTTTTGGAAAAATCGTATTTGACGGCAAGCACCATAAGCACGCCGAACAGAATGGCGGCGGTAAAGCCCAAGATCAGAACGCGAAGCGCATAGAGCAGCGCGGCGGTGCGTTTGCGACGGCGGTAGGCAAGATATTTTCGGCGCTTTTCCGCGTACAGAGCGCGGTCGCGGGGGGATAAGCGCGGAGCGGGTTGTTTGGCCATGGGAGTCTCCTTTGTCGAACGGAATAATATCGGGAAAATTTAATATAATTATACCATAATTACGGAAATTTGCAAGGGCTTGAAGCGCGAAAACGGAATTTTTTCTTTTTCGAAAATTCGCCCGCGAAAATCGGAGCGGCGAAGCACGACAATCCCTCAGTCAGCGTAGCTGACAGCTCCCTTTACACAAAGGAGCCCGTGGTGAGTGCGAATTTTCCGGTTTGCGGACAGGGACAGTACGCTAAATCATTTCGGCAAACTCAATATTGCCACTGCGCTATCCGCTTTATGAGATTATACTACTGTTAAGCTTGCAGTACCTATGTCTTTTCCGCAAAGTAACGATCTTGCGTTAGAAGTAGCCCATGCCTTTAGCACCGGTTCAAAACCTCACATGCGGGTACTTGACGTACTGCCGACTTTGCAGAGTATTTGGTAGTCGCACAGGCTTTCAAATTCAG
>CAZYFX010000174.1:0-3968 GCA_964646725.1 uncultured Oscillospiraceae bacterium
GTAAAGGCCTTGCGCATTTCGTCGAGATAGCCGAAGCCGTGCAGATTGGAGGGGCAGATATAGGTGCCCTCGCCGTATTCGTTCCAGGTGGAGAACATGACGAGCTTTCTCTTCCAGTCCTCGCCTTCGTTGGTCGGGAGAACGTCCTCCTTGAACCAGCGCAAGCATTCGCCCATGTCCTCGCAGGTCATCTGCGGTGTGCGCGGACTGCCCCAGCCGATGCGGTTGAAGCCGGTGGAAACGGTGGGCACGACGTGAACGAGCTTTTGGTCACGCTGAGAGGTGATGCGATCCTTGGTATATTCGGGATCGTAGCCCTGTGTGCCCCAGTTGTAGGCATAAACGCCGTCGAAACCGCAGTTTTTCACCGATTCGCTCGGAGCACCGCAGGAGAGGAAAATCGCACCGTCGAAGCCTAATTTTTTGACCTCCTCGCGCACATAATCGAGCTGTTCCTTGACCGCTTGCTCCGAACCGAAGTCCTTGACAAGATAGTTCGAGCCGAATACGGCGATGAGAACCTTGTTGTCGATGGTGAAGTAGCGCGGATCGGAGAAGAAGTAGTCCATCCAGTACGGAACCATGTGTTCGCGGAACGCCTTGACATCGGGATGTGCGCAGTTCATGGCCTCCCACAGAAGCGCGAACTTCATTTGATCGCCGTATTTGGCGTTGAAATGACCGCCGTGGATGGCTGCCGAAAGACCCGTGTTGACAATGGGCGCACCGACCTGATTGTTGTACCAGCAGTACAGCTCGAAGTCAAGACCGTGCTCCAACATCCATTTGATCTCCCAGTCGGCGACTTCGGGAAGTCCCTCGTCGTAGTAGCCCATGTAGGTTTGATTTTCATGATACGGTGAGATCACGTCCCAGCCCCAGTGGCCGCCGTTGCGCCAGAGGGAGCAGATGTTCATACCGACATAGTAGTCTTTCTTTTTGGGTAAGATGGGAGCGGGAACGTAGTCGGCCGGCTCCGGCTGCATTTCGAAAACGAATATATCCGTGAATTTTAAAATGCCGCCGTTCGGAGAAGCAAAGCCGATACGCAGACCGTCGGCCTTTTTCGCACCGTCGGCCAGCGGCAGCTCGGCACACTTTTTGCCGTTGAGCTTGACAAGCGCTTTTCCGATGGCAAAATCGGCTTCGATGCGCGCATTCTGCCACACGTTGACATGATGCTCGCGCAAGGTCGCTCCCTCGTGCGACAGGCTCTTACCGTCATCGTGCAGGGAGAAGATTGGCTTGCGTCCCTGCATTAAGCAGATCGTTACGTCGATGCCGTCGGTTTTGGGCAGATATTTGAGCTCGAAGCAGACCTTTGTCTTGACGGCGTCAAAGGAGCGGTCGAGATACGCATATTTTGCGTCGGCGGTGAGCAGGGCGTAGGTGGTCAGATTGCGTCCTTCGGTGTAGGGACGGCGGTCGGCCAAAGCCTTGCCTTTGGCGTGCAGAGTCCAGGCGTCGGACACGGGACCGGGAGCGGCCACATAGGCGCGGTCGCAAACCAGATAGTTGATCCACAGGCGGGTGCTCATGGGCGTGAGGGCGGTCAGTGTTCCGGCGCGAACGCCGATACACAGTCGGGAGAGCCCCTTGCCGTCCAACTTAAATGTACCGTAGCAGACATCGTTGAAGGATACGGTCGCTTTTCGGTGATCCAAATCGAAATCGATGCCGAGATAATAGGTCTTGGTTTCGGTCACGACGGGGATTTTGGTTCCGCCGACGGTGAACAGTCCGTCCTCGGCGGAAATTTCCAGCGCGACGGTTTCCTTTTTGCTGTCGGCACTGTAAAAGCGAAGGTAGAAGTCTTTGCCGTATCGTAAATAAAACGAATGGAAAAAGCCGACCTTTCCGCTCTTTACGGGCAGAAAGCGTCGCTTTATACACGGATCGAAGTCGTTTGTTTCATCGGTACACAGATGCAAGCCCCAACACGGCTCACCGCGAAGCGGCTTCTGTCCGCGATCGTCGAAATCCCAGCCGCTCTGGATCTCCGAGCGGGAGAGCATACTGTTATCGTCTATCAGGTAGACGGCGTCCTTGACAACGCGTGTGTCTTTTGTCATAAAAAACACCTTCCTTTCGGAAACATTTTGAACGCTTGTTGCGTCAAATCGATTATACAGCAAATCAGCGTACAAAACAAGACGTTACGCTTATTTTTGTGCAAGATGTACAAACGTTTTTGTGCAATCTGTCAAAAATGCTTCGTTCTGCTTTTTATCCACGCGGCTGTATGCAAAAAAATTATTCAATGAAAAGAGAGGACATAATTATGAAGCTCAAACAAAAAATTGCGGTCGTACTGGCCGCTCTCGTACTTACCGCCTTTGCCGCCGGTTGTTCGAACAACAAGCCGGAGGAGAAAGACAACCGCGCGGACAACGAGATCGAAAACGAAATCGAAAACGAGATCGGAAACGACGAAGACGATCTGTCCGATGCGGAGGACGGCGCAAAGGACGACAATCCCGAAAAGTCCGATGAGTCCGAAGAAAAGGATGAAAACCGGGAAAGCGAAAAGAACGAAGCGGCCGATAAAAAAGATAACGAGGAAGAAAAGAAGGACGACAAGAAGGACGAGTCCCAAAACGACACATCGTCCTCCGAACAGCCCGAGATCCCCGAAGTTCCCGCACCGGGTGTGGGTTTGCCGGAAAACGGGGATGTGTCCTCCGAAACGCCCGATTTGCCCGATTCGCCTGATTCGTCCGAAGAGTCCGATACGAATATGACGCTTCCTGCGGACAAGCTGCCGGGAGCGGCGAACAAAGACGATGCGTCCGACACGGTTTCCCTGTCGAACAAAACGACCGCCGACATCATCGAAATGCTTTACGCAAAGAAGTCGGTTGATCTGTATTTGGACACCTTAAAGGTCGATGTGACCGATGCGGATTCCGTCAAGTTCTACACCGGTCTTTCGAGCACGGACGGCTTAAAGGAAATTTCGGTCTCCGAGCCGATGATGAGTTCGCAGGCTTATTCTTTGGTGCTCGTGCGCGTGACGGAGGGAACGGATGCGGCAAGCGTGGCGGCGTCCATGAAGTCGGGAATCAACCCCGCCAAGTGGATCTGCGTGGAGGCCGATCATGTCATGGCGGCCTCGTCGGGCGATCTGGCGCTTCTGTTTATGGTGCAGAGCGATCTGGAGGATACGATGAGCACATCGGATGTGCTTGAAGCCTTTCAGGCGGTGTGCGGTACGGCCGTCGAGCAATAAAGCACGGTTTTGTCGATTCGGAGCCGGCGACAGAGGATTTTCTTTGCCGACGGCTCCTTGTTTTGGGAGAAATACATGCTGTTTTCAAGTGTTCCTTTTTTATATTATTTTTTACCGATCTTCTTTTTGGTATACTTTGCCGTGCCGAAGCGATTCAAAAACTTCGTGCTGTTGCTTTTCAGCCTGATCTTTTACGGCTGCGGCGAGCCGAAATATTTACTTTTGATGGCAAGCTCAATCCTTATCGGCTATATCGGCGGGTTTCTTGTGGGACATGCGCGAAGCGGAGCGCGTAAGCGTCTGTGGCTTGTGCTGTCCTTAGTCGGTCTTCTCGGACTTCTCGGCTATTATAAATACGCGGACTTCTTCGTGACCAACTTCAATACGTTAACCGGGCTGTCGTTGCCGTTACTTCGCGTGACACTGCCCATCGGCATCAGCTTCTACACGTTTCAGATTCTCAGCTATGTGGTCGATGTGTACCGTGCGGACACACCGGCGCAGAAGAATCTCGTGACCTTTGCCGCTTATGTGAGCATGTTTCCGCAGCTCATTGCGGGGCCCATCGTGCGCTATACCGACGTGGAGCGGGAGCTTATGACGCGCACGCATTCCGTCACGGCAGCGTATGAAGGTCTGCGGCGCTTCCTCATCGGACTGTCCAAAAAAATCCTGCTTGCCAATCTGTTTGCCGAGTTGTGCGATACGTTTCGCGCGTCGAACGACAAATCGGTGCTGT
>CAZYFX010000175.1:0-3962 GCA_964646725.1 uncultured Oscillospiraceae bacterium
AATAGGTGAACCGCTCCACATCCGAAAAGCTCACAAGTCCGTGCTCCTTTTTGACCGCCGACAAACGCTCATCGACAGTAAGGAGCAGCTCGGAGAGCACCTGCATGATCGCATAGCAATCCCCGGCGCACAGACGTATCACCGACGGCTTTAAGGAAAAATACTCTTTTTTCAACTCCTTGATTGGGGACAGCGCACGGTTTCGCCGCTCGTAAATATACGGCGCTTCCGGCGCACTCAAGCGTTTGACCTGCACCGAACCGAATTTCAACATACCGAAGTATTCGAAGGCCGTCCGTTCGCCCGCGTCCAGACTTTTCGCAAGCGACCGCAGCTGTTCAAGATCGTCGGTAAAACGCGGCTCGAATTTGGCATGCATTCCCTCGTCGAACGCACTTTCGTTCAAGCATTCCTCAATCACACCGATCGCGCATCGCACCGCCTCGGAAGCTCGCTCATACAGCTGCTTGCCGAAGCGTGTGTCAAACAGTGCGTTTTCCTCACACTGCCATACCTCGCGATAGCGTTCGCAGGCGTCCTGCAAATAGCGTTTCGGCGACGGGAAATTGATCAAACGCTTGTACATCCCCTTAATCGTTTCGCCGAAGGGCGCGTCGTTGCGGTTGCCGGAAAACATATCGTAGACGGTGCAAAACCATCCGTCCGCGTCCGCCGCGTTCAAGTGCTCCTCCACCAGCGTTCCGATCATGCCGTCAAGCAGAACATCGACCTCCGTCTCGTCGGCAATGCGTAACTTCGGCGGCAGTCCCAAACGCGCGAAATGCTGCTTGACAAAATCAAAGCAGAACGAATCGATGGTTCCGATCTTGGCCTGCGGCAGCAGCGCCAGATTCCGCACCGCAGCACGGCGAATCTCGGCGTCGGGATCGCCCGCCCGCTCGGACAGCGCACGTCGGACACGCTCGGACAGCTCGTCGGCGGCGGCATTGGTAAAGGTCACGATCAAAAAGCGGGTGATATCCGTCGGGTGCTCCCTGTCCAACAGCCGACGGACAATGCGCTCGATGAGCACGCGCGTTTTTCCGCTTCCTGCGCCGGCCGCCACCAACAGCGAACAGCCACGCGTCTCGATGGCAAGTTCCTGATTTTCCGTAAAATTCATTCCGCGCCTCCCACGTCATCACGGCCGTAAGTCTCTCCGATCACCGTCACGACGGCACGTCCGGCGGTATATTCCGAAAGAAAGGCACGAAACCTTTCGAAATATTCTTCCTTGGTGCGCAGATACAGCGTCACATCGGCGGCATACTCGGTCTTGTCGCAAAACACACCGTATTTCGGAAGCTCATGCTGTATTTTTTCATGCTCTGCGTAACCGACCTGCGCACGAAAAGCCGTATAGGGAACGAAAAGCGCATAGCCCGCCGCATCCAAAGCCGACTTGGTCGCACGTCCGTAAGCGCGCACCAGTCCTCCCGCACCCAAAAGGATGCCGCCGAAATAGCGCGTTACGACCACGCATACATCCGAAACGCCCTCGCGCTTGATGACCTCCAGCATGGGAAGCCCCGCCGTGCCGCCCGGCTCACCGTCATCCGAAAAGCGCGCCGAGCCCGTGTTTTTGAGTAAATATGCATAGCAGTTGTGGGTCGCGTCGGCATGGCGCGCACGCACGGAAACGATAAATTCCTTCGCCTGCTCTTCGCTTTCCACACGCGCGACATATCCGATAAACTCCGACTTTTTTTCGACGAACGACGCTTCGGCAAACGCCTCGGCGACGGTTTTGTAGCTCTTAATCACAGACTCACACCTTTCATTCAAACCGCAAAGCCTATGCTTTTTTGCCGAAAGCCTCGGCGCGCTTCATGGCGGAATGGATGTCCGCACAGAAATTGTCCGTACCGACGGCGGCATACAGACCGGATTTTTTCATTGCCTTCAGCGGTTGGGGATTGACGTGGGACATAACGACCGTCGCGCCGGCACGTCCGCAACGCTCAACCAATGTTTCAAGAGCGCGTATCGCGTCGGTATCGAGTGCCGTCACGCCGCGCATACGAAGCACCACGCAGGTAATGCCCGGCTTGACGATGATATCCGAAATCTGCCCGGCCACCGCAAAGAACATCGGCCCGTCGCATTCGTACACGCTCACATGACGCGGCACATCCATCAAATGCTCGTGCGTATCGTCGCTTTCGGTATACTTCCAGCTCTTAATTCCGGACTCCTCGCTCATGCGCTTCATAAAGAGCACACACGCGGCAATCACGCCGAATTCGATGGCCACCACCAAATCAAACGCCACCGTCAGCACAAAGGTCATGACCAAAACCAGCACATCGCTCTTGGGGGAGGTCTTGACGATATGGACGAAGTTTTTCCAACCGCACATGTTGTAGGCCACCTGGATTAAGATCGCCGCAATGGCGGGCATGGGGATGAACGCCGCATATTTCATCAATGCCGCTAAAACCACAAGCAAAACCGTCGAATGCACCATGCCGGCAATCGGTGTGCGACCGCCGTTTTTGATGTTGGCCGCCGTTCGAGCAATCGCCCCCGTCGCAGGGATGCCGCCGAACAGAGCCGACCCGATGTTGGCCGCGCCCTGCGCAATCAGCTCGGTGTTGGGGCGATGATGTCCCGAAATCATACCGTCGGCCACCACGCAGGAGAGAAGCGACTCGATAGCCGCCAAAACCGCAATGGTGAAGGCATCGGGCATGGCATCCGCGACCGCCGCAAAGGAAAAGGCGGGAAAGGCAAAATGCGGAAGTCCGCTCTTGACGCTGTATAAATCCCCGATGGTGTTGACCGGCAGCTTAAAGACAGCCACCAACGCCGTTCCGACCAAAACGGCGACAAGCGACGCGGGGAGCTTGTTAAAAAAGCGCGGCAGTCCGAACAAAATCACAAGGCATATCGCCCCGACAAGCACCGCATAGCCGTTTACCGTTGTGAGATTGGCAAAAAACGCACTGCCTTTTTCCAAGGTTTCGATCGGCGCTTCGCCGTGCATGTACGTCACGCCGAAAAAGTCCTTCAACTGTCCGATGACGAGCGTCACGGCAATGCCGGCCGTAAAACCGGTCGTGATGGAATAGGGGATGAATTTGATCAGATTTCCGAGTTTGAACACACCCATCAAAATCAAAAACGCACCCGCGAGCACGGTAGCAAGCGCCAGTCCCGCAAGCCCCTTTTGGGCAACAATACCGGCCACGATGGTGGCAAAGGCCGCCGTGGGACCTGCGATCTGCACACTGCTTCCGCCGAGAAGCGACGTGATAAAGCCGGCCACGACCGCCGTGTAGATGCCCGCCTCCGGCGCAACGCCCGAAGCAATGGCAAGAGCAATGGAAAGCGGCAGGGCGATGATGGCAACGATAACACCGGAAATAACGTCTTTGGAAAGCTGCTTGGCACTGTATTTTTTCAAATCGGTCAACAGCATGGGTTGGAAGGTTTTCATAATGTCTCCTTGAAATTTGTATTCTTTTTCACTCTGTCCGCAGATCGGCCGACAGCTTTCACGTCGGAAAAGCCGCAAATATTTTCGAGGACAAAAGGTCGGGGCTGTAGCAATTCGTTTTGCTACAGCCCCACACATTTCGAACCGATAAATTAGAGGTACTTGGCCGTGTTGACCTTGATGCCCGGGCCCATGGTGGAAGCGACCGCGCAGGTCTTGATGTACTGACCCTTTGCGGCAGCCGGCTTTGCCTTGACAACGGCACCCAAAAGTGCGTCGAAGTTTTCGGCGAGCTTATCCTTGCCGAAGGACGCCTTGCCGATCGGGCAGTGGATAATGTTCTGCTTGTCGAGACGGTACTCGATCTTACCGGCCTTGGCGTCGTTGACAGCCTTGGCAACGTCCATGGTGACCGTACCGGCCTTCGGGTTCGGCATCAAGCCCTTCGGGCCGAGCACCTTACCGAGACGACCAATGACACCCATCATCCCGGGCGTAGCAACGATCCCCTCGAAATCGCACC
>CAZYFX010000176.1:0-3921 GCA_964646725.1 uncultured Oscillospiraceae bacterium
CCCGTCACACCCGAATGGGCAAAGGTGGAGGCTCCCATGACCGCGACCGATTTTTCGGGCGTTATGCCGCCGCTCTTGTTCATGCCGTGAAGCCCGGAGAGGGACGCACCCATGCACAGCGTGGAGTCCACCGCCGCAAGAGGCGGAGCGGAGCCGAGCGTGTAGCAGCCGATATCGCCGCTGACGGTGACCTTTAACTTCTTCAAAGCGAAGAACAGACCGCGATGCGGACATCCGGGACAGAGCACCGGCGGACGGTTGGGAATCTCATCCTCCAAGACGGTGTATTCGTTTTCCTTGTTTAACAGGCACTTTGCAAGCACTTCCTGCGAAAACTCCGACAGTTCGGGAAGAAGATTCTTACCGTCGCAGGCGATACCCAACGCCTTGACGTGCGTTTCGATGATCGGGTCAAGCTCCTCGATTACCACGACGCGCTCCACTTTGGCGCAGAAATCGACGATGAGTGTGTCGGGAAGCGGATTGACAAGCCCGAGCTTGAGGTAGGAAGCGTTCTCGCCGAACACTTCCTTCGCGTAGGAATAGGTGGAACCGGCACAGATGATGCCGAGTTTTTCGGTGTGATATTCGGTGCGGTTGTATTTGCAGGTGTTTGCCCATTCGGCAATCTCGTCCAAACGCTTTTCGACCACGACGTGGCGTTTGATGGCGTTGGCCGGAGCCATGACGTATTTGGCGGGGGCTTTTTCATACGGCTTGACGGCCACTTCCGCGCGTTCGCCTGTTTCCACAATGCTCTGGGAATGCGCCACACGGGTGGAGGTGCGCAGAATGAAGGGCGTGTCAAACCTCTCCGAGAGGGCGTAGGCGTCGCGCGTAAATTCCAGACAGTCGGCCGAATCGGACGGCTCTAACATGGGAAGCTTGGCGGCGATGGCGTAGTGGCGCGAATCCTGCTCGTTTTGAGAGGAGTGCATACCCGGGTCATCCGCCACGGCGATGACCATGCCGGCGTTAATGCCGGTGTAGGAGGTGATGAACAGCGGGTCGGCGGCCACATTCAAGCCGACGTGCTTCATGGCGCAGAACGAGCGCACACCGCTTATGGCGGCGCCGAGCGCGGCTTCGAGCGCGACTTTTTCGTTGGGTGCCCATTCGGCATACACCTCGGGGTAGAGCGCGGCGTATTCGGTGATCTCGGTACTGGGCGTACCGGGATAGCTGGAGGCAAAGCCGCAGGACGCTTCGTACAGACCGCGTGCGACCGCCTTGTTTCCGAGCATAAGTTCTTTCATGGGTTTGATGTTCCTTTCGGTGAGTATAACGCAGGGTGGAGTATGAAAAAAAGGTAAGTCTTTGTCCGTGTGATCTGTGCGGCCGAAAAGCCGCTTCGCTTAACAATGGGGGAGATACGGTTCAAAGTCTCGGCATTAATGAAAATAGCCGAGCTTTTCGCATTTTTTATAATCGACTTTCAAAAGCTTGACGTCGTTGTTTCCGACGCGCTTGACATATTGCGACACGCATTCCTTGTCGAATAATTGCTCCATGGCGCGACGAACGTCCGCCTTTTCGAGCTTGTGTTTGCCGGCTACCGCATCGATGGTGCGCATGAAAGTGGGACGCGCGTCGGCGGAAGCGCTTTCCAGCTCGTGCAGACTTTCGACGATACAACTGCAAATCGGCGCCAACGGATCGGGCTCGATCTCGCGCGAAGCGGTCGCGGCGGTCATGAGCTGACCGGAAAAAGCGCCCTTAACGCCGTAAACAAGCACATGCTTGCGGCAGACATTTTTCAAAAAAAGCACGACCGACGTAAAATGACCGTCACCGGTGAAAATAATATAGGTGTCGATGCTTTTGTCGGAATAGGCGGTCTGATAAATTTTATCGAGCATGATGAAATCGGTAAAATCCTTTTTAAAATAGCCGCCGCCGTTTTTTGTCTCGACGATATCGTTGGTGTACGCACGAATGGTGTGCATTTCGTTTTGTAGGGACGGATTGGAAAAATCGCCGAAAAACGTGTAGGAGCGCAGATGATACTTCTTTTTGATCTCTTCGGTGAACGCGGCGATATCGGGCCGTGTGTGATAGGTTTTGTCGAGAGCGATATACCAGTGCTCGTAGTCTACGAATACCGCCGCCGTCGGCATGTGGGAAGCGGGTTTGTTTCGTTTAAATAATCCGAATATGGTGTTGATTCTCCTTTCCCGGACAGATTGCTTACCTTAATACTATATTTTATCACAAAATGTCGCCTCATGCAAGACAAAAAACGGAGCAGGATGCAAATTTACGATATTTTTACGTTTTAAGGAGAAGGATCGACGCGGCGAAGCGCCGCTTTTTCTATCGAATGTCCAAGCTGACTTCTCCGCCGCATAGCTTTTCGGTGATCCCATCGGCGTATCGTACGATAAGTCCCCCGTCCGGTGCAATATCCAATGCGGCGGCGCGATGTTCTTCTCCGTTCTTCAACACCTTGACTTCTCGCCCCAAAACCGCCGAACGCCGTCGATAAGCCGCAAGGAAGGCTTCGTCCGATTCAAAAGCATCGTACATTCCCTCGACCTCGTTTAAGATGTACGCGCATAAGCGTTCCTTGGAATAGATCCCGGTCGCCAGGTCGCGTAAACTGCCGATGGTGTGGCGAAGCGTGTGCGGAACGACAGCCTTGTCCACCATAAAATTCACACCGATGCCGATAATGAGTCCCTCGTGATTTCCCGGTGCTTCGCAGAGGATCCCCGCGATCTTTTTGGTGTCGGCGTAGATGTCGTTGACCCATTTGACGGATGCAATGCAAGTCTGTGTCAATCGGTCAATCGCGGAGCAGACGGCGAAGCTGATGCGCACGGTGAAAAGCGGATCGTTTAAATAGCGCGGCTCTTTCAAAAGAAAGCTGAAATACAGTCCGTCGTTTTTGGGAGAATAGAAGCTTTTGCCCGAGCGTCCGCGCCCGCTTAACTGCTCATCTGCCAAAACGGTAAAGCCGTGCCCCAGATACGGAAGAAACGACCGAATGTAGGTGCTGGTGGAATCGATCGAATCAAAATGAGCAAAGCTGTGCCCTAACGTGCGGGTGTTTAACGAATCCAGAAACAGCGTGGTATCCATACTGACTTTACCTTCTTTTTGGCAGATGAAAGATCATCGCGAATGTAATATAACTCATAATAATGATACTCCCAAACACTCGGTTTGTCAATAAGTTTATCCGAAATTTAATAAACGGTCGGAGAAAAGTGTGTTTTATGCGGCGAAGTTTATATTTCGTCTCCGTCCTTTCTTTTTCACATGTTTTTCACTCCGAGCTTCTTGTATTTTTCACTTTCGTATTGTACAATAATAAACAATCTTATAATGAACAACAGGAAGGTTCGGCAAATGATCACGATTCAAGAGATGAACGGATATGCCAAAAAACTCGGCTTGGCATATGAGCAGGCGTTGCTGCCGTTGAGCAAGGAAACCGGTATTCCGCACACCGCAATCGGCATTCTTTTATTTTTCGCCAACAATCCCGAATTGACGACCGCAAGAGATGTATGCGAATTCAGAGGTCTGAAACGGGCAAATGTCTCTGCCCATGTGGAGCGATTGGTAAGTGAAGGATTGCTGGAGCGCAAGGCATATCCCGGTGACAGGAGAAAGGATATCCTTGTATGCACGAAAAAAGCACAGCCGATCATTGATACCGGCAGAAAAGCGCAAACGCGGTTTACAAAGTCAATCATCTGCGGATTGACGGAAGAGGAGTTTGCGGTCATGGAACACTGTTTTCAGGTCATGAACGGAAACATCGATAAACTGCTCAAATCCTGTTGATGGGAAAAGGAGGAAACATCAAATGGTAAAATTATTGAAAAATATGCAAAAAAGAGAGCGCATCATGGTTCTCGTTGCGATCGTGCTCATCATCGGTCAGGTATATTTTGAACTGACGATGCCCGATTA
>CAZYFX010000177.1:0-3866 GCA_964646725.1 uncultured Oscillospiraceae bacterium
GAGTACCTGCCTCGTCGTCGGCGGAGACGGTGTGCTTGTTTTCGCCGAGAGCGCCGCAGTATCCGCCCTGAGCGGGATCGAACTTGAGAAGGTTGGCGAGCATGGAGGGCTTGGTAAGGTCGTTGATGGCAACTACCTCATAGCCTTCTGCGCCGAACATCTGACGGAATGCGAGACGACCGATACGGCCGAAGCCGTTGATGGCAACTTTTACTGACATTTTAAATTCCTCCAAATGATATAGTGTATGGTTATTCTATCCATCAATATATATTTTAATACATATTGCGCGATTTTGCAAGAGAGTTCAGCAAAATTTTCACATTCTTCATATTTTTGGTGAATATGCTGTGTTTTTGCTCAAATCAAACGGCACATTTGTGCTTGATTAACCCGTTATCCCGCCGTCCACCGCCAGAACCTGCCCGGTGATGTATGCCGAGCGTTCGTCGGCCAAAAAAGCGGCCGCATGAGCCACTTCCGTCGGCGTTCCCGCTCGTCCCACGGGAATTTCTTCGAAGAAGGATTTTCGCTCTTCTTCCGACAGAGCGCGATTCATGTCGGTGTCGATAAAGCCGGGTGCTAACGCATTGACGGTGACACCGCTGGGCGCAAGCTCCTTGGCAAGCGCCTTGGTAAAGCCGACAAGCGCCGCTTTGGACGCGGAATAAGCCACCTCGCACGATGCACCGCACAGCCCCCACATGGAGGAAACGTTGATCACACGTCCCCATTTTTCGTGAACCATGTGTGCAAGCGCCCTTCGGGAGCACAGATACGCAGACTCGGTATTGACGGAAAACATTCTCTCCCAGTCGGCTTTATCGGTGTCGCATAACATTTTGATCTGCGAAATACCCGCGTTGTTGATGAGAATATCCACGCCGCCGAAAGCGCTTTCCGCTTCGGAAAACAGCCGCTCGACCTCTTGCTCGCGCGACACATCCGCTCCCACGGCAAGAACCTCGGCACCGTGAGCGCGAAGTTTTTTTTCGAGTGTGTGCGCCGCCTCGACGCTTGTGAGGTAACCAAGCACGACACGATAGCCGCGCATCGCAAATTCTTCGGCACAGGCCGCACCGATACCGCGCGATGCGCCGGTGATGAGGACGGTTTTGTTGTTGCTCACGAATGTTCCTCCGTCGGTGCAAGACCGTAAAAGCGGCAGGCGTTTCGATAGGTCAGCTCGCAAAATTCCTCGGCGGACATGTGCAGACATTCGGCGGCCTTTTTGGCAGTCTCGATCATATAATCCGAACGGTTTGTCTTGCCGCGATAGGGAACGGGGGCGAGATACGGACAGTCCGTCTCCAACAAAATGCGCTGTCTCGCGTCGGGCGCGGCCTCGTCCAAGCGCGTCACGACCTCGACAAGCTTTTTGGCGTTGGAGAAGGTCAAAACGCCGCCGACCGAAAGATAGTGTCCCATGTGTAAGACTTGGCGTGCTGTTTCGAAGCTTCCGCTGAAGCTGTGTATGACGGCCGTAACCTGCGGATAGCGCGCAAGTAGCTCTACGGTATCCTCGTGCGCTTCGCGGTCATGCACGATGACTGGTGCGCCCAGGCGCGCGGCAAGGCGAAGTTGTGCGTCGAAGCAGACCTTTTGTGCTTCCTTGTCCTCCTTGCCGTAATGATAGTCCAACCCGATTTCACCGACAGCGACCGCCTTTTCGTGCGCATACATCGCTTCGATTCGGTCGAGCCAGTCGTCGTTTTTCATATCGCTTACCGCGTCGGAGGGGTGTACGCCGACGGCGGCATACACAAAATCGTGTGTTTCGGCAAGCTTCAGCGAAGCTTCGGAGGATGCAAGGCTTGCGCCGACATTGACGATTTTTTCGACATGCGCGGCGTGAACCTCGGAGAGGATCGTTTCAGCCGTGCCGTCAAAACGCGCGTCATCGTAGTGGGCGTGAGAATCGAATAAACGCATGGCTTCCCCTTAACGAATGACCGTGCCGGGCTTAATCGAATCGTCCAAGAACGAAACGACCACGCCGTTTTCCGTGCCGGCGGCCAACAGCATTCCGTTGCTTTCCACGCCACGCAATTTGGCGGGCTTGAGATTGGACACCAGAATGACCTTTTTGCCGATCAGCTCCTCGGGCTTGTAGGACTGTGCGATACCAGAAACGATCTGACGCTTTCCCGCGCCGTCATCGGCGATGATCTTCAACAGCTTGTCCGATTTGGGCACCGGCTCGCATTCGAGAATCTGTGCACAGATAAGGCGCACCTTCATGAAATCCTCGATGCCGATCTCGGAAACGGCGGCTTCCTCGTCTTTTTCGGATTTTTCGGACTTCTTTTCGGCGGCCTTGTCTGCTTTTTCGGCGGCCTTGCGGTCGGCCTCCAGTTTAGCCATAAACTCTTTTTCGTCGATACGCATAAAGAGCGGGGTGGGGGCGGGGTTGACGCGGCTTCCGTCGGCATAGGCATGACCGAAAGCGGCATCGTTCCAATCGGCAAGGGATAGCTTTTCGATGTTTTCCGGATGGGTCAATTCGTTTAAGATTTTTTCGGCCGATTCCGGAATAAAGGGATACAGCAAGACTGCGCACACGCGAATGCCCTCGACCAGATGGTATAACACCGTGCCGAGACGTTCCTTTTGCGTTTCATCCTTGGCCAAGGTCCACGGCATGGTTTCGTCGATGTATTTGTTTAAACGACGGAGCATCGTCATAATCTCATCGGTCGCATCGGCAATGTGGAGCGTTTCCATTTTTTCGGTCGTGTGCGCCACGCCCTCACGGATAACGGCGGTCAATTCGTCATCCGGCGGTTCCTTGCATACGGGGCGGGGGATAAAGCCGTCAAAATACTTGTTGACCATGGCGACCGTGCGGTTGACCAGATTTCCGAGGGTGTTGACCAGATCGGCATTGATTTTGGAAACGAGCATTTCGTAGGTGATGCTTCCGTCGTTCAAGAAGGGCATTTCGGCAAGCACATAATAGCGCACGGCGTCGGTGCCCAGAAGATCGGCCAGATAATCGGCATACATGACGTTTCCGCGCGACTTGGACATTTTGTCCATACCCGACAACAGCCACGGATGGCCGAAGATCTGCTTGGGCAGCGGTTCGCCGAGTGCCATGAGGATGACCGGCCAGTAAATGGTGTGGAAGCGTAGAATGTCCTTACCGATGATTTGAAGATCGGCCGGCCAGTTCTTTTGGTACAGCTCGCCCTTTTCGTCCACATCGTAGCCGAGCGCGGTAATATAGTTGGAGAGTGCGTCGATCCATACATAGATAACGTGACCCGGGTCAAAATCCACCGGAACGCCCCAGGTGAAGGTCGAACGCGACACGCAAAGATCCTGAACGCCGGGCTTGATGAAGTTGTTGATCATCTCTTTTTTGCGCGCTTCGGGGGTGATGAAATCGGGATGCGATTCGATATAGTCCTCCAAACGCTTTTGATATTTGGAAAGCTTGAGAAAATAAGCGGCTTCCTTGGCCTTTTTGACCTCGCGTCCGCAGTCGGGACACTTGCCGTCGGCGGCCTGTGTTTCGGTCCAGAAGGATTCGCAGGGCGTGCAGTACCAGCCTTCGTATTCGCCCTTGTAGATATCGCCCTGGTCGTACAGCTTTTTGAAAATATGCTGTACTGCCTTGACGTGGTAGTCGTCCGTTGTGCGGATGAACTTGTCGTAGCTGATGTTCATCCGCTTCCAGATGCCCTTTAATTCTTCGGTGATGTTGTCCACATAGGTCTGCGGCGAAATGCCGGCTTCCTTGGCGGCGTCCTCGATTTTCTGTCCGTGCTCGTCGGTTCCGGTGAGCATAAAGACGTCGTAGCCGCACATTCTCTTGTACCGCGCCACACAGTCGGTCAAGATCAGCTCATAGGTGTTTCCGA
>CAZYFX010000178.1:0-3865 GCA_964646725.1 uncultured Oscillospiraceae bacterium
TCCACAACGGACACCGTTATCAACTCGAATATGTGCGGCAGACGTACAAAAAGCCCGTTGTCTGTGCCATGAGCGGAAGCTTTGTTCAACGAGCCGAACCGGCATTTGCCGACAAGCACCTTCGTGCCGAACAGGCTGTACGCTACGGTGCGTCGTTGGTATTGGAGATACCGTTTCCCTATAGCTGCATGACCGCCGAAAAATACGCCGAAACGGGGGTGCGTCTCTTAGCCGAGAGCGGCATGTGTTCGCATCTGGCGTTCGGGTCGGAATGCGCCGATGTGGGACTTCTCACCGAGCTTGCGGCAGCTTTATGCGAGTCCGAGACGAACGGCAGGATCAAGGCTTTTCAAAAGGAATGTCCTTCCGTATCGTATGCACGCGCCCGTCAAAGTGTGTTGGAACGCGATTTCGGCGACAAAGCGGAGGCTGTTTCCGCACCCAACGACATTCTCGGCATCGAATACATCAAAGCCATTCGAAAGCACGGCTACGCACTCACGCCGCTGGCGATCAAGCGTACGACCGAACGAGCCGACCGACCGACGGAAAACTTTGCTTCGTCCTCTTATATTCGCCGTGCCGTCGCGGCGGGGGAAGAAGCGGAGCGCTACCTGCCCGACGATCGGGTTTTGCGGTATCACGAGCCGCTCGGCCGTTTCGAAAATATGCTGCTCATTCTTTTGGCTACCAAGACGCCCGATGACCTGAAAAATATGTGCGAATACACCGATGGGTTGGAGCGAGCGGTGCATAAAGCGGCCGTCGGCTCCGAAAATTACGCCGAGATGTTCGCACGTTTGAAAAGCAAGACCGTGACCGATGCCAAGCTCCGACGTCTTCTTCTGTTCGGCGCTTTCGGTGTACCCAAAAGCGTAATGAACGAGCCGCTTTTGTACGCCTGTATCTTAGCGGAAGCGTCGGACGAAACGGCAAGGGAACTTTTGCGCATGGCGCGAAAAGAAAGCGCGGTGCTGTTGACCCGAAGTGTCGGCAGAGTTCGCAAAGACCTTGCGGCCCTTCGACAGTACGAACGAAACGCCTTGGCGGAGCATCTTTTATCGCTTGCCCGCAAGGCCTAAACCGAAAGGAGAACGATCTCATGCAGTATTACAGAAAATACCGCGAATACAACGACCGTTTCGAAATGTTTGAAAAGCGCGTTGTGTGCATTAACCACATCGTAAAGCTGTGTGCCGACGAAGCAAAGCAGCTCTACCCGTCGATCGAGCTTTCGAACGCGGATTCGCCCGATCCGTATTACACCGATGAGAAAGCCGTATCGGTCGCGTTTCGCACATTGATGGCCATCTCTTGCGCGTGCCGGATTTATGACACGGTGGAGCTTGGCTGTTGTATGCATCCGGAAGATGAGACTCTGCATCTGATGCTTCAAAGCACAAACGGAGATGAAGCCGGGGAAGTGACCTATTCCCTGTACGAGCCGACCTTCGACCGTGTATATGACGCAGATCTTGTCGAGCGGGAGAAAACCGCCGTCCGAAAAGCGCTTGAACAGCTGAAAAGAATAGACAAAGCGGATCGTTTTTTGAAGGCATTCAACCAATCGATATAAATCCCTGCAAACAAATACAAAACAAGGCAGTTACCCAAGCGTGAATTTCCCGTGAATTTCCAAAGTAAAATTCACGCTTCGGGGCTTGCATTTATGCTGTAATTATGGTATAATTCCGGCGGAAGCGCCGGCGCAGTTTTCACGTTCAAATTTTCGAAAAAGAAACATACGGGCTCCGCGTTCATGAGCTTGCGCTTTTTCATCGCTCGGTATAATTCCGGCGGAAGCGCGGTGCGGTTTTCGCGAACGGATTTTCGAAAAAGAAAGTCTTGCAAGAAAGACAGAATTATGATATAATAGAAAAAGCTTATGTAAGGTCAGGAGCAAAAGAACATGATCATCATGGGCATCGACCCGGGGCTTGCGACGGTGGGCTTCGGCGTCGTGGACAGCTTTCGCGGCACTAACCGCGCTGTCGAATACGGAGCCGTTTTAACGCCGGCCGGAGAAAAAACGGAGCTCCGTCTGGCGGAGATTTATTCCAACATCGACGAACTTATCAAGCGTCTGCATCCGCAGGCGATCTCCATCGAAAAGCTTTTTTTCAACACAAACGAAAAAACGGCGGTCAATGTTTGTCAGGCGCGCGGCGTCATTTTGCTTGCCTGTGCGCAGAACAAACTTCCCATTTTCGAATACACACCGCTTCAGATCAAGCAGGCTGTGGTCGGCAACGGCCGCGCCGACAAGAAACAGGTTATGTACATGGTCACGCGCCTTTTGAAACTCAAAAAAGAGCCGCACCCCGACGATACGGCGGATGCTCTTGCGGCCGCGCTGTGCCATGCATTCAGTTCGGAGTCCATGCTGTTCGGGTTGTAGCTTCAAACGGAGGCAAAAACGGTATGCTTCGGCTGTGAAACACATATACATATTTTAAAAAGTCAGGAGGAAACGGTTTATGAAACTGATTCTTGCAATCGTTCACAACGACGATGCGCCCATCGTAACGTCGGAGCTTAACAAAGCCGGCTTTCATTCCACCAAAATCGCTTCGACCGGAGGTTTTCTCTCGTCGGGCAACACGACCTTTATCACAGGCGTGGAGGATGAAAAGGTGGATGATGTGGTCAAGCTGATTTCCGATCACAGCAAACGTCGTTCGCAGTATGTGCCCACCAACGTGTATCCGGCTTTGGGCGGAGCGGGCAGTGCCGCCGCCACCGCCAAGGTGCAAACCGGCGGTGCAACGGTCTTTGTTTTGAATGTCGAGAGCTTCAAGCAGGTTTAAGGTATGGCATCGCTTTCGGCTCTCGGCGGCTTCGATCCCAAACGGCCGTTACATGCCTATCTGTTGGTCACGCCGTCCTTGCGGCAGGCACGAGCCTACGAAGATTTGATATGCCGTGCGCTGTTATGCACGTCTCCGCATCCGGACGGAGCGCCGTGCGGTGCTTGTGCGGCCTGCAAAAAGACAGAGCTCGGCGTACATCCGGACATCTCCTACCTCGGACGCGACAAAGTGAAGGTAGACGATGTGCGCGAAATACGGGAGCTGGCGTATCTTGCGCCCAACGACGGAGAGCGTCGGGTGATCGTGCTTGAAAGCGCTGAAAACTTTAACGCATCGTCACTCAACGCGCTGTTAAAAATATTGGAAGAGCCGCCGAAGGGCGTGATCTTTTTGTTGACGGCGTCGGCCGCCGGGGCGGTGCTCCCGACGGTGCGTTCGCGCGCCTGTGTGCTTGTGCCGTCGGATGCTTCGGATGCGCCCGATTTGAAGGAGCTGTTTCCGAAAGCGAACGAGACAGCGCTTGCGCACATGGAAGAATTTCTCGGTCGCTATGAGCAAACCGATCCGACGGCGCTTGTACCGGAAAAGCTGGAAAGTGCATTTTCGCTTGCGTATGCGTTTTACAAGGGCGAGCTTGCCAAACCGCTCGTTCTGTCGCTTCCCCGACAGCGCGAGGAAAGTCTTTTATATTTCCGTGTACTGATGTTGGTGGCTTCGAAGGTTTGCCTGTACAAGCTGTCGGGCGGAAAGCGCGAAGCGGTCGGGAGCGAGAATTTCCGAAAAATCAGCGCCCGATTGTCGGCGGCGCGCGCCCTACAGTACTATGAGCTGTTTGAGAGGGCTTATCTGATGGCGGAGGATTACGCCAACACCAATGCGTTGTACGCCTATCTGGCACAGCAATTGTAGCGGCGGCGCGGAAGCCGCGCGGCAATTTTCGGTCGGGAAAGCCCGAACATTTCTCCCACAAGGAAGATTGAACGTCGCCGCAGGGGACGGGTTTATTCTTTTTGCTTCTGCAAAAAGAACCAAAAAGCAGCCCGAGGGTTGCGACC
>CAZYFX010000179.1:0-3850 GCA_964646725.1 uncultured Oscillospiraceae bacterium
TAAAAAGGGCATAGTATCATATAAAGGGCATGGTAACTCTGCGTTGATTTTAGCATTTTCGTCTTAAAGCAAAGCTTAAGTTGACAGCATTGCTTTACACAAGGGAGCCGATTGGAGAGTGCGAATTTCAAGGTCATTTGCGCTGAGCCGTAAGCCCCAATGGGCGCGCGGCGGAGTAAAAACCGCGTCCACACGCATTATGTCTCATTTAGACTACGCCCGCGAAAATTGGAGCGGCGCTTCGCCGCCGGCGGGGTAACAACACGCGAACGCAAATTGCAAAATCATATCTGCATTCAGACGCGAAAATTGCCGCGCGGCTTCCGCGCCTGAGCCGTAAGCCCCATTGGGCGCGCGGCGGGGTAATAACCGCGTCCGCAGAGCAATGGTTTCATCTAAACTTGCCCGCGAATATTGCAGCGGGGCTTTCCCCGCCGCACGGGGCTAATTGCCGCATTCGATGCTGATGCGGTTGAATATCCCGAGGATATCCTCCATGGCAAGCGCCTTCTTGTCCGCGCCCGCCTTGTCAAGCACAATGTTTCCCTCGTGCATCATCACGATGCGGTCGCCGTATTCCAGCGCAAAACGCAGATTGTGCGTGACCATGAGCGTCGTAATCTTTTTTTCGTGTACAAACTTGTCGGTCAACCGCATCACGTTCTCACTCGTTTTCGGGTCAAGCGCCGCCGTATGCTCGTCCAAAATCAACAGCTTGATGTCCGTCATGTTCGCAATTACCAAGGCAAGCGCCTGACGCTGACCGCCCGACAATGCTCCGACCTTGACATTCATGCGGTTTTCAAGCCCCATGCCGCATTCTTCAACCAATGTCCGATAGTAGTCTATGCGCTTTTTGCTCACAGCCGACATCAATCCGAAGCGCTTGCCCTTGTTGTCCGCAAGCGCCATATTTTCGATAAGCGTTAATTCCGGACATGTCCCGACCTGCGGATTCTGGAACACACGTCCGATAAAGGCGGCACGACGATATTCCGGAAGCGACGAAATGTCTGTCCCTTCGAACAGCACCTGCCCACGCTCGAAGGTGTCCGAGCCGCAGATCAGATTGAGAAGCGTCGTTTTGCCCGAGCCGTTCGAGCCGATGATCGACACAAAGGAGTCGGTATCGACCGAAAAGAAAAAATCGTCGAAGATCACCGTTTCGTCAATCGTTCCGGCGTTAAAACGCTTATATATGTTTTTCAATTCCAGCATTTTACTCACCGAACTCCTTTCTTCTTCATACGGCCACTGAACACAAGCGCCAGCGTAAAGAGCAACGCCATAATGATCTTATTGTACGCCGAGGGTACGCCCAAAAGAAGCGCCAACCCCAAACAGCCCTGATAGATCACCGAGCCGATGATAACCATGGTCGTCGGCTTGAGAAAACGAATCCGACCGAACACCGAAAGTCCGATGATAAGCGACGCAAGACCGATAACGATCATGCCCACGCCCATGCCCTGGTTGACGTTGCCGCGACTCTGCACGATCAAAGCTCCGCTGACCGCCGCATAGGCGTTTCCGATGGCAAGTCCCAATATTTTGCTGTTGCCCTGATTTTTGGCGAGCATGGTAACATAATTGGCATTGTCACCCGCCGCACGGAGTAAAAGTCCGTTCTTTGTCTTTAAATAGGCATCCAACAGAAGCTTGAAAATGACGGCAATCACAAAGAACGTCACAAGCTTACGAAGATTGAAGCCGCCGACGTCGGTCGGGAGAAGATTGGCGGGAAACGAGCGAATCAGCGTCGGCACGCCGCGTCCCATATCAATGGTGGATAACGCGCCGTCACCCGCAAAATTGCCGCCCATGCCGACCACTGTTGACACGAGATTGACCGAAATCAGACCGGTCGAGACAAGAATGCCGCAAAGCAACGGGCGAATCCCCAACTTCACATGAAGCACACCGGTCAACGTCCCGCAGACAAAGCCGACCGCGAAGGCCGCAATCAGTGCCAGCCACGGATTGACTCCGGCGCGTACCAGAAGCCCGAAGGTAATGCCGCCGGACAGCACCGTGCCCTCGACGGTCAGATCGGGAAAATCCAAAATCGTATACGAAATATAATAGCCCATGGCTAAGATGGAATACATGAACCCGTCCTGTAAAACGACATCCAATGAATTGAACAGTGCCTGCATTGTTTTCTGCCTTTCACATAGTCGATTCGCCACGCGGGAAGCGGTGACGAATCGAATTATTTATTCGTTTTTACGGATTGGTGGTCACAGTCTCGATGTTTTCATACCCTTCAGGCAAGGTCATGCCGAAGAAGTCAAGTACTTCGGTGTTAACCACCGGCGTACCCTCGGAGGTCGTTTTGACCGCCATTTCGGCGAGCGACGCACCCTCCAAAGCTTCGACCGCCATTTCGCCGGTCACACGTCCCAAAGCCACATAGTCGATGGATACGGAAGCCAGACAGCCGTTCTTGACCTGCTCAATCTCCGAGCCGTAGATCGGGATGCCGGCGGCGTTTGCGGCTTCAAGCAGAACGGCAAGGTTGTTGACCACCTTGTTGTCGGTGAAGTTGTTCAAGCAGTCCACCTTCGCGCAAAGAGCAGTAGCGGCGGCGGGAATATCGGAATCGTTCTGGATGCCGGAGGAGACGATCTCAATCCCCTGCTTTTCGGCGGCGGCCGTCAGAAGAGCCAGCTGTGCGATGGAATTGGCTTCGCTGGTGGTATACAGAACGCCGATCTTCTGCACATCCGGCTGAAACGCCTTGATTAAGCTGACCTGTGCGTCCATATCCAGAATATCCGACGTTCCCGAGCAGTTGTAGCCTGGCTTTTCCATGCTCTGCACAAGACCGGCGGTCACCGGGTCGCTGACCGAACAGAACACGACCGGGATATCCTTATCCTCGGCGGCGGCAAAGGCGGGAGACGCGGCGGGTGTGGCGATGGCGATCATCATGTCCACGTTCTTGGCGGCAAACTGCTTGGCATAGGTACTGCAATCCGAGTCGGCGGCCGAGTCGGATCCGATCTGACGTTCGATGACGATATTTTCGCCGTAAGCTTCCTTCAGCGCCTGCTCCACACCGGTGTAGCAATTGTCGAGCGACGGATGGCTGACGTATTGAATGATGCCGACGGTGCGCGTTTCAGTGTTGCTTCCGTTATCGGCGGACGAATCGTTGTTGCAGCCCGCAAGCAGGGTCACGGACAAAGCGGCGGTCAAAAGGGCGGTAAGAATTTTCTTTGCGGTTTTCATAATAACAATACTCCTTATCGAATGCGAAATAGAAATCATATGTTGTGGGGGCGGTCGTTTGTCGGTCACGGCAAAGCACGCCATCGTCTGTGTCGGTAAAGGCTCACGGCTCTCATGGGAGACCATCCTTTCGTTTGCGTAAAATAAAAAAAGCCCGTCTCCGAAAATCGGGACAGACAGTTCTGCGATACCACCCGAGTTGACATTCATTATCCGAATGCCCTCTCTTTTCTCATACACAAACATGTATGCACTCTTGATAACGCAGTGTGATCTGCGTCGGCCATCGAAATCAATATCGATCGGAATCGAAACCATTCTTCCTGCCGCCCTCAAAAGCCCATTCATCATAACCCCGTGTACCGCTTTTCCACCGTCGACGGCTCTCTATGCCCGTAGGCTGTGATTACTTACTCTTTCTCATCGGTTTTCTGTATTATAACACAGGCTTTCGGATTTGTCAAGGCTTTTATCGATTTTTTTTGATCCCGTCGATAGAAAGTGTGAGAAAATTCGAATAAAAGAGGACGATCACCGAAGCAACGTCCTCTTTTTCGAATAAAGCAGTCGGCCGTTTGAGCTATTGAATCAACTGCATATCAAATTCATTGACTCC
>CAZYFX010000180.1:0-3833 GCA_964646725.1 uncultured Oscillospiraceae bacterium
ATCAGCATCAACGGGGCGTATGTCAATCCGTACTACCTGTGGAAATACGATATTTCATACCCGGACTGAAAAAAACCCCGGCGCTGTAAAACAGCGTCGGGGTTTTTGAATGAATAGTGAATGATGAAATCGCTTCGCCGATGAATAACGAATAATGGGATTATTCATTTCAATATCCGTACGGAAGCGTGTATCCCGACCATTCGGCAAGATACCGTGCCAATATCATGCTGTCTTTCACGTTCACTTCTCCGTCTCCGTTGACATCCGCCGCCGGGAGCGTGACCGCATAGTCCGGCCATTCGGCAAGATACCGTGCCAATATCATGCTGTCTTTCACGTTCACTTCTCCGTCTTCGTTGACGTCACCGTACACGAATTTCTCCGTCACGACCGTTGTGAGGCTCTTCGAAGCGGGTTGCAGAAGCGTCATGTACAGCTTGCCCTCTTCGGCTGTGTAGGAGGATGTGATATCCACCTCGACCGATTGTCCCGCATCTAACGTATGTAAAGCGGTCAAAAAACTCTGCGGACGGTTCGACAGCATACTCTGTACGGTGAAACGGTACGCGGCCGTTTCCGACAAATTGGAAATATGCACAAAGGCCGAGCCCGAACGAACATCAATCGGCGAAATGTAAGAGGATTGGCCGTTTTCCTTTAACAGCGTAAGGATCAGCTTTTCCGCGTCCAACAGGCCGTAGCCGTAATAATCGTTGCGTTCTTCGCCTTCGGAAAGCACCGACTTGTTCGACGTTTCCCGTAGCAGTGCCATGAATTTTGCCGGCGTCAGCGTCGGGTCGGCCGATTTGGCAAGCGCCGCCACCGCCGTTACATACGGTGCGGCATACGAGGTTCCGCTTCCGTTCACATAGCTGTTTCCCGGCTTGGTGACCAAAACGCTTGCACCGGGAGAAGCGACCGTAACCTGATCGTTGTACTGCGAGGAGGTTGCCCGCACATAGGTGTTTTCGCTTTTGGCCACGCTGGCCACGCTGACCACGCCGTCGTAGCTGGCCGGATACGAGTACGCCGAGGAATTGGCGTTTCCGGCTGCCGCTACCACGATCACACCGCGCTCCAACGCCGTTTCGACGGCTTCTCGGATTGCAAGACTTGCATCATCCGTGTCGCTCTTGTAGCCTAAACTCATGTTGATCACATCGGCATCATAGGTAAATACCGCGTCGAAAACGGCGGCGGCGATACAACTGTTGGAAAAGGTCTTGGCGGCGGCGACCCGCAGAGGGACGATCTTTGCGCGATGCGCGACTCCGACCACACCTTCCCCGTTGACGGCGGCGGCAATGATACCGGTGACCGCCGTGCCGTGTCCGACGTTGTCCGTCACATCGTCCGGATCGACCGTTCCGGCGGAATTTTCCGCATAGTTTTTCCCGGGAAGCAGATTTTCCGCAAGTTCTTCGTGCGTAACATCCACGCCGGAATCGATGACCGCCACCGTGACACCGTTGCCGTACAGTCCTAAGCTCCATACGGCGCGGATGTTGGTCGCCGTATGCGCCCACTGGTCGGCAAAGCGCGGCTCGGCGTCGTAATCGTAGTCGTACAGCTCGGCATAATAATCGGGCTCACTGTAGGCGACAAGTCCCAATTCCTCGAATATTTCGACCCATTCGGCGCTGTCCGTTTTGTACATGGCATACGGTTCGTACACGGGCGTGCAGTCGTTCGGCTCATCGTCCTCACTGTACAGCATGGGACTTTCGGCAAGCAGCGAAAGCGCGTATTCGGCGCTTTCTTCGTCCTTGAAGCGGACGATATAGCCGTCGTAGTCGGCGGCGGCGGCGGACAGGGCAAATAACGTCGCTGCTGCAAAGCACGACGCGGAGAAAGCGACAGCTTTGCGGATAAAGCGAACAGATGTTTGAATGTGAGAATATAAAGATTTCATAAGCACCTCGTGAAAAGCAAAAACAGACGTTACCGCAGTTTCCTTGTGAAGTCAAGTATATCACATTTTGTCGAAGAAGTCAACCGTTTTCTGTATCGTTCGCCGATTCAAGGTTTCGACGGATGGTTTTTTTGCCGCGCCACGCATAAGCACGCTCGGAAAACTCCTTTTTGCTCATGGAATCCAAACGTGCGGTCGTGAGAACGGGCAGACGATCCTCGTAAAAAAAATCGATCGGGGTCGTGGAAAGGTTTCGGTTCATGGGGCAGACCTCCTGACAGACATCACAGCCCCAACGAATTTTTCGTGCACGAACGGCGGCAAGCTCTTCGTCGGTCAACTGTTTTCGCTGGTTTAATTCGGACGAGCACACGTCCGTTTCGCCGCGTAAGAAGGCACACGCCGAACTGCATTTGCCGCATTCGAGACAGTGCTCCGCCGCCGTGGGACGGTCGGAAAAGCGCGCGGTCGTTAAGATACTGCCGATGAACACATAGCTTCCGTAGGTTTTATGGATGAGCAAGCGGTTTCGGCCGATCACCCCGAGTCCGGACTCGGCGGCGGCCTTTCGCTCGTCGATGGGCGAGGAATCGCAGAACACATAAAAGCGTTCGTCGGGGAAGGCGTCGGAAAGCGACGGAAGAATTTTTTGCGCAAGCGCCCGCGAAAACAGGTGATAGTCCTTACCGACGCTGTACAGCGAGACGTTTCGTTCGGGAAAATCGCCCGTATAATAAGGAATCAAAAACAACGCCGCACCGTGAATGCCCTCGGGCATTTTCTCCGGAAGAAGAACGCGAAGAAACGCCGCATCCAAAAAGGCACATGCGGCGATCTTTTCGGCTGACAACAGCCGTTTTATGCATTCTTTGACGGAAGCTTCGACGGAGCTTCCGAGGCATTCGTTTTCCATTTATCGTTCCTTTTTACAAAATCGAAAGACTGTTGTCCGTCAACCACGGGATGACGCGTGTGCGCTTCAAAACGGGAAGCATGACGGAAAAGACAACGAACAACATGGCGGTTTCGATGGGCAGAAGCATCAGATTTTTGGGGATACGGACAGACATATACGCGAACACGGTCTTTCCGTTGCCGTACATGGTTGCCAAAAAGATGGGGGTCAGGAGAATATTGCAGATGAGGCTGACCGACAGCTTGGACAAAAACAGACGTAACACGCTCACACGCGCACGGTACAGGCATACGCCGAACAAAAACGAGCCGAGTCCCTCGACGATCATGAAGGCGGGATTATACGGGCCGCTGGGCTTGAGAAGATAGGTGACTGTATCGCAGACCGCGCCCGAAACGAAGCCGACGACGGGGCCGTAGATATACGAACCCAAGGCATTGACCACAAAGGTAAAGAAAACGCTCACGGTATCGGTCACGGGAATTTTAATGCTTTTGACGGCGATGCGCAAGGCGACGAACAGGGCGGCCAAGACGAGCATTTTGGGGTCTTTCAGCTCGGCGGCGGCATATCTCCAAAAGCGTATGGAAAAGGGGGTGCGGAAGGTTTCGGTGTTTTGTTTTTTGGACGAGTACATAGGCGGATTCCTTTCCCGGGAGTAAAAAAATATAACAAGGGAGAGATCCCACAAAACACAAAGGAAACAAGCCGCAAAACAAAAAAATGCGCGACAAAGTCTCCGCACAATCCGAAAACACGCTGTCCGCGCATTGGCAGTGGGATGCGAGAGCGTTACCGCAAGAACAGACCGTGCTGTCTTTTCGTCCGACTGTCAACTCCCCGTACAGCCGGCACTTCACGCAAAGCTCTCTACTCTGCTTTTTTACTATTATAGCACCTTCGGCGCTCCGATTCAACCTATAAATTGTGAACAGGCGGGCGGATCAGGCGGCGAAGCGCCGCTCCAATTTTCGCGACAAAATCCGTACAAAAGATAAAGTT
>CAZYFX010000181.1:0-3740 GCA_964646725.1 uncultured Oscillospiraceae bacterium
CGAATATCCCGGACAGATCAAGGTCATGCTTATCCGCGAAAACCGTCAGGTCGATTACGCAAAGTAAAGCATCATAATATACTACAGACTATCATCGGAGGGCTTGCGGCCGCAGCTGCAAAGTCGGACAAGATGTCGAGTGCGCTCGGTTGTTTTTACGGTCGAGCGCTCTTTTTGTGAAAAAACAGGGGAGGTATCTATATGAAAACCAGAATCCAGCTATCCGATCATTTTACCGTCGCGCGGCTGATACGCTTTGTGCTGCCGTCGATCGCCATGATGGTGTGTACGTCGTTGTACAGCATCGTGGACGGCTTCTTTGTGTCGAACTACGTCGGAAAGACATCGTTTGCCGCCGTGAATTTGATGATGCCGGTGCTTATGGCGGTCGGCGCGGTCGGCTTTATGTTCGGCACAGGCGGCTCGGCCATCGTGGCGCGCACACTGGGGGAAGGGAAAAAGGAGGCCGCCAACCGCTATTTTTCCATGCTCGTGTATGTGGGCGTGCTTTTAAGCGTCGTGCTTTCGGTTATCGGCTTTATCTTTATGCCGCAGATCGCGCGGCTCTTAAAGGCCGAGGGGCAACTGTTGGAGGATAGCGTTCTGTACGGACGCATTTTGTTTGCCTTTAATACGGCGTATGTACTGCAAAACATTTTCCAGGCCTTTTTCGTCACGGCGGAAAAGCCTCAGTTAAGCTTTCGCTTCTCGGTTGCGGCGGGATTGACCAATGCCTTTTTGGACTATCTGTTCATCGGTGTGTTTCACTGGGGGCTGGCCGGCGCGGCCGTGGCGACCGGCATCGGTCAGATCATCGGCGGCGTGCTTCCTCTGTTCTACTTTTTCGCTCCCAACAACAGCCTGCTTCGTCTGACAAAGACAGGCGGCTTCCAATCCAAAATGCTACTTCAGGCCTTCGGAAACGGCTCGTCGGAAATGGTTTCGAGCATTTCTTCCTCCATCGTCGGCATTTTTTACAACTACCGCTTGATGGAATTTGCGGGTGAGGACGGTGTTTCGGCCTACGGCGCGATCATGTACGTCAACTTCATTTTCGCCGCTATCTTCATCGGCTACTCCATCGGAAGCGCCCCCATCACCGGCTATCATTACGGCGCGGAAAACCATGCGGAGATGAAAAGTCTGTTCCGCAAAAGCATGGCAATTTTAAGTGTGACCGGAGTCGGGATGCTCGTGCTTTCGGAGCTGCTTGCGTACCCGTTGGTCAAGCTGTTTGTCGGCTACGACGCGGGACTGATGGACATTACTCTGCGCGGCTTCCGCATTTATTCGCTTATGTTCCTGATCTTGGGCTTCAATATCTGGGGCTCGTCGTTTTTCACGGCTCTCGGTGACGGTGTGATATCGGCGGCGATTTCGTTCATGCGTACACTTCTTTTCCAAATGTCCTCGCTGATCATTTTGCCGAACCTGTTTCAGCTGGACGGCGTGTGGTTCTCGGCCGTTGTCGCGGAGGTGCTGGCGCTGGTGCTGACGGTGTTCTTTTTGGTGCGCTTCCGCAAAAAATATCATTATGCATAAGATGCATAAGCTGTTCGATGCCCCATCGCTGTAAGCGGTGGGGCATTTTTGATGGAGCTCGGCATGTGCTGCGGCTTACGGTAAAAGTCCGATTCGGACTTGGCAGCGAAAACCGTCAGGCGGAAACATTTTAAAAAACGCGAATGCTCGAACGGAAGGAGTGCTTTGGATTTATATTTGAAAGCCCTCCGAAGGCGGCTTGAGCTGCTTTTATTGGTTCGACTTTAAATTTTATAAAAGTTAACAGATAATAATATATATATATATATATATTGTGTCTCGTGCTATAATAAATTCAAAAATAAAGACAGGGGAATCGTAAAATGTAGGAATATGATCTGTGCCGGGGAACAAAACAGCAGCAGCTTTGAAAGTAATGGTCGTTATTATGACTGTTCTTTCCAACAAATCGTAAATTTATGAGGTGTAAGAAATGAAAAAGAATTTGATGAAAGTTTTGGCATTGACATTACTGGCCAGCCTTTTTGCAATCAGCGCGTCGGCAAAAGTAATGTATGCGACAGACGGAAGAATGCAGTGGGTTCCCGCAAGCGATGTCGAAGAGAACAAAGCCGTTGATTGGTATGAGTTTCCGGTAACGGCATTGTTTGCGGAAGACGGAACAGCAGAGGTGGTTCCCACACAGGCGGTTGGATTTTACAAATCTGTTGTTAAGAACAATCTTCCGGGAACGGTAATGTACAATATGGAAGACGGAAGCGTGGAATTGATCTCCGAAAATGAGGTTTTAGCGTACAAAGCAGCCGGTTGGTGTGAGTATCCCGTCGGTTGGTATGAGTTCAATTATCCTGAAACGAGAATCAAGGAATATGACAGATATGTAGCTCCCACGGCATATTCCACGTTAAAACAGTATTTGCTGGAAAAAGGTTCCTATGACGATAATACCGGAATGTATGACAGCCTTGCTTATGTAGAAGATGATACTATTACCCAAATGGTTTATGATCCGCAAGACGGCAGTATTTCGGTTGTTTTCGAAAACATAGACGTCGTTCGCGACCAATCGTTAGTTGCTGTGTTAACGTTAACGGAAGAGGTTTCTCCGTATGTGACGATTTATGTCGGTGAGTATGATGAAGAAGGAAATTATGGCTTCACCTCTGTTTTTGAGGGAGTGTATAAGACATTCGACGTGACGGCTTTGAGTTCATCCTATCAAAAGGATTCGGACGCCATTAATTACGTTAATACCGTATATAAATGGTTTGATAAAAAGCTGGGAGAGCTTACGTCCTTAAATGTTAAAATGAAGGATTTTGACGGCTGGTGTGTTGAAACGCCCGCAGGTTATGTTTCATTAAAGACCTTGGTGGAAGATGACATGTTAACCAATAAAGATGTTGAAGCTTTACGCCTTAACAAGAGAGTCAGAATCAGTGACTTCGAAATCAAATACGACATCGTTACGGGCATGAATTCGGTTCATGTTAAATAAAAACAGTAAAACAGCTCAGTTATAATACACCGGCGCCGATTGGTTCATAAGAATATAGCAAAGCATAAAAAGCTTCCGCAAGCGGTTTTCAAACTCTTGCGGAAGCTTTTGTCGTTTATCCTCTGCTTTAATCCGTCGTTATTGGTTTTATAGCAAGCCCCGAAAACGCGAATTCTGCATTTTTCTTTTTTTACGATATTTTTTCGCGAAAATTGCCCCGGCGCTTCGCGGTTGGTAATTGTCTCAAAATTCGTGCCAAGTTGCGACGGTGGCGTTTATGCCGCCGCAACGGAGTGTCAACACGCGGACGCAGCCGTTGTGAACGCAAACGGAGACTACACGTTTGCGGGTCTTATCGACAGCCACACGCACGGCGCCATGGGCGAGGTGTACTACAATCTGGGCTGTGATGCGGGAAAAATCCTTGCCTTTGAAGCTTCGGAGGGCGTGACCACCGTGGCCGCTACCCTCGAAAGTGCGCCCATCGATGAGGAGATCGCGCTTGCAAAACAGCTTCTTCCTTTTTTCAAGCCTTCGCGCGGAAAAGCGAAGTTAGGGGGCATTCACTTCGAAGGCCCGTTTTTGAACCCGGCCAAAAAAGGGGCAATGGCGCCCGAAGGCATGGTCGTCCCCAACGTTTCGGACTTTGACCGTTTGTACGATGCCGCTGAGGGGCATATGAAGCTTATCACGGTCGCGCCCGATATGCCGGGAGCACTTGATGTGATACGTCGCGCCG
>CAZYFX010000182.1:0-3724 GCA_964646725.1 uncultured Oscillospiraceae bacterium
TTCACCCACATTTGTCAACCCTTTTTGCGACTTTTTTCGGGATTTCTTTTCGACATTTTCCGCAAAAGCGTTTTTCGGCCGAGTTTAAGCCGTTAATAAGGGCCGTTCCATTGCGGAACAGCCCTTATGATCAATATCATCGTTTCTTTAGACCGATTTCGCCATGCGCCAAACAGCCATCGCCAAGCCCGCACACACAAAGAAAGCAAACATAACGCGCGGATAAAACCAGCAATACTCAAAGCAACCGATCAGCACGATACCGGTCATGGATGCGGCAGACGCGATTGCATAGTTGCGTACACACGGATCCGTCTTGCGAGAGGATGCCGCAAACGAACGGCGGATCAGCGAAAACGTCATATAAATATAGGAAACAAAACCAAGCGGTCCCAGCTCGATGAGCATTTCCATAAAATGCATATGCGAATGCGGTGCGATTCCGCTTGTGCCGACCGCGTACTGCGGATAGATTTCCGCAAAGCCGCCCGTCCCCAATCCGACACCGGTATACCAATAATCCTTAAGCATACTCAAACATCCCGTCCAGATATCCAACCGATACGAGCTGGAAGTATCCTTCAGATCACCGATGGTCAAAACGCGGTTCCAAATCGAGCGCGGGATAAACGGCAGCAAGCACAGGCCGATACCGATGGCAAGCGGAATGTTGCGCTTATCGTACAGCGCGATGAAGATCACCGCGGCTATGGCTAAAGCGATCCAGCCCGACCGCGAATAGGTGAGCAAAATCGCCGCGAGCGGCAGAAGCATCCCCGCCAAGCAGTGCTTTCTTGTACGCGAACCTTTTTCGTGTCCGAGTGCAAACGCCAGCGCAAAGGGCATGAACAGCACCAGAAATTCCGCAAAGTTATTCGGATTTCCGAGCGTGGAAAACACGCGTCCCGGCATTCCCGCATTCAAGTCCATATCCGTTAAAGCCGCATCCGCTTCCACTCCGCTTAACCGTTGAAGCAGCGCAACGGCCGACGTAAACAGAAGCACCGCGTACATAAAGGCTCCCACCGATTCAAGTTCCTTCGGTCCGCGCACACTCGCATATAAAGCCATGCAAAGCATAAACGAGGTGACAAAGAACAGCAAAACGCGAATGCTGTCCACACGATCGTAGCTGACCACGCATCCGACAAGCAGAGAAAAGCCGAACAACAGTATCGAAAACCAAACAGCATCAAAGTTCGTACCCGGATGCTTCGCTTTTTCGCTTCCGGTCAATGCCGCAACATACAAAACAAACAAGATCGCGGCAAACAGGATCCCGAAGGTGTTCGACCAAAAGTTATGCGGTATCGCGAAAATCACCATGCAAACGAACGCCGTAAACGCCGTATAGTTGTCATAAAATGAGCGCTTGAAGTACTTGCCGTACCACGCAGCCAAGTGACTGCTTTTCACATTGGCACAAACCTTCTCTGCCCACACAGTAAAGACCGACAGAATACGACCGACCGCCCCGCCCAACGCGCGGTAGACGATCGAAGTCTCCGCAAATCGCTCCACCCCGCCTTTTCCGATCAGAACGCGGCGTGTTTTGCTGGCAGCATACGAATCGGAAAAGAAATCCACAAGCGCGGACAAAACCGCATACAGCACACTTTGCGTATAAAGCGCATACAGAGCCGCCAGAAACCGCACGAGCATCCGCCACGGTGCGCTTCCCGTCAAAGCTTTCTTCGCTTCTTCATACGCCGTGCGCCATTTGATTTGTCCGTCATTGATCACACGATTCATCATTTGATTCAACCTTTATTGCTCGATGGCACTGATATTCATCGATATCTTCGCAAGACCCACACGCAGATTCACACTGTCGCCGATGCTGTATACACGGCCGTCGATCTTAACGCCGTTTTCGGTCATTTCGCCCTCGGCGGTCACTTCAATCGTCACGGCATTGTAGCCGGGTCTTCCGCTTTCCTTGTAGCCCTCCGATGTTTCGACATACGCTCTCGCTTCGGCCACAGTAATACGGTCGATCGTACCGAAGGAGGATTTGCGTACAACATCCGTAACCGATGCGCCGTCATCATAGGCAGCTTGAGCCGCCTGTGCCACATAATCCTGCACCTCACGGGCATAAAACGTCAGCTTGACCTGCACGTTTTCCGCCGTCTGCTCCTTGTTTTCGGAATCCGCGTCCTCGTTCTTCACGGCAATATCGTACACGCGTAAATACAACTTGGCATCACCGGCGCGAAGCACCATCGAATGACCGACACCGTATTTTTTGTCGCCGATCTCCGCGCCGTTCTTCGTCTTTTTTCCCTCGACTTCGCCGGTAATGATCATAGAGTAGTAGCCTTCCTTGGAAGTGAGCGTATACATACCGTCCTCGACCAAGCCGTAGGAAATGGAATCATCCAGCTCAACGTCCGTTACAAAGCCGAGCTCCTGAACATAGGTATCATCATACAGCGTATCCCCGACATGGACCTTTTCGGCTACAAAGGAATCCACTTCTTCGATAAGGAATTTCATAACGAGCGTATCATTGGTTGCTTTCGGCTTCAAAAAGAAAAACACTATTGCCAAAGCAGCGGCTAAAATCGCCGCAAGTGCCAACAGATCGATCACATTGATCTTTCCGAATAATTTTCCGTTCTTAATCATTTTTTTACTCCTATCCGTTTTCATGTTTTTTAATTATTCCAACCGCCGTTTGCGACAGTTTGGTACGTTTGAAGCGTCTGCTGCAACACATTTTCCAGCTCGAACACCGTCTGCGTTGCCTTTTTGGCATTGGCCGCAAAACGAGCGCGGAGTTCTTCGTCCTCACTCAGCGTGTACAGCGCTTCGGCAAAGGCTTCGGTATCCCCGTAGGGCACGATGAAGCCACAGTCGGTCGAATCGTTTACAATATCGCCGTTGCCGCCCGCCGCCGTCACCACAAGCGGAAGCGAACGCGCCATGGCTTCCAAAATGGCAAAGCTTAACGCCTCATAGCATTTGGAAGAATTGACGTACACGTCCGACGCGGCCAAAATATTGTCGGTATCACTGCGGAAGCCGAGCTGCTTGACGCGTTTTTCAAGCCCCAGACGCGCGATCTGCTCCCCGACCGCCTCAAAGTATTCACCGTCTCCGGCAATCAAGAGCACATAGTCACGCTTCATTTTCTTATCCAGCGCCGCTATGCTGTCCACCAGAAAATCCAGCCCCTTGGACATATGATACCGCGCTAAAATCGAAATGACAAACGTATCCTCCGCAAGACCGAATTCCTTGCGGACGGCCGTAGGGTCGGCTTCGGTCTGAACAGTCGGAATGCCGTTGAAGATGACCTTGATCTTGGACGGACGCACGCCGTTGGACACAAGAAGCTCCTTGGCATTGTTGCAGACCGCGATGATGCCCGCGTTGTGCGGCGTGATAAGCTTATTGGTAAACCACCAGGAAAGCCCCGTTTTTAAGGTCAGGTGACAGGTATACAACGCCTTTGCCTTCGGGTAGAACAACCGCGACAGCACGGCAATGTAGTTTTCGCGCGGATAGTGGGAATGGATGATATCGATCTTATTGGCCTTGCAAATGGCGGCAAGCCGTTTGGCGGCCTTGAGATCGAAGGGATTTTTCATTTCAAGCTGAAAGCAGGGGATGCCCAAATCGTCCATCTGCTCGGACAGAAGCCCCGGCTCGTTGAAAGCGAAAAAGCATTCCGTTTCGGTGCCGTTAAAGCGCTTGACCAGATTATAGATATATTTTT
>CAZYFX010000183.1:0-3486 GCA_964646725.1 uncultured Oscillospiraceae bacterium
AAATTCTGTCGGCCAAGCTCTACGGTGGATTTGCTTTTATCCGTTTGGAGGGCGTGGACACGGCGGAAAAAGCGGACGCTCTGCGCGGAAAGCTTGTCTACATTCATCGCGATGATCTGGAGCTTGACGCGGACAGCGTATTCATCGACGATATTTTGGAGCTTCCCGTTTTTGATGTCGATAGCGGTGTTCGCTACGGTGTTTTAAAAGAAGTATTCAATCGCGGCGCGTCGGATATCTACCGCGTTTGTGACGGGGCAAAGGAATATCTGATTCCTGCGGTAAGCGATATCGTCGTTCGAATCGACACGGAAAGCGGTATCTACATCCGCCCGATTCCCGGGCTTATCGATGATGCCGAGGAGATACGCTGATGCATTTTTCCGTTCTCTCGCTGTTTCCCGAAACCATCGCGCCCTATCTTTCGAGCAGTATCATCGGCCGCGCGGCGGAAGCGGGATTGATTCGGATCGAATACTTCAACATCCGCGACTACACAAAGGACAAGCACCGCCGTGTGGATGACACGCCTTTCGGCGGCGGTTACGGCATGCTCATGGCTCCCCAGCCGATTTTTGACTGCCATGCGGCGGCCGTCGGGAATTTGACGGGGAAAACGCGAACGATCTATTTTTCCCCGGCCGGTCAAAGATTCGATCACCAAAAGGCGCTTTCTTTGAAGCAGTACGACAATTTGGTTCTTCTTTGCGGACATTACGAGGGGATCGACCGACGTGTGATTGATTGTTTGGTCGATGAGGAAATATCGGTCGGCGACTATGTTCTGACCGGTGGGGAGCTGCCTTGCGCGATACTCATCGACGCGGTGTCGCGGCTAATCGACGGCGTTCTTCCCGACAGCTCCTGCTATACCGAAGAAAGCATCGCCTCGGGGCTTCTCGAATATCCGCAATACACCAAGCCCGCCGTGTACAACGGTCTTTCGGTGCCAGAGGTGCTTCGCGGCGGAAATCATGCGGATATTGTGCGTTGGCGGCGTGAAAAAGCGTTGCAAGAAACATTGCGTCGGCGACCCGATCTTTTGGAAAGTGCCGTGCTGACCAAAGACGATTTGATTTATCTGGAAACACTTCGATTAAAAACGGAACGCTGATCCGACTCGAAAGGAGGGACGACTGTGGCTCATAAAAAAAGCATAAACGCTCATACAAATCTTATGTCTCGCTTGCGCGAGCTTGTGCAAAACAGTGTCATTTTCGGTCTGTTTTTTGCCTATGCGCCCTTGAACGAACGCTGTAAGGACAGTCGCATATGCCGTTTTTTGAAGCTTTCGCCCAAAGCCAAGGAACGCTTTCTTTCCTTTAAGCTTCGGTTTGCCGCGCGCAGCGAGAACAGTCTCCTTTTGCAGTGGCTTGAACGCAGTGCGGATCGCTTTTTCCGTTCGAACCTACGCTCCTTCGGCATTTTTCTTCTTTTCTTCGGCGGCGTTCCGGTTTCCTTTAATTTGGCAAACGATCTGCCGCGTGTTATGCACTTGGATTTTTCCGACAGCTTTTTGTTCGGCTGTATTCTCATGCTTGCCTCTCTGTTCATGCTCCCCGTAAAAAACAAAAGCATTTCCGCCTGCTTGCGCGGCAGTCGTATTTTTTCCTACTTTTTTTCGGACATTTTCACACTCAAGCACATGACGGACGAAAACGCGGAAAAACCGCATTCCGCCTCCGGAATCTTTTTGTTTTTCGGTTTTTTGTGCGGTTTGCTGTCCTATGCCGTGTCGCCGAAGGTAACGCTCTTTCTGCTCTTTTCGGCAATACTTGTTTATATGACACTGACACGTCCGGAAAACGGTGTTTTGGCTGTGTGTCTGCTTCTTCCGTTCGCCGACAGGAAAATCCTTGCTTTTTTGGTTCTTTTGACATTTATCTCCGAGCTCTTTAAGGTTTTGCGTGCCAAACGCGCCTTTCGATTCAACCTCTGCTCCGGCGTGTGTGTTCTTTTTGGGCTTATCGCTTATTCCGCGTGTGCCGTATCATTTGACGCGTCGGGCGCCGCCGCTTCGTTCGGCAGTATTCTCTGTGTTTTGCTGTTTGCTTTGTCGGTCATTGCGCTCATCAATTCCTCAACACTTGCCGACAAGTGTTTTCGTACGCTCGCTTTTTCAGCGATTGTATCGGCCTTGTACGGTTTGTACGGCTATTTGACCGTTTTTCTTTTCGCCGCGCACAGCGCCGATCGACTTCCGAACACTTCACACCTTCTTCTGCGCTCGGCGTTTTCGCCCTCATCCTTTCCCTGCTTTTTGATCTGTATGCTTCCGCTTTTGTATGTGAACAGTCACCGCTCGGGAAAATTTCTTTCTCTCATCGGCTTTGCTTCCGTTTTGCTGTGTCTCTTTTTCGGCAACAGCTATTATGCCATGCTTGCTTTTGCAGCGGCGCTGGTTTCGGTCATGCTGCTGTTTCACCGTCAGAGACTGTTCACCTGTATCCTGATCGTACTCTGTCTTTGCAGTATCGGCACACTCATTTCCGTAACCGGACTTTTCGCCTTTGATCTGCGAAATTATATGGCTCTGCCCGACGAGCTGATCCCTCTGCCGACTTTGCAAAGCGACGGTCTGCCGCTTTACTTTCGAAAGCTGTGGCTCTGCGGAACCGGTATCGGAAACGAATCGGTCGCCAACGCTTCGACGCTCACCGGTATACGTTCCGTCGGAACGGCGATCGGCGCCTCCTATACGTCTTTGGCGTTAAAGGTGGGGATTCCTCTGCTGCTGCTCGGTCTGATTCTTATGTTTGTATTCATTTCTCGCCTTTTGTCCTATGCCTATGAAAAAAACGGCTCGGAAAGCGCAAAAAAGAAATGCACCGCGCTGATATGCAGTCTGTTTTCTTTCTTTTTCTACGCCTTCTTTACAGACATCACGACAGATTTTCGTTTGTGTCTGCTCTTCTTTCTGCTCTTATCTCTCGGAAGCGCCGTTACGGACAGTGCCGACAGCGACTACATCCCCGCTTATTTTGAACGGGAATACAACTAAAAAACACTCCTCTCGGGGAAAGGATGATTTTGTGTGAATCATGTACCGAAAAAAAGACGGTTCAATCTTATCGATGCTTTGATCTTGATCGGCATTTTGGCTGCCGTGCTGTTTGCCGTCGATTACGCGGTGAACGATATGTCCGACAGCCGAACGCTCGAATTGGACTGCACGTTACGCATAAGCGGCATTGCGGATACAGACGCAAATAAGCTTGAAAAGGGAAAAGCTCTGTTTGTCGGAGACACGGCAGCAGCGCTCGGAAAAATACGCAAACTTCGCGTGACCGAGCGGAAAGAAGCCGTGTTTGACGAAGAGTCCGATCGATTCGTGTTTGCTTCCGTTCCGGGAGAAAGCATAATATATGTGACGGTGCGCACCCGCGCTTCCGTCAAAAACGACCGCTATTATTTCGGCGAAACGCTTTTGTGCGCCAACACGGACATCGAACTTTTACTGCCTTTTCCCTACGAAAAGGCCGAGAT
>CAZYFX010000183.1:3496-3715 GCA_964646725.1 uncultured Oscillospiraceae bacterium
AACGGCCTTACCGCCGTCACACCTTAGCTTAAAGCAGAGGAACATGCCATGAAAAAGAAAAACGCCAATTTGATCGATATTCTGTTAGTCTTCGTTTTGCTTTTGACTGTGGCCGCGACCGTCTATCGCTCTGTCAGCATCAAGCAGCTGCCGGATACCGTCAAGGCTCAGAAGATCGAATATACCCTGCTCATTGAAGAATTGGACACGGCATTTGCC
>CAZYFX010000184.1:0-3678 GCA_964646725.1 uncultured Oscillospiraceae bacterium
CAATCAAAAGGGCGGCGTGGGGAAAACCACCTCGGCCGTGAACATTGCCGCGTCTCTCGGACAGTTGGGAAAAAAGACCTTGCTCTGCGACTTCGACCCACAGGGCAACGCCACCAGCGGTGTCGGCGCAGAAAAAACGGAGGACAACTCCGCCTACGATCTCATTCTGGGTGCCAACCCTTACGAATGCATCCGAAAGACGGAATATGAAAACTTAGACATTCTTCCGGCGGACATATCGTTGGCCGGAGCGGAGCTTGAGCTTGTCGAAGTCGCCGACCGTCAGTTTCGCCTGAAACATGCGCTCGACATGCTGCGCACCGAATACGATTACATACTCATCGACTGCCCGCCGTCGCTCGGACTTCTCACGATCAATGCGCTGGATGCCGCCGACGGCGTTGTGGTGCCCATGCAGTGCGAATACTACGCGCTCGAGGGCTTGAGTCAGCTGACGCTCACCATTTCGCAGGTCAAACGGCTGTACAATCCGCGCTTGGAGCTTGTCGGAGTGATCATCACCATGTTCGACGGACGATTGAATCTTTCGGTGCAGGTGTTGGAGGAGATCAAAAAGCACTTCCCCGGCAAACTGTTCACCACCCCCGTTCCGCGCAACGTGCGTCTGTCGGAAGCGCCCAGCTTCGGGATGCCGGCTCTGTATTTCGACCGACATTCCAAGGGGGCGGCCGCCTATACGGCGATCGCCGAAGAACTGATAAAGAGATAAAGCATACATTGGTTTTTGCTGAATTTTTGTTTTCCCCCATGTCATAAATTATACGATTTCACTGCCCCCCCCCCCGAAACAAATGTTCTTTCCGTCTTAGCACTCTTACGAAATTCGCTTGCCGTTTCTCCGCGATATTTTTTGAACCAGCGGCAGAAATATTCCACGCTTTCGAAGCCGCAGACGGCGGCGATCTCTCCGACAGGCATATCCGTGCGCGCCAAACAGCGTCCGGCATAGGCTAAACGCACACCGCGCACATACGCCGAATAGGTCTGTCCCCCATAGCGCTCCACCAACCGTTGGATTTGACGTTTGGAATAGCCGAAATAGCCCGAAAGGCTGTCTAACTCCACTGCGCCGTGGTTTTCGTCGATGTAGCGCAGGATGCGCTTACCGACTACCTCCTCCGTGAGATTTTCGCGCAGCACGTTCTCTTTTCGGACATACACGTCATACATCTGCATCCCCAGCCGTACCGCAAGCTCCGTAGCCAGGCATTCCGCAAGCAACGAGCGGTACGGCGTTTTTCGTTTGGATTTGCGCAGATAGTCGTGCATGTCCGCAATCAGCGGTTCGGACAGTCCGTGAACGCCGTGAAAGACCAGATACCCCGAGTTTTTGACCAAGGCACTCAAATAGTTTTCCTTTTCACAACGCCCCAGCTTTTCGGCCAGCTCCGCGACAAACGACTGAGAAAGCAAGACGTTGTAGGCGCGTGTGCGCTTGTACGGAAAAGCGACATGCCGTACCTCGGGTGCCATGATTAACAGTTCGCCGCGCGCTAACGTCAAACACTTGCCGTCCACATATTCGAGCAATTCCCCCTCGAACACATAGTTGATCTCGTAGAAATCGTGGTCGTGATACGGCGTGTAGTTGTCGTTGTAAATGGGCGCGACGTGTACCTTGCCCGAGTCCTGGAGCGCATAGGCATCGATGTGCTGCATGAAGGCCGCGCCGCGTCGCTTGAGCTGTTCGCTGTCCTCGGCCATCAAGGTAAACAGCTCCTCCTTCGGCAGGTGATACAGACCGCTCTTTTCATAATAGGTAAGCTTTTTTCGTTTTTGCTCCGAATTTTCCATAGTTTCCGCCCCGTTTCCTTGTCGGTTATGCCGTCATTATACCATAATTATGAGAATTTGCAAGCCCCGGAACGCGGAATCCGTATTTTCCTTTTTCAAAAATTCGGTCGCGATTATTGCAGCGGCGCTTTCGCCGCTATTTTACCACAATTGTCTCAAAAAGTCAAGTTTAAAATAAAATTGTCACAAAAAATCATTGCCTTAGAAGCGTGTCTGTGATATGATAGTATTACCAAAATAAATTTAAAAAGGAGTCGAATACCATGCGAAAATGCACAAAACTCACCGCTTTGATGTTAGCGCTTTTGACCTCCGCTTCACTCGCAGCCGGCGCAGTGTCCCTGGAGACGGTCGAAACCGCTTCGGAAGCCATGACGCCCCCCCCCCACGACCTCCTCCCTTGCCGATGAGATCGATATCCCGACGGTCGATAATACCTACGGAGATTTGATCTACTACGCAAACTACGAAAACGAAAACGCAACCTCTTCGCTCATTTCTTCCGAGACGTTCCCCGTTTCGGCAAGCCCCGAAAACGCCACGGCCGTCATTGCCGACAATCCCAACGGCGACGGCACCAAGGTTCTTCAGCTCACCGCGACGGGCGCTTACGCCTGCATTACCTTGAACACCTATTTCTTACAGGCCGGTGACTACACACTTATGGTCGATCTGTACTTCCCGGACAGCAACACCGCGCCCGGTGCATGGAGCCGCGCGGAATACAAAAAATCGGACAACAGCAAAGGTAGCGACAAATGGGACTGGACTCAACAGGTTGGCGTCAACAACGAATGGAAAACCTTTGTCTGGACGGTAACGGCGGACGGTTCGGATGCCACAGCCGGACTTCACAACCTCGCCGCACGTGCCTGCTGTGCCTCGGGTGATGTGTTCTATTACGACAATCTGCGCCTGTACATCAATCCCAAGGTGGGCGACGATCAGGTACGCATCGTGGACAACACCTCTTCTTCCATGATTACGTTCACCGAAGAAGATACGACCTACACCTTCCCCACCCCGTCCGACACGACCGACTTTTTGGCATGGCGTGACAGCGTCAGCGGAAAGACCTACAAGCCGGGCGCTACGATTGCAAAGAGCGAAGTGGCGGGCAAATGCTTCAACGCTTTCTATGATATCGGCTATGCGCTTGCGGACGAAAAATACGGCGATTTGATCTGGTTTGCCGATTACGAAAACGGTGAAACGACGGTAGCGCGCTACAGCAACGCGGCTTACCCGGTCAAGGCGGCGGGAACGACCGTCAACATCGAAAACGCCGACAATCCGAACGGAGACGGCACCAAGAGCTTAAAGCTCACGGCAACGGGCAGTTGGTCAAGCGTACAGCTCCATCCGCAATTCAGCGGAGTCGGCGACTACACCATCGTTGTCGATCTCTGGTTCCCCGACGGAACGGCAACGCCCGGCGTTTTGGGTCGTATGCAGTACTCGAACGGCGGAACGGATGCTTGGCAGAACCCCTGGAAGGCTTACGCGACCGAGACAGGTAAGTGGCAAACCTACACCTGGACGGTGACGGCCGACGGTTCGGACAAAAAGACCGGTCTCCAGGAGATCGGCGCACGCCGCTACGCAAACAACTCCACGCCGTATTACTACGACAATCTCCGTCTCTACTACAACCCGAAGGTTGCCGGCACGCAGGTTCGTCTGGTAGACGACGGCTTCTCCTCGCTCGTCACGCTCTCGGGTGACACCTACACCTTCCCGAATCCTGCCGACACGAAGGACTTCATTGCCTGGTACAACAGCGATACCGGTGCAAAATACACGGCCGGCGAAACCGTGAGCACGGACAAGGTAGGCGGCAAGAGCTTCGTTGCTTACCATCAG
>CAZYFX010000185.1:0-3647 GCA_964646725.1 uncultured Oscillospiraceae bacterium
TGCCACTACACTATCCATTTCATGAGATTATCCTACTGTTAAGCTTGCAGTACCTGCGTCATTTCCGCAAAATATCGATCTTGCGTTAGATGTAGACTGTGCCTTTCGCACCGGTTCAAAACCTAACATGCGGATGCTTGACGTACTGTTAATTTTGCAGAAAGTTGTCTAACAGCAGAAAATTATAAATTATCGAAAAAGTTCAGTCCGCATGAGTTTTGAACCGCGGGTCGCAGGGCAGCGCCCCGGCTGCTTTTTGGTTATTTTTGCAGAAGCAAAAAGAATAAACCGTTTCCCATTGGAAGAACGCACTATGTTAAAACGCAGAATCCCGGTCAAGCTTATGTTGATACCTTAAGTTGACAGCATTGGCACGCCGAAGGGGCGCATCGATTACTCGGATACGCCCCTTGTTTATTATTTGTTTTCTTTCTCTTTCAGCGTCAACCCCAGCTCGTCCAATGCCTTTTGATCGACCGGTGCCGGGCACATGGTCATAAGCTCCGAAGCGTTCTGTACCTTCGGATAAGCCACCACGTCGCGCAAGCTCTCACAGCCGAGAAGCTGCATGGTCAAACGGTCAAGCCCGATTCCCATGCCGCCGTGCGGCGGTGCGCCGTACTTGAAGGCGTCGAGCAGATAGCCGAACTTTTCGTTCGCTTCTTCCTTCGATAGCCCGAGCAGATCGAAGATACGGCTTTGCAGTGCGGGATTGGTGATACGAATCGAACCGCTGGACAGCTCGATGCCGTTGAACACGAGGTCATACGCCTTGGCGCGTACCTTGGACTTGTCGGTTTCGAGATAGTCCAAACACTCGTCGAGCGGCGCGGTGAACGGATGGTGCATGGCCAACCACTCGCCCGACTCCTCATCGTATTCGAAGAACGGGAACTCGGTAATCCACAAAAGGCCGATGCCCTTCTTTTCGACGCCGATGCGGTCGGCCGTCTTGATACGCAGTGCGCCGAGCTGTGAGAGAAGCTTGCCGGTGTTGGTGTCGGCTAAGATCAGAACCACGTCTCCGACCTTGGCGTCGGCGCGCGCGGTGATGGCGTTCATTTCGTCCTCGGTCATGAATTTGCCGAACGAGGAGGTCATGCCGTCGGGCGTAAAGCGCATCCAGGCAAGTCCCTTGCCGCCGATACCTTTGACGTATTCGGTCAACTTATCAATCTCCTTGCGCGTGAGAACCGAAGCGGCCTTTTCCGCTTTGATGGCGCGTACCGAGCCGCCGCCGCTCACAGCACCCGCAAAGACGCTGAACGCGCTGTCCTTGACAACGTCGCTCAAATCGAAAATTTCCATGCCGTAGCGGATATCCGGCTTGTCGCTTCCGAAGCGCTCCATGGCTTCTTTATAGGTCATGCGGGGCAACGGAAGCGCGATATCGGTGTCGAGTAATTCCTTAAAGACGGTTTTCATAAAGCCTTCGCCGATGGCCAGCACGTCCTCCATTTCGACGAACGACATTTCGAGGTCAATCTGGGTGAACTCGGGCTGACGGTCGGCGCGAAGATCCTCATCGCGGAAGCAGCGCGCGATCTGCATATAGCGGTCGAAACCGGCTACCATAGACAACTGCTTGTACAGCTGCGGAGACTGCGGAAGGGCGTAGAACGAGCCTTTGTGTACACGGCTGGGCACGAGATAATCGCGTGCGCCCTCGGGAGTGGACTTGATGAGGATAGGCGTTTCGATCTCGATGAAGCCCTGCTTATCGAAGTAGTCGCGCGTCACTTTGGCGAGCTTATGACGGAACAGAATGTTCTTCATCAAGTCGGGACGGCGCAGGTCGAGATAGCGGTATTTTAAGCGCAGATCTTCGCCCGCCTTGCTGTTTTCGACAATTTCGAAAGGCGGCGTTTCGCTCTCTGCCAAAATTTTAAGCTCGGATACATAGACCTCGACGTTTCCGGTCGGGATTGCGGGGTTTTTGCTGTCGCGCTCACGCACACAACCTGTCGCGCAGAGAACGTATTCACTGCGGACGGAGGCGGCCTTTTCGAACAGCTCCTTCGGGGTGTTTTCGTCGTAGGCCAGCTGAACGATGCCGGTGCGGTCACGCAAATCGGTAAAAATGAGACTTCCGAGGTTGCGGGTCTTTTGCACCCAACCCATGACCGTAACGGTTTTGCCGATATGGCCGTCTTGAACCGTACCGCAATAATCGGTACGCTTGGAGTTTCCCAAAAATTCTGCCATTTTAAATCATTCCTTTTACTTCGAACTTCTTTCGGACGGAGTTCCGCTCCGACCGTATTTTTATAATTCTTGTGCGACAAAGCGAATTCCTTGTTCGTTTTACTTATATTTCAAACGTATCGCAAGGCTCGATATAAGGATTTCCGTTTCGGTCGAATTTGATTTTCAACAAAACATACGTGGAAGCACTGTAATAATCAATGGTATCGTCGTCAACTGAAACGCCCAATGCCAATGATTTATAGCACCAGCGGTCTCCCACATAAATATATTCGGTTTTTCCGTCATGCTCCAACGGAAAAACAAACGCAGGCTGTGAACCGAACGTCGTTTCGTCGCCGAAAAGTTCCAGATCGCGCCAGCCGTCGCTCATATCGGTCGAACGGGAATATTTCCCCTGATTGGGTCTCCACCCCGTGCAATATGAATTGAGCATAAAGTATTCGCCGTCCTTTTTAAACACGGCCGGAGCTTCCCTATGCTCATTCGGCCACAGCGAGGCGCAATATTTGTCACAGTTCAGAAAATCCTCGCTCAGGCGATAAATATGCGTATCCCTGTTATCTCTTGAGGAGGTGATAAAATACGCTTTTCCGTCATCATCCGCAAACAGCGTGCAGTCGCGCGACATTTCTCCGTACGGCCGAAACGAACCGTGATAAACGAAGTCTCCGTCCGGCGTGTCGCAGGTCGCCACACAGGCCTCCGCGCAGCTGTAATCCACCCCGTTTTCATAGTGCGCCCACATAACGAATTTTTTCGTTTTTTCGTTGAACAGCACCTTGGGGCGTTCAATGTTCACCTTTCTGCCGTTTTCGTTCGTAAGGGACAAATCCGATTTTACTCTCGTGGCTTCCGTTTTGGAATTTTTTGTAAGAACATTGCGCCGAAATTCCCAATTCATAAAATCTTTTGAGCGATAGCAGGAAACGTAATTGTCACCCTGTCGGTTTTCGCCGTACCAATAAAAGTAATCGCCGTATTTGATGATATAACCGCCGTGCGCCTGAATGGGATTTCCGTTTGTATCGAGCCACGGAGTTCCGTTTGTGTAAGATTTCATAATTCTTTCCTCTAATTAACCGTATGATTTTTAGTTCGAGTAAAGCTGTTTTCGCGTCAGCACAATCGTTCGGTCGGGGCAAGCCTACCGAAAGAGCAATGCTGTCAACTTAAGCATTTTTTGTGTAAAGGGAATTGTCAAAACAGCTCTCTCCCTCAGTCGGCTGCGCCGACAGCTCCCTCCTCAGAGGGCGCTATTGGTACGTGCGCATTATTCAGTTTGCGGATAGAGTCAGCACACTAAATCATTTCGACAAACTCAATATTGCTACTACACTATCCGTTTTATGAGATTATCCTACTGTAAGCTTGCAGTACCTTTGTCCTTTTCACAAAGTTACGATCTTGCGTTAGAAGTAGCCTACGCCCTTCGCACCGGT
>CAZYFX010000186.1:0-3499 GCA_964646725.1 uncultured Oscillospiraceae bacterium
TTCCGCGTTCAAGAGCGCGTTTGGTGAAAAAACTGTAATTTCCGACGCCCAGAAGATCGCCGCTTATTTCGGGAGAGCTTCCTCCTCCGTGCTGTGCAATCACGAGCGGCGCTTTTTCGACTCCGAACGGAACCATCAAAAGCCCGTAAAAACGAAAGTCGGGCATGACCTCGATCTGTAAGGCGTAAATGTCGCAAAAGTCATCTTTGCCGAGATGTTCGCTTGTGGCTGTCGGAACCGCAAGCGGATACGGACACGGCTCACCCAGCATGTCAAGCAGTTTCCTTCGACAGTTCTCCGGGTCGTTCGCAAGCTCTTTCTCAATGAAAAGTCGGCGCGTGTCGTAGCTTTCGGCATATTTTTTATCGATAAAACGGTTGATCGAATCCAAATACGCCTTGCGGCCTTTATCGCCCACGGCGATTTCTCTTTCGCCTGCCGCAAAAACGTTTTTGCCGTTGTAGCTTACCATATTCGACTCCCTCTTATTTCACGATTACATATTCGATACCGAGAATATCGGCGATTTTGGCGAGAGTTTCGGCGTGGTGTCCGATACCGAGCGCGTAGTGGTGCGTCGGCCCTTCCATGACCCATTTTTTGATGAATTCCTTGGTGGTCGGCTCAAAGAAGCCGCGTGTGTTGGTGTTGCCCGTCGGCGGGATGGGGCCGGCCTTGGAAATGCCTTCGCCGATGACGAACTTGAAGCCGCCCGTTGCGTTTTGGGTGATGCCCAACATGGTAATGGGACCCTCTTTGATCTTAAATTCGACCGATGCGCCGCTTCCCGGCTTGCCGTGGTATTTTTTCAGGCTGCGAAGCACCGGCTTTCCCTCGGCAATGCGCAGATGATGCGGTCCGTCATGTCCGACCAGAATAAAGTCCTCGGCAAAATCGAACGGATGAAATTCCGCAAAGCTTCCGCCGATGTCCAATCTGTCCATGATGAGCATGGCGATACAGGTCTTGATGTCGTATTCGCCGCACATGGGGATGCCCTGCGCATTGAGGATGGAATTGCCGACAATGAAGGTGGTGGCAACCTTTTGATGCAGACTGTCCTTGCTTCCCTCGTAGTAGTACGCAAGGCCGGTCAAGTGATATTTGTCCACCAGCTTATCGAGTGCTACGGCACTTTGGGCCGCCTGAATCTTATCCGCGTCGGTGAGCTTGGAGGTGATGGGATCGCTCTTGGGCTCGGGCATATCGAATTCACGGTCAATGACGGCAATCTTCTGCGCAATCTCTTCTTCGGTGACGGTGTTGTACAGTTCGATCACGTCATCCACTTCCAGTAACGGCACATGGAGCCCGAAGGCGGCGGATATGGCCGTCGGGTCGGCGTGCATATCGTACATGGCTTCCATGGTATGTCCCATAAGTCCCATGCGCGCGCCCTTTAAGTCGTGCAAAACCTTGGCAATGTCGCACCATTCGGAGATTTGCTTTTGCGCTTCGGCGTCGTTGTACAGACAGCCGATGATAACATCGTTGATCTTTTTGCCCAAACGAATGGCGACGCCGGTAAATTCGGGCACCGAGCAGATGTTGTCGTTTTCCAACTGCATAAAGGTGTTGGCTTTGGTGTAATCGAGTGCCGCGCGCGGTTGGAGAGCGACAAGCACGATGGGCTTGTCCACCTCGCGTACGATGGGTGCGAACACGGACGAGGTGGCATAGGTGACCATGTTGCAGAACAGCACGTCCACACCGGCAGCCAAAATTTGCGGAACGGCCTCGTACGCCTTTTCACTGCTGTCGATCATACCGAAATCGCACACTTCGACTTCGTTTTTGCGAACCATGTCGCAAAATTCGGCATGAAAGCCCATAATATTATCGCGCAAGCCTTCAAACTGCTCCCAATAGGTGGCATGTGCGACGGCAAAGATACCGATACGCGCATTTCTTGGATTTTTTCTTTCGATCATGTTGAAACAACTCCCGATTTTTTATTTTCACCTTGATTTTAGCATATCCGTGTGGTATAATCAATACATAAAATAAATATGTATTTGTATAAAATAAAGATTGGTGAGATGGATGCTTTTTTCCGAGATCAATCCGTTTGTCCGCTATGCCCGAAATCTGACGGTCAATGCGCAAAGTGTGTTTTCCACCGTGATCCCTTTGGATGCCCGACTGTTTTTCGCTGCTCACGGGCAGGGAAAAATCATAGTCCGACAAGAGGAATATACCGTAAACGAGGGGGATCTTCTGCTGGTTGCCGCCGGTATTCCGTATCGCATTCTTCCGACGGATACGGAAACGACGTATATTGTGATCAATTTTGACTATACACGCGCGGCTTATGCCAAGAGTATTCCGATTCTTCCGGTCGCACCGGATGCATTTTCGAGGACGCTTTTGATCGAACCGTGTACAATTGAGGACATTCCGTGCTTTTCGAATGTTTTGTATTTATCCGATATTCGAACGGTCTGCAAACGCTTGTCCGCCATAGTGAGCGAATATTCGCAGAAGTTACTTTATTATGACCGAAAGATCGGTCACATGCTTGCGGAATGCTTGACCGAGTGTGCGCGCCTGTATGCCAGCGGACTCACGGGTTCGGAGCACGACACCACCGATCGGCTTTTGACATACATCCATGCCCATTATTCCGAGCCTCTGACCAATCGGCACATCGGCAGTATTTTCGACTATCACCCCAATTACGTCAGCTTCCTGATCAAGCGGGCGACCGGCATGCCGCTTCATCGGTATCTTTTGCATGTACGTTTTTCGGAAGCGATCTCTTTACTGGAAAACACGTCTCGTTCGGTCGGAGACATTGCGCTGGCCTGCGGTTTTTGCGATTCGGCGCATTTTTCCGGATGTTTCAAAAAGCAATTCGGAATCAGTCCGTCCAAATATCGTAATGTTTAGGCGCGGAAGCCGCGCAGCAATTTTCGCGTCCGAATTCAGATAAAACGACAATGTTTCGTCCGCGTGTTGTTACTCCGCCGTGCGCCCAATGGGGCTTACGGCTCTGTGGAAAGCCGAATAAGAATGGGACGCGGAAGCCGCGCAGCAATTTTCGCGTCCGAATTTATGTAAAACAATAAAGCTTCGTCCGCGCATTTGTACCCCACCGTGTGTCCATTGGCACACACGGCTCAGCACTAAGGTCTTGAAATTCGCACTCTCCGGGCGGCTCCCTGTGTAAAGCAATGCTGTCAACTTAGGCATTGTTTGTGTAAAGGAAAGTGTCAAAAACAGCTCAATCCCTCAGTCAGCCGAGCTGACAGCTCCCTTTACACAAGGGAGCCCGTGGTAAGTGCGATTTTTAGTTTGCGGATAGAGGCAGTACGCTAAATTGTTTCAGCAAACTCAATATTGCCACTGCACTATCCGTTTCATGACATTATCCTACTGTTAAGCTTGCAGTACCTGTGTCATTTCCGCAAAATATCGATCTTGCGTTAGAAGTAGCCTACGCCCTTAGCACCGGTTCAAAACCTCCCATGCGGGCGGCGAAGCGCCGCTCCAATTTTCG
>CAZYFX010000187.1:0-3497 GCA_964646725.1 uncultured Oscillospiraceae bacterium
TCGAATTCTTTCATGGCGGTACGTTCCTTTCTTCAAATCAAACGGTACTTTAAGCGAAACGGTTGATGAGTCGGTATTTTTCCTTGCCGGACGCAAGATCGGTGTAGCGTACATACAACGAAATTTTGTTGGAGGCGTCCAGATGTTCCCAGATATCGGTCGTAAAGTCGTCGATATCGTCGGGAATGCTCACGCGCTCCGGTTCGCCTTGAAACGTGGGCAAGGGCTCACCGTCGGTCACATAGGTGTGGATGAAATGGCCGAGTCCCTTTTTGGAAGGGTAGGAGAAAGTGTAGCGTACGCAGTCGCTTCCTTCGGCATCGATGCTTTTCAAAATGCTCATCTCGTACGAAAAGCCTCCGTCCGCAAAGGTGATCATACTGCTGATACGCGGCGTGAAGTTGGGAGCGTCGGGCTCGAAAGCGCGTGTCTCGAGTGCTTCCTTGAAGGTCTTTCCGTTTTTGACATATTCGTAGATCGTGTCGGTCTGGTCGCCGTTGGTGACGATGAGCTTGTTTTCGTGGGTACGCAAAGCCGCGTAAATGATGAGCGAGGGATCCTTGACCTTGGCCGGGTCATACGGCTCGGTGAAAAGTACGCCGTCCTTGAGCGTAAAAACGCGGTTGCGGCTGTTGGCACTGCGTCCCATGATGAAATAGGCGGTAACGGCATATCGTCCGTTTTCGCTTGTTCCGGTGACGATACCGCGACCGACATAGGGATTTCCGGCAATGCGCTCGCCGATGGTTTTGACTCCGTAGATGTTCATGGCAAATGCTCCTTGTCTTTTTTGACGTTTATGCGCGAAGCTCGGCGCATACCTTTTGCACGGCTTTCGGAAGCAGGATCCATTCCGCCTGCTCCATAACGCGCTTTTGAAGCGTCTCGGGCGTATCGTCGTCGAGTATCTCCACGGCCTTTTGCATTATGATCTCACCGCCGTCGGGGATTTCGTTGACAAAATGCACCGTTGCACCGGTCACCTTGACACCGTATCGCAATGCTGCTTCATGGACATGTAGTCCGTAAAAGCCCGCACCGCAGAACGAGGGGATCAGAGAGGGATGCACATTGAGAATGCGCTTCGGATAGACCGAAGTAAATTCGGCACTGAGAATGCTCATAAAGCCGGCAAGCACGATCAATTTGATACCGTTTTCTTCGAGCAAGGCGCGAATGCGGCTTTCAAATTCCTTTGCGTCGGCGCATTCCTTTTTCAGCACGACGGCGGTCGGAATACCCGCCTTTTCGGCGCGGGTGAGCGCATAAGCGTCCGCTTTGTTGGATATGACGAGCGACAGAACGCCGTCGGGAATGAGTCCGCGCGCCTGTGCGTCGATGAGCGCCTGTAAATTGGTGCCGCCGCCCGAAACAAGAACGGCCACCCGTGTGCGTGTGTCGGATGAAGTGTGCGACATATTACGACTCCTTTTGTCCGTTTTTCTCGGCCGCGAACGACAGAAGCGGCAAAAGCAGGCCGCCGAACGAGTTTCCGAGAACGATGAGGGCGAGATATCCCGCCGCGCGAAGCGAAAAAATGCCGGCGGCGAAGAAATAGTACAAATCGGCGATCGAATGCTCAAATCCGCTTAGGATAAAGACGGGAACACAGAAAAGAATGCCGATACAGGTGTTCTTTTCACGATAGACGGATACGGCAAGATACATGAGCATTCCGCAGAAAACGGCGCGGATGAGGGCTTCGGGAATGCCCTGCGTCAGCTTTGCCTCGCAGAGGGTGAACGCTTTTTCGCCGAGCGCCCCTTGCGAAAAGCGGATACACAATCCCGAAGCGAACGTCCCGACCAGATTGCCGAGAAAGCAGAGTAACAAATTCAGCGCGTCCTTTTTTGTGTGCGAATACGCCATATAGCCGACCTTGCCGGTAAACAGCGAGTAGCCCTTGGCGCAAATGCAGATAAGCGCCACGGAGAATAAAATCGCCCCGACCGTCCGATTGTCGCTTGACAGATAGACCGTCCCGCCGATACCGATGAGAAGCCCGGCGGAAATTCCGTAGAAGAGGTCTTTCATCGATGGCCTCCGAGCGCGCTAAGCGCGAATGACGATTTTTTCGTCGGCGCGGATGATCTTACCGATCGTGTAAGCGTCCTCACCGGTGGCATGAAGTACCTCAAGTGCCTTTTGCTCCTCCTCTTTCGGAACGATAACGCTCATGCCCACACCCATATTGAAGGTGTTGAACATGTCGCGCTCGTCGATGCGACCGGTCGCGGCGATCAGGTCGAAAATGGGGAGCACACGAACCGATGCGCGGTCGATCTCGGCGCAGAGCCCGTCGGGAATGCTGCGCGGAATGTTTTCGTAGAAGCCGCCGCCTGTGATGTGCGAAATGCCGCGCACCGTCACTTGTTCGAGAAGAGAAAGGATCGGTTTGACATAGATCTTCGTCGGGGCAAGCAGTGCTTCGCCGATGCTCTTGCCGCCAAGGGAAGCGACGGGGCTCTTGATGTCGGCGTTTTCCACGTCGAACACCTTGCGAACCAACGAAAAGCCGTTGGAATGGACGCCGGAGGAGGGAAGTGCGATGATCACATCACCCTCGCGCATGGTCTTGTTGTCGAGTATTTTTTTCTTATCGACCGCACCGACCGCAAAGCCGGCCAAATCGTATTCGTCAATCGGGTAGAAGCCGGGCATTTCGGCCGTTTCGCCGCCGATGAGCGCCGCACCGGACCGGACGCAGCCCTCGGCCACACCGGAAACGATCTCGGCGATGCGTTCGGGAACGTTTTTGCCGCAGGCGATGTAATCGAGAAAGAACAAAGGCTTGGCGCCGCTGCAAATAATGTCGTTGCCGCACATGGCTACACAGTCGATACCGACCGTGTCGTGCTTATCCATCAGAAAGGCGAGCTTCAGCTTGGTTCCCACACCGTCGGTGCCGCTGACCAGTACCGGCTTTTCCATGCCGGTCACGTCGAGCTCAAATAAGCCGCCGAAGCCGCCGATATCCGAGCATACGCCGCTTGTGAGCGTGCGTGCGATGTGAGCCTTCATCAGCTCTACGGCCTTGTAGCCGGCGGTGATGTCCACACCGGCGCTTTTGTAGCTTTCGCTGTAGCTTTTCATTGTGTAATCTCCTTAAAGTTTGTCTGTCTTGAGCGTCCGGTTTCAATCGTCGGAAGCGTCCTTTTGGGATATCTTCTTTTCAAAGCGGTTTTTGGCACTCTGGGTCGGAACTTCCGTCGGATAGTTCCCGTCAAAGCAGGCCGCGCAGTATTCGCATTGCTTGTTGTCGTGCGCCGCAAGCATTCCCAGATGGTTGACGTTCAGGTAGCCCAAGCTGTCCACGCCGATGATTTTTGCGATCTCCTCGACCGAGTGATGACAGGCGATGAGCTTGTCGCGCGAATCGATATCCGTCCCGTAGTAGCAGGGATTCAAGAAAGGCGGTGCGGAAACGCGCATATGGATTTCGGTCGCACCCGCGTCGCGCAACAGCTTGATGGTCGGTGCGCTGGTCGTGCCGCGTA
>CAZYFX010000188.1:0-3479 GCA_964646725.1 uncultured Oscillospiraceae bacterium
TTTTCCGTCGCAGACGGTGAGCATACATGTTCCGCACACCGTGTGTCCTTCAAACGGCGTGGCTTTTCCCATCGAAAGAAAATCCTTCGGGTCGATATGGTGTGCTTCGTCGGTGCGCCAGAGAGAAAAGTCCGCGCCGAGAGGGAGCGAAAAGCGTCCGCGCGCGTTTGTGCTCATCACCCGAACAAGATGCTTGACCGATAAAATGTTCTTGCGCACAAGCTCGGTATACAAGAGCGAAAAGGCGCTTTCCAATCCGACAATGCCGAAAGCGCTGTTCGCCAGCCCCTTCGATTTTTCCTCGGCACTGTGCGGCGCGTGGTCGGTGGCGATCATATCGATCGTTCCGTCGAGCAGTCCTTCGACTAAGGCCTCGCGGTCGGAGGCTGTTCGGAGCGGTGGATTCATCTTGAAGCGACCGTCCTCGCGCAAATCGTTTTCATCCAACAATAAATAGTGCGGTGCCGTTTCGCAGGTGACATCCAGACCTTCGCGTTTGGCTTGTCGTATCAATTCCACGCTTTCCTTGCAGGAAATGTGGCAAACGTGATAAGCGCAGTGCGTTTCGCGCACAAGTGCAAGATCGCGCGCAATCGGCCCCCATTCGCTCTCACTGCAAATGCCGCGATGACCGTGCACGGCGGCATACGCGCCGTCGTGGATACAGCCGCCGTGAAGAAGCGAATTGTCCTCGCAATGTGCGACAATCGTTTTCCTCAAAGCCGCCGCCTGTCGCATGGCTTCGCGCATAAGTGTCCCGGACTGCACACCGCGTCCGTCATCCGAAAAGGCAACGACATGGGGGGCAAGAGCAGTCATGTCCGAAAGCTCCTCGCCGCGTTCGCCGACCGTGATAGCACCGTAGGGGTAAACGTGAACAAGCGCGTCGCGCCGAATAAGCGTCAGCTGTTCTTCGAGATGTTCGACGGAATCGGGCACAGGACTCACGTTCGGCATGGTGCAGACAGCGGTATAGCCGCCGTGTGCGGCCGCAAGGGAGCCTGTGCGGACGGTTTCCTTATAAGAAAAGCCCGGCTCACGAAAATGCACATGCACATCGCAAAAGCCGGGAAAAGCCGTGTAAAGCGGCGAGTCCCATTCCGGATGGGAAGCAAGAAAAGCCGCAAGTGCGTTTGCGGCAACGGAGTTGGGTTCAAAACCGACAGAGGTTGCATGAAGCCTTGACATGGTCGTTCCTTTCGGCAATAAAAAAGTCCTGCCGATCGGCAAGACGAAACGGCAAAACGGGTAAAGCTTCCCGCCTTGCACAGCATGTCCATCTTTCCGATCTCACGGTATCGTGTTTAAAGATTTCCTTATGCATATATGATAGCACAGATTTGGCGATATGTCAATATCCAAACGGTGACGAGGGTGAGAATTTACTTCATTGTTAAACTGTACGTTGTTCTTAGGCAATCGCACCGGAGCAAAAAGCCCGCACGACCTACGACAACATCCTCCGCTTAGTCGATGACCCGGATGTGCGTGAACCGATCCGCTTTTTACGCGCCCGCGAGATCGTGCATTTCCAACGCTTCGGCGAAGCGCTTGAGAACGCCAAACGCCGTATGAACGAGCGCAATTTGTATGCCGTAAACCCCGAGGTCGAGTCTTAAAGCGGGGAGGGAAGGCCTATGGACTGCGAATTTCTGATCGTCAGCTCGATCACCTATGCCATGAAGGGAAAAAACGAGCTTGAAGCGCACGGCATCCTCTGCAAAATCGAAAAGCTTCGTCATGTGAAATCGCTCGGCGGGTGTGGGTACGGACTGCGCGTGAACCGCAGTGACAGTGCGTTGGCGCGGCGGTATTTGAATTTGGCGGGAATTCGGGTCATAAGCGTCGTGGACTGTGAGGCAAAGACATGAAAAAGTATGTCTACCTCGATCAAGCCGCCACCACCGTCCATAAGCCGGAATGTGTGCGCCGCGCCGTGCTTTCTTCGTTGGAGGCACTCGGCAATCCCGGGCGGAGCGGACACGATCTGTCGTATAGGGCCGCCTCGGAAATTTACGAATGCCGCAAAAGCGTGTGCCGCCTTTTCGGCTGTGACAGACCCGAGCGCGTGGTGTTCACCTACAATGCGACCTACGCGCTCAATATGGCGATCAAGGGACTGGCAAAGCCGCACAGTCATATCCTTATTTCCAACCTTGAGCACAATTCGGTCATCCGTCCGGTGTATGCCCTCTCGAAAATGCCGTCCGAAATCACCTACACGGTGTTTGACGCGACCGGCTCGGATAATGAGACTGTCTATGATTTTGTATCTAAGCTTCGTCCGAACACACGCATGGCGGTTGTGACCTTCGCGTCGAACGTGTGCGGAAAAATTCTTCCCATCGCAAGGCTTGCGGATGTTTGCCGCAAGCGCGGTATTCTTTTGATCTGCGACGCTTCGCAGGCGGCGGGCTGTGTGCCCATCAACGTCGGCGCATTGGGGATCGACGTGCTGTGTTTTGCGGGGCATAAAAGCCTGTACGGACCGCAGGGCGTGGGCGGCGCACTGTTCTATTCCGACTGTGAGCCGACTCCGATCTTGGAGGGTGGCAACGGTGTGCATTCGTCCGATAAAAGCATGAGCGGCCTGCTTCCGGAGCGTTTGGAGGCCGGAACGCTCGGAACGCCTGCGATCTGCGGCTTGAACGCCGGTATCGGCTATGTGACCAAGATCGGTATCGGCGAAATATTCGAGCGAAATCGGAACTTGATCGACCGTTTGACCGAGTCGCTTCTGTCGATACCCGGCGTGAGTATGTACGGACTCTGTGAGCAACGAACGCCGACACTTGTGTTCAACAAGAAAGGCATACCGTCCGAGGAAGCGGCGGAACGCCTGAACGAGAGCGGCTTTTGCGTGCGCGGTGGCTTTCACTGTGCTCCGCTTGCCCATGCGGCGCTGAAAACGGGCGAATACGGGGCAGTGCGCGCGTCGCTTGCATTCGGAAACACGTCGGCGGAAATCGATGCTTTCGCCTTAGCCGTGTCGCGCCTGTAACCTAAAGAAGACGGATGTCGAAAAACGTTGAAAAAGCAAAAAGCGCCCGCCGACGGAACAAACGCTGTCGGCGGGCATTTCGTAAGATTCAAAAGTTTGATTCGGTGTGTTAGGCGTGGGAATTAAAGTGGATGGTGGCGGCTTTAAGCTCATCGTTTACAATACCAATTTCAATCCTTTCCCATTCACTTTCGGAGCCGGTGTAGTACACATTTCGTAATTTTTCGCAATTGGAAAATGAAAACGGTTCAATGCGCGTTACGGTGTTCGGTATCGTTATGCTCGTCAAGCTGCTGCAGAGTTGAAATGTACCCATATGGGACCCGTAACATCGGTCACCAATATACTCAGAGTCAATTACTGTCACACCGTTCGGTATTTTTATGTTGGTCAAGCTGCTGCATGCAAAAAATGCACAACTGCCGATACTCTTCACGCTGTCCGGTATCGTTATGCTTGTCAAGCTGCTGCAACCGTG
>CAZYFX010000189.1:0-3378 GCA_964646725.1 uncultured Oscillospiraceae bacterium
TACCGCCGCCGATGATGAGCGTATCGACCTTATCGATGAGGTTATTGATTACGCCGATTTTGTCGGATACCTTTGCGCCGCCGAGAATGGCAACGAACGGACGCTTCGGGTCGGACAGTGCGCCGCCCATGACCTCGATCTCTCTCTGAATGAGGTAGCCGCATACGGCGTCGCTTACAAATTCGGTCACGCCGGCCGTCGAGCAGTGTGCGCGGTGAGCCGAACCGAAAGCATCGTTGACATATACGTCGCAAAGAGAAGCAAGCTCCTTGGAGAAAGAGGGGTCGTTCTTGGTTTCACGCGCGTCGAAACGGACGTTTTCGAGAAGAACAGCCTCGCCGTCCTTCAGAGCGGCGACCTTGGCCTTGGCGTCCTCGCCGATGATGTCGGAAGCGAAGGTGACCTTGCCGTCGAGAAGTTCGTTCAAACGAACGGCGACCGGCTTGAGGGTGAACTTGATCGGGTCGTTCTTCTTGGCCTTTTCGAGAAGCTCGGCCTTAGCGGCAGCCTGCTCGGCCTCGGGAAGTGCCTCGACCTTTTTCTTTTCCTTCTTGTCAAGACCGAAGCCCTCGGTGAAGATGGCGTGCGGCTTGCCCATGTGGGAGCAGAGGATGACCTTTGCGCCCTGCTCAAGCAGATACTTGATGGTGGGAACGGCGGCAACGATACGCTTGTCGCTGGTGATCACGCCGTCCTTGAGCGGCACGTTGAAGTCACAACGGACAAGAACGCGCTTACCGGATACGTTTACGTCTTCTACGGTTTTCTTGTTTAACATGTTTTTTCGCACCTTTCGATAAATAATTTTTTAACGATCTTTGGGAACGAATAGGGCCTGCGGCAGAAAATGTTCTTTCAAACTCCCTGCGCAAAACCTTTTTCATTTTATTATAGCATATAGTTTCTCCCATTGCAAGAGAAAATTACATTTTTTTCATATTTAGTTACAAACGAAACGCCAACAGCTTGATCGCCAGCCCGAAGTATACCAACATCGCGCACACGTCCACCAGCGTTGTAATGAGTGGCGCGGCCATGACCGCCGGGTCCATGTGCAGCTTCTGCGCCAGAATGGGAAGCACCGCGCCCAAGGATTTGGCGATGATGATGGTGAACAGCATGGCAAGCGACACCACGAGGGCGATGAGCACCTTGTCCGGGTCGTTTGTGAGGAGCACGACGCGTCCGAAATTGATCGCGGCAAACAGAACGCCCACGACCACCGACACGCGCAGCTCCTTCCAGAGGATTTTCAAAACGTCGCCGCATTCCAGCTCTCCGGTGGTAAGACCGCGTATGACCGTCGTGCTGGCCTGTGAGCCGGAGTTTCCGCCGGTGTCGAACAGCATGGGCATAAAGGTGACGAGAAGCGGAACGGCCGCGATGGCTTCCTGGAATTTTCCCAAGATGCTGCCGGTGATCGTCCCGGCCACCATCAGAATGAGCAACCACAGAATGCGCTTGCGCACGATGGTGAACACGCCGGTTTTGAGGTACGGCGTTTCGAGCGGTTCCATAGCCGCCATTTGTTCGATATCTTTGGTGGCTTCTTCTTCGATGACGTCCACGATATCATCGACGGTGACGATACCGACCAGTCGATTTTCCGCGTCCACCACGGGAAGCGTCGTCAGGTCGTATTTGGAAAACAGACCGGCGGCATCCTCTTTATCCTCGGTGGTGACGGCTTTGACCACGCCGGTTTCCATGATGTCGGAGATGAGCGTCGAATCGTCCTTACAGGCCAAAATGTCGCACAGCTCGATGACGCCTTCCAATTCGCGCGATGGGCTGATGATATAGCAGGTGTAAATGGTTTCTTTGTTGTCGGAGACGCTTCGCAGATAGCGAATGACCTCGCCGACGGTCATATGACCGCGAATGTCGGTAAATTCGGCGGTCATGATACTGCCGACCGAGTTGTCGGGGTAGTTCAAAAACTGGTTGATGAGCTTGCGCGTATCGGCACTTGCGTTTTTGAGAACTTTTCGGACGATGGTGGCGGGCATCTCCTCGAGCATATCCACCGCGTCATCCACGCTGAGCTCCTCGACGATGCGTCCGATTTCCTCGTCGGTGATGGAGGTGATGAATTTCTCCTGTGTTTCCGCTTCGAAATAGCTGAACACTTCGACCGAGCGTTCCTTGGGGAGAGAGCGAAAGACCGGCATCGCGCGATCCACCGTCAGTTCCTCCAAAAATTCGGCGATATCGGCCGTCGGCAGTTCTTCGAAAAGCGGCTTCATGGCGCGATAGTTTTTCTGTTCGAGAAGGGAGCTTAACTGTTCGAGATATTCTTTTACTTCCAATTCGTTTGTCATGCTTTTCCGTCCTTTCCGTAACCGTTGGTTACCGCTTGTTTGTTGCTTGCGTTTCGGAAAGCAGACCGGGACTGCACGGGTGCGTTTGCTTTTAAGCGCCTTCGCCGTGCTTTTGAAGTCGGATGCAAGCGGAAAGACGCATGGTTTTCCGTTTTACATTCTGTCCGTATCTACTTCGACCGGGAATATCCACTTATCTTTCCACCTCCTCCGGCGCGGCGAAGCGCCGCTGCAATTATCGCGAGCATAGTTTGGATAAAGCTGTTACTTTGCGGACGCGGTTTATACTCCGTTTCGGCGGCATAAACGCCACCGCCGAAACTCGGTTTTTCGCGGGCGTAGTTTTTGATGAAAGTCGGAAGTTTGTTCGATTCTCACAAGGATGTTTACAAAATTGTAGGGACAGGCGTCCTCGACTGTCCGCAATAAACAAATTTCGGCAGAGATATTGCTTTTACCCAAACGGACCGCCGGGGACGTCGGTCCCTACTACGATACTCTCCGCCTTAAAAAAAACGCAGATTCTATGCCTTTCGCATTGAAGAAAACGCTTCGGCGTTTTCCGCCGCACTTATTCACTTTTCACTATTCACTCTTCACTCAACTTCATTCTCCGTCTAAGATTTTCTTCATTTCGTAAAGCTTGCTCAACGCCTCAATGGGCGTCAGCGTGTTGATATCGATCTTCTTGATGGCGTCGCAAACGCGGTCGTACAGCATGGTTTCCAATCCCATCGTCGCGTTCTCCGTCTGTTTCGGAAGCAGCTCTTTTTTCGGACGGACGCTTTCGTGCTCATCGATATGGGCAAGGATTTTATCCGCACGGCGCACGACCTCCTCCGGAACGCCCGCTAACCTTGCGACTTCGATACCGTAGCTTTCGTCGGCGGCTCCGCGCACGATTTTGCGTAAGAAAATCAGTTCTTCCCCGCGCTTTTTCGCGACGATGTTGTAATTGACCACACCTCGACACAGCTCCTCCAACTCGGTGAGCTCATGGTAATGCGTGGCGAACATGGTCTTGGCGTACAGCTTTTTGCTGACCGTATATTCCACC
>CAZYFX010000190.1:0-3363 GCA_964646725.1 uncultured Oscillospiraceae bacterium
GCCCCCGTTCTGTGGGGCTTTTCTTATTACAATTCAGGCAAATCCGGCCGTATCGGCAGCAAAGGAGACTTTTTTCCATGACAGAAAAGCTGTACCGACATCCGTATTTCGGTGCTCTTCCCTACTTAGAGCAAATACCGAAGGAACTCGAAAACGCAGACGGAGCTCCGCTTTTGGTGTTTCTTCACGGCGCAGGCGAACGCGGGAACGAACCCGAACGCCTGTACCGTCAGGCAATCCCGAAATATATGCACGAGGGGCTGACGCTTCCTTGCATCACAGTCTGTCCGCAATGCCCGGAAGGAAAAATCTGGAACGATCTTGTTTTTTTGTTGATGGATTTTCTGGAATCTTACATAGACACGCACCGCATTGACCGTACCAAAATCTCGCTTACAGGCATCAGCATGGGAGGCTACGGAACCTGGGCAATGGCCATATGCTTTCCGGAGCTTTTCCGCAGGATCGCACCCGTCTGCGGCGGCGGCACACCGTGGTGTGTCGGTCTCATCCAAGCAAAAATTTGGGCATTCCACGGAGATGCTGACGAAACGGTACCGCCGGAAAGCTCGTACCGGATGGTCGATGCGGCCGTCCGAAACGGAAAAGACGCGCAGCTGACCGTTTTTCACGGGATCGGTCACAACAGCTGGGACAGCGCCTATCAGAGTACAAAGGTGTTGGAGTGGCTGCTCGGAGAATATAACCGATAACCGATACGGGACTGTATCCGCATACGATACAGTCCCGTTTTTTCGGACATGCATCGCAAGTCACGCCGCCGCTTTTTGCTTCCCCTGCTGTACATCCTGCACACTCTTGATACGAATGACGGCCGCGCTGGCGTCATCCGCTCGTTCGTTTATCTCGTGTGCCTTGCGGATGATGTCCTCGGCCAAGCGGGATACGTCTCCCGTTTTGTCCATACGTACCAGTTCCGAAAGCCACACGCCGTCATCGCTCCCCTGCACCACACCGTCCGACAGCATAAAGATCAAATCGCCCGGCTGTACGTCAAAGCGCGTGCTCTCGGCGGTAAAGGAATTGAGAATGCCGACCGGCGGCGTTGCGGAAGAAATCTTATACAGCTTGCCGCCGCGAAAGATATATGTCGGCGCGGCTCCGGCTTTGATAAACGAACAGCGACCGCTCAAAAGATCGGCTTCGAACAGATCGACCGTTGAAAATCGCTCACCGCTTTGAGAAAGCAAAACCGTGTTGAGAAGCTCCAAGATCACACTACGCTTAACGCCCGCAGCCAACAGCTTTTCCAAAAAAACGGCCGACAGACGCGACGCACTCGCCGCCTTGATGCCGCTGCCCATGCCGTCGCAAATGCTTGCGTAAAACGTGTGCTGTTTTCCGGACACAAAGCTTACCGTGTCGCCGTTTGGTTCGGCGGCACTCAACGGTTCGTCGGCATAGGCATATTCGACCGCAAGGAGCGGCGCACGTTCGAAATACAGCACCGGGCCGCCTTTTTCCGAAATATCGAAGCTCGGTTCGCTCACATACACGCCGCAGGTCGCAAGCATATACCGTTTAAATTCTTCGGCACCGAACGGGAACTTGTCCAAATTGATCCCGTACACGCGTGTGCGCTTTCGGCGACCGCCCAAGCACACCACGCCGCTAAAGGGAATGTCCGCTTTTTTTAACGCGCTCGCAACGTTCTTTTCAAATACGCCGTCCCGTGTGCGCGAAGCGTCGGTTCGTTCGCCGGCATCGGTGATCACACGCGCCATGCCCGCATACTGCGAGGACAAAAGGGCTATGCGATTGTCGGCCGCTCCCATTTCGGAAAGTCTCCGATACGCCCGATTCACCTCCTCGCACAAGCCGTCCAAGCGAATGCATTTGTCTTTCATCAATTCACCGAAATCCTCCCTGACACAGGCGCGGGAGGAAAGCACCGCAAACAGCGATTCCTTCAACTCATCCATATCCGTTTTGCGTCGGGCATAGCACATTTCGTTCAACGCACACCCCGCACAGACCTCACAGAAGCTTTTGTCTACCGCCATCGACACATCGGACGCCGACGGATATTTTCGTTTTTCCGCAAGCGTGGAAAAAATCTCGGACAAAGCAAAAAACGCCTCGGAAACTTCCTTTTCGCAGGTTTTCATGTCGCGTATGATGTTTTTCGGACAGGCAGTCGCCCCCTGCAAGCGAAGCACGTCCGGCAAAAAACCGCAGAGCGGAACAAACAGCACCGCCCCGCAAAGTGCCCCCGAAACAGCGTCGGGCAAATGCGCAAGTCCCTGCCCGTACACTGTACATACACCGATCGTTGCGACAAAGGACACAAGTGCCGCCGGAATGCTTTTCGCAAGGAGAAAGGCCGCCGCCATGCCCGCAAGCCCCAATGCCGCCGACGCGCCCGTCGAAAAACAGGCAAGACCGCAAACAAAGCCGACGATCCCGGCGTGCATAAAGCCACCCGCCGCCGCAAAATACAAAGTACACACGCAGGCGATCGCAAAACGGATATCCACCCCCGCCACATGCCATCCGTCGAGAGCGCAGACAAGCGCACCCGTCACGGCATACAGACAAACGCTCCGTGTGCCAAGCTTGCTTTTTTCGGATATTTCCGGCACAAACAACGTCGAAAAGAAGACCGTAAAGCCGCAGGAGACCGCCGCAAGAGACAAAAAAGCGGCATATTCGTACAGCGGCTCGGCACGTCCCTCGCAAATGCGCAAGATGCCCAGCGCCGCACTGATCACGGCGCTTTCGAGCACACGTATATACAAAGGTTCCGAAAAGCGCGAATCGGTAAACGCCTTACGCCCCACATACAGAAAAAAGTAAAGAACAAAGTAGGGCAGGCCGCGCAATCCCGCAAAAAAACAGGACAGTGCCGCCCCCGCATATACACACAGCTCGCTTTTGGCATCGGCAAACGAGCACACGGCGGCAATGCCGAACGGACGGACGCTTTGCGGCAGACGCGCAAGTCCCATTAAAAAGCCGAACACGACCTTGAGAAATCCATCCGCCAGTAATCGGGCTCGTGCCTTGTCCGCGCCGTGCGCCGACGCGGCGTGAAGAAGCTTTTTTCGCAAGCGCCGCAGAGTCGGCAGAACCGTTTTTTCCAAGGTCTTGAAGGGAAAGGTGCGGCGCGAGCGCTTTCGGTATGTAGACGGCTTGTTGTTTTGGATATCCTGCATATTTTTCTTCCTTTCTTTTGAACCGTTTAAACTGTGAAGACGTTCCTTTCGCCTATTGTAACACAGACACGGAAAGAAAACCGTCGAAAACGGAAGCGAAAAGATACTTTTTTCAAAAAACCAAGCTTTTTCAGTGCATTTTTGCGAAAATATCGCAAAAGCTCTTGACAAAACACAAAAGACATGG
>CAZYFX010000191.1:0-3356 GCA_964646725.1 uncultured Oscillospiraceae bacterium
GAGGGTCGCAACCCTTGGGCTGCTTTTTGGTTCTTTTTGCAGAAGCAAAAAGAATAAACCGTATTCCATTGGAAGAACGCACTGTGTTAATATACAGTCTGGTCAAGCTTATACCGATTCCTTAAGTTGACAGCATTGCTTGTGTAAAGGGAGCTGTCTGCGTAAGCTGATTTGATGGCAGGTTGACATTTTTTGCCGATTGTGCTATACTAAAACCACATTCATTCGCGCACAGCGCAGAAAGGCAACCTTATGCTCACCAACTACCATACCCATTCCACCTTTTGCGACGGAAAGAATACCCCCGAGGAGGTCGTTCGCGCCGCTGTCGAACGCGGCTTCGACGCGCTCGGCTTTTCCGGGCACGGCTACACCGCCTACGACGAACGCTCCTGCATGTCCGATACCGACGGCTATATCGCCGAAATTCGCCGTCTGCAAAAGGAGTACGCCGACCGTATCCAAATCTACCTCGGCGTCGAGGAGGATTCCTATTCCCTTCTCGACCGCTCACGCTTCGATTATATCATCGGCTCGTCCCACTATGTCGCGCTCGACGGAGAATATGTCTCCATCGATTCGACGCTCTCCTATATCCACAAAGCGTTACAAAAATTCGACAACAGCATCGAACGCTTCGCCGAGGCATATTACGCACCCTTTTGCCGTTACATCGCCGAACGCAAGCCGGATATCGTGGGACATTTCGATCTCATCACCAAATTCGACGAGCGCGATTCCAATCGTCTGCTCTCGGACGAGGGATACTTTAAGACCGCCGAAGCGTACATGGCACTTGCCGCCCGATGCGACGTGCTGTTCGAAGTCAACACCGGCGCAATCGCGCGCGGCTATCGGCACGACCCGTATCCGCACGAGCGACTGTTGCACATTTTAAAGAAAAGCGGTCGCGGCGTCGTTTTGTCCTCCGACAGCCACAACATCGATACCCTTTCTTTTGGCTTTGAGGACGCAAAGGCTTTGCTTCGCGACGTCGGGTTCGACGGCGTGTATGTGCTGTACGACGGAGCGTGGAGAAAGGAAACGATATGAAATACAACACCTATTTGTTCGATTTTGACGGAACGCTTGTCGATTCCATGCCCACCTACGGGGCGCTCATGTTACGAATCTTGGACGAAAATCATATGTCCTACCCCGACAACATTTTGAAGATCATCACGCCGCTCGGCTTTTTGGGCACGGCAAAATATTATGTCGAAATGGGACTTGACAAGTCGGTCGAGGAACTGGTGGCGACCATGAACGCCTATGCGTATGAGGAATACGCGCACAACATCCCCGCCAAAAAGAACGTCGTGCGTGTTTTGAACGAATTGAAGTCACGCGGCGCGGGGCTCAATGTGTTGACCGCCAGTCCTCACGCGACGTTGGACGTGTGCCTGAAGCGCAACGGCATTTACGATTTGTTCGACAACGTGTGGTCGTGCGACGATTTTGCCACCACCAAAGCCGACCCGCAGATCTATGTCCGCGCCGCCGAGCGTATCGGCAAGCCCATCGGCGATATCCTGTTTTTGGATGACAACTTCAACGCCGACAAGGCTGCCAAAGCGTCGGGCATTCGCGTGTGCGGCGTGTTCGACGAATCCTCGGCGGAGTATGTCGAGGAGATCAAGTCGATCGCCGATCATTATATTTACGATTTCGAGGAGCTTTTGACACGGTAGCCGTGTAAGTTCCCGTTTCGTCCGGGAGTAAAAACAGGCTGATGCAGAATAAGATCAGCGAAAAATTGCAGCTTCCCATAAGCACAAGTCCCACCGCCGCCAGCGTCAGAACGGCAAGCGACACGTCGGACAGTGCGTCCGCAAGCGGTTGTGCCCGCTCGAACGGAAGATGCGAAAACAAAAGCGCTTCCGCTATGCGTCCGCCGTCCAGACTGCGGATCGGTATCAGATTGATACACGCCAGCGTCAGATTGCACGCGCAGAAAAACAGCGACAGTCGGTCGCGAAGCCACAGGCACAAAAGTCCCGACACAAGCGCCGCCGCAAATCCCGCAAGCGGCCCGGCAAGTGCCGCTTGCGCTTCCCTTTTGTACGGCAGACAGTTCACATCCGAGCGAATCACCGCTCCGAACGGCAGAATCGTTATACCGTGGATGTGTGCGCCGCAAAGACGAAGCGCCGCGATGTGTCCGCATTCGTGAAGGACAGCCGCCGCCAGTGCCGCCAATGTGTAGACCGACGGGTCTGCAATCAGCATGGCACACACTGCCGCAAGCGCCGAAGGAGAAACGCGCACGCCCCCGAACGAAAGACGTATATGCCGCCTTGTATTCAAGGTTTCCCCCTATCCCGGTCTTGATGAACCCCATCAAGGCCGCTTTTTTTATAGAGCTCGTCGGCAAGGTCGGTAAAGGTCAGGGTACATTTCGTCGGTGTGCCCGTCGTCGAAGTCGGGATACATTGTGTGCTTTTGCGATAGCGGATATACAGTGCGCCGCACAAAAGAAGAAGGCACAAAAGAATTTCCCACAATCGGGAATGCTTTCGGTAGCGGCTTTCCTCGTCCGTTTTCGAAAATCGGGTCATCGCAAAAAGGCGCAAACGTCCGTTTCGCCGGTGAAATACAGGTCGCCGCCGATGACCGTGTCCTTGCAGACGATGAGCGAAAGAAGCACCTCATCCTCGGGAAGCGTCTGCTCGTTCGGCAGACCCGTCACGCGAAAGGTGTGCCGCCGAACGGTTTTTCCGCGATATTTGGCGAGGTTGAAGCCCTGACTTTTTTGTAATTCGTTGTAGGCGGTAAGGAGCGCGTCGAATTTGTGCGGAATTTTGGTTTCCACGCTTTCGGTCGGCTCGTTTTCCACCGAAAAGCCGAGGCTTTCGGCAAAGGCGACTAAGGACGACGTATCCTTTATGCCGTCAAAGCGAATTTTTTGGTCGAAGCCGACACCGTTGACGGTAACGGTGTGTTCGCTCTCGGGCATGAGCAAGACGGCCGCAAAGGCGATGACGCCGCAAAGGACGGCGGCAAACAGGAGTCGGAATTTGGAAGCCTTGAACGAAAAAACAAACATGGGGCTCTCTCCTTGCAATTGAAGTGATACAGTGTATGCAAAGCAGAGCGGAATCATTCCGCCTGCGCCGGGGAAGCCCCGGAGCAATATTCGCGTCCGAATGCAGATGTGTTTTTGAAGTTTTCGTCCGCGTGTTCTTACCCCGTTTCGGCGGCATAAACGCCATCGCCGAAACTCATCGAACTCATCGGGAAGTCGGGCTCAGCTTAAAATCCATTGAAATTCGCACTCTCTAAACAGCTCCCTTGTGTAAAGCAATGCTGTCAACTTAAGGTATCAGCATAAGATGACTTGGATTGTATGTGTTAAC
>CAZYFX010000192.1:0-3347 GCA_964646725.1 uncultured Oscillospiraceae bacterium
CCGTGACCTTGCCGAAGCCGAGCGGCATAAAAATACTCTTGACGGCGGTCAAAAAGGACATATCGTCCAAATGCGGCGGAACAAGGATCATCGACGCGCCCTTGAAAAGCTCGGCACGCGAATACTTGATGCCCGAAAACTGTGTTCCCGCCATGGGATGACCGCCCACAAAGGTGAAACCGTGCTTTTCGGCAAGCGAAAAGCCGACGGCGCAGACCTTGCGTTTGGTACCGCAGGTGTCTACGACCAATGCGCCTTTTTTGAGTAGAGGCGCTTTTTCCTCCAAGATACGCACGGTCGTTTCGGGGTACAGGGACAGCAGTAAAAGATCGGCTTCCGAAAGAAGCTCGTCCGTTAAGTCCTCGTCAACAGCTTCGGAGAGCTTGGCGTAAGCGAGGGTGGCCTGGTCGGCATCGTAGCCGTAGACCGTGTGGTCGGTGAAGGTCTTGAAGGCCTTGGCGAAGCTTCCGCCGATGAGCCCCAGACCGATAACAGCGATTTTCATTGTATTTCGTCCTTTCGTAAGGGATTCGGTAAAGCTTTCCTTACGGACGGTAGGCGAAGGGCTTGACGGATTCGATCTTTTTCTGAAGCGCATCGAACTGTGCGGGTGTTAAGGATTGGGCACCGTCGCAAAGTGCTTTGGCGGGATTGTTGTGAACTTCAATGATTAAACCGTCCGCGCCCGCGACTACGCCGGCCAATGCCATGGACGGCACGAGCATACTTTTTCCGGTCGCGTGGCTGGGGTCGATCACGATGGGCAAATGTGTCATGGAGCGGAGCATGGGGACGGCCGAAATATCGAGTGTGTTGCGCGTTGCCGTTTCAAAGGTACGAATGCCGCGTTCGCAGAGAATGACGCGCTCGTTTCCTTCGCTCATGATGTATTCCGCGCTCATGAGGAGCTCCTCCAATGTGCTTGAAAGTCCGCGTTTGAGTAAAATCGGCTTGTCGGTCTTTCCCAAATGCTTCAACAGCTCGAAATTCTGCATGTTTCGTGCACCGACCTGAATGATGTCCACATCTTCGAACAACGGCAGATGCGCATAGTCCATGATCTCGGTCACGACCGGGATTCCTACCTGTTTCTTGGCTTTGATGAGCAGCTTCAAGCCGTCCTCGCGCATCCCCTGGAAAGCATACGGCGAAGTTCTCGGCTTGAAGGCGCCGCCGCGAAGCACGGTCGCACCGCTTGCCTTGACCGCTTCCGCAATCGTGCAAAGCTGTTCCTCCGATTCGATGGAGCAGGGGCCGGCCATGACCATCAAATTCCCTCCGCCGATTTTGGCACCGTTGTCAAGCGTGATAACGGTATCCTCGGGATGAAATTTGCGGTTCGCCTTTTTGTACGGTTCGGCGATACGCTTGACATCCTCGACGATCTCGAGAGCACGAAGCATGTCGATGTCGATCTTGGAGGTGTCGCCCACCAACCCCATGATGGTTTGACCGACGCCGTGCGTGAATTGCGGTGTGACGTGCATTTCTCCGAGCCAGGCAGTGAGACGGTCAAGCTGCATCTTGTCGCAGTTGTTCTTTAATACGATTACCATGATGATAGCTCCTTATCTTTTGTTAAAAATACGATCGGGTGTGTTCGAAACAAAAAAGAAAGACCGCAGCTCATTTTGGCGCGGCCTTTCGTACTTATGTCCCGTTTGAAACGATTTTCCTTCAACAAGCACAACGACGAAAGGCCTTGCTAAAATAAAAAGCAAAGCTGAAAAAGTAAAAGCCGAAGAAATTGGCACAGTTAAGAGAAACCGATTGAAATTTCATAGCCCTTACTTCCTTTCGCGATGTTGTTCCGGAACGCTTGCTCTCGGAAATGTTGGCTTTATTATACGCACATTTGCACCGTTTGTCAAGAGAAAATAATGCAATTTACAAAATATCCGATAAAAGTTATTGAAATTTGCAGTGTTTTCCTGTTTCGAAACCTCCGAAATAATCGATTAAGGGATGTATTGTCTTGCATTTTTCATATATTTATGGTATACTATATCCGATCGGTGAAAAGATAAGGAGGGTGTCTGTGAATATCATACATCTCAAATACGCCGTCGAAGTCGCAAAAACCAAATCCATCAGCAAGGCGGCGGAGAATCTTTATATGGGACAGCCCAATCTCAGCCGTGCCATTCGCGAGCTTGAAGAATCTCTCGGCATCGTTATTTTCGAGCGAACCACCAAGGGAATTACCGTAACGCCCGACGGAGAAGAATTTCTTCAGTATGCCAAGCGTATCATCCGACAGGTCGATGAGATCGAAGAAGTATATCGCAGTGCGCGAACCAAAAAGCAGCGTTTTTCGGTGTGTGTTCCGCGAGCCAGCTATATTTCCCATGCGTTCCGCGAGTTTTCCGCACATATCCGAACGGATTCCCCGGCCGACATTTTCTATAAGGAAACCAATTCCGTGCGCACCATCGATAACGTGGCCAAGGAAGAATACAATCTCGGGATCGTTCGCTATCAAAGCGTGTATGAACCGTATTTTGAGCGGAAATTCGGTGAAAAAGAATTGGTCGGCCGCCTGATTGCCGAATTTTCCTACGTTCTTCTGGTTTCCGAGCATTCGCCACTTGTCGGCAAAACGGAGGTCGCCTCCGAGGATTTGACGCCGCTTGTCGAAATATCCCACCCCGACCCGTATGTGCCGTCCTTGCCGCTGCTTGACGCACGAAAAGCGGAATTGTCCGAAAATGTGGATAAGCATGTTTTTGTTTTCGAACGCGCGACGCAGTTTTCACTGTTGGAAGCCAGACCCGACGCATTTATGTGGGTGTCGCCCATCCCGAAAGAGCTGTGCGAAAAATACCATCTGGTTCAGCTTCCCGTGCAAAACGAAAAAAAGCATCGGGACGTGCTCGTTTTTCGAAAGGATTATAAGCCGAGTGCTCTTGATAACGCTTTCATCGACGAAGTGATCCGCGCCAAGCGGAAATTTTTAGATGCACAGCTATGCTGAAAAAGCATGACCGTATATAAAAAAGATACTTTACAAAGGAAAATAAGTGTGTTAAAATATTAACAAAGAAAAGGGAACCGACAACGTCATCCGTTGCGAAGCCCGATCAACGCTTTTCATAAAGGTCACACAGGAGGAACAGAAATGGAAAAGAAAATCTATGGCACAGTTGACAGCGTGGAAACACTCGAAGCGACTCTTGCGAGCATCCGGGAAGCGCAGAAGAAGTTTGCGACGTATACTCAAGAGCAGGTGGACAAGATCTTTTTTGCCGCAGCCGTAGCCGCCAACAAGGCGCGCATCCCGCTTGCCAAGCTGGCGGTCGAAGAAACGGGCATGGGCATCGTGGAGGACAAGGACATCAAGAATCACT
>CAZYFX010000193.1:0-3338 GCA_964646725.1 uncultured Oscillospiraceae bacterium
TATCCTCTCAGCACGACGACAATGTGTCCTTGGAGCAGATTCGTTCGGACATTCTCGAACATGTGGTCATGCCGACCGTCCCGGCTGCGCTTTTGGACAAGGACACCCGCTTCTTCGTCAATCCGACCGGTCGCTTTGTCATCGGCGGACCCAACGGGGACACGGGTTTGACCGGCCGCAAGATCATCGTCGATACCTACGGCGGCTATGCACGTCACGGCGGCGGCGCATTCTCCGGTAAAGACCCGACCAAGGTTGACCGCAGTGCCGCCTACGCGGCGCGCTATGTGGCCAAAAACGTGGTTGCGGCGGGACTTGCCAAAAAGTGCGAGGTTCAGATCGCTTACGCCATCGGCGTGGCACGCCCGGTAAGCGTCTTAGTCGATACCTTCGGAACGGCGGTCTGCAACGAAGAAAAGCTGGCAAAGGCCGTGGAGCGTTGCTTCGACCTGCGCCCGGCGGCGATCATCGAAATGCTCGATCTGCGCAAGCCGATCTACAAACAGCTTGCCGCCTACGGACATTTGGGACGCGAGGAGTTGGGTGTGGCATGGGAAAAGACCGACCGTGCCGAGCTTTTGAAAAAGACGGTCGAATCGCTTTGATGCGCGTCATCCGACACGCCCGCTTTTTCGGGTAATATTGAACACGGAATTTCGAATGCCGCGGAAACGATTTCAAGCGCATGCTTTTTTCGAAACGCGGCGGAAAGGAACGGTCAAGTATGGAAAAACCGGTCACAGGCGAAGAGCTCATAAAAGTAACCGAATACGAGGTACTCGGTCAGCTCCCCGACCCGTTTTTGTTTGACAACGGCGACCGCGTAAAGAATGTTGCCGATTGGGAAAAACGGCGCAAGGAAATATACAAGACCGCCGTTGAGCTTCAATACGGCGTCCAACCTCCCGCCCCGGAGCTTTTCGAATACGAAAGGTTAAGCGAAAATCACCCGGACATGTGCGTGTCGTATAAGATTTACGCGGGCACAAAGGAAAAGCAGGTTTCGTTCTCGGTCAAAATATTCCGCCCCGCCACTGACGAAAAGGTGCCTGTTGTCATCGACGGCGACGGCTGTTGGGCCTATTCCCACGACAAAGAGTATATCCACGCCATGACCGATAACGGCATAGCCTTTTGCATTTTCAACCGTCTCGAACTGGCGCACGATATCATGGGCGAAGGTCGTTCGCAGGGAGCTCTGTACAAGGTTTATCCCGAACTCGATTTCGGGGCGATCGGCGCATGGGCGTGGGGCTTTTCACGCTGTGTGGATCTGTGCGAAAAGCTCGACTTTGTCGATACTTCCGCCATCGCGTTTACGGGACATTCGCGCGGCGGGAAAACCGCGATGCTGGCAGGCGTCCTTGACGAACGCGCCGCCATCGTCAATCCCAACGAAACGAACTGCGGTTCATGCAGCTGCTACCGCATCCACATGAAGCAAATTTGCGAGGACGGCGTGGAACGTCGCAGTGAACGGTTAAAAGATCTTTGCACCAATTTTCCGTTCTGGATGGGCAAAGGAATGCTCGACTATCTCGACTGCGAAGAAAAGCTCCCCTTTGACGCCCATTACCTCAAGGCGCTCGTTGCACCGAGAAAGCTCTGTGTTTGGGAAGCGGCCAGCGATGCCTGGACGAATACCGTCGGCTCGTGGCAGACGACCCTGGCGGCCGAGGAGGTATTCAAGCTTTACGGTGCGAAAGACAATCTCATCTGGTATTACCGCACGGGCGCACATCGTCACGACGTTTGCGACATCAAGCAGCTCGTCAACGTGATAAAATATCATCAGGGCAAGGAAGCACTGCCCGATACCTATTTCAAAACACCGTTTGCCGAGCCGCCGTTGATCTTCGATTGGAAATGTCCCGAGCAAAATAAATAGTTTTCTCACTCGGCACGGATAAAGGCAGTTTTTAACAAATAAAATCGAATGTCGCGAACGACTCGTATTTTTTTCGATTCTCGGAACGCGACGGAAAGGAACGGTTATAACAATGGCAGTAAACTATGAAATCAAAAACTATTCGAGCTTCGGAAAGTGCGTCTGCATCACCAACGGCGTCATGGAGCTGTATGTGACGGTCGAATGCGGTCCGCGCATCATCAAGCTGAACCTCGTCGGCAAGGAGAACATGATGTTCAACGACGAGAAGCTTGCGATTTATCACGACGAGCCGAATTTGCAGGATATGTTCGGCAAGGACGCACGCTGGAATATTTACGGCGGACACCGCTTCTGGGTCAGCCCCGAAAAGCATCCCGAGACATATTATCCCGATAACGACCCGGTGGCGTACACCGTCGAAGGAAACGTGTTCACGTTCTATGCCCCTAAGCAGATCTTTACCGGTTGGCAGGAGACGACGGTCGTCACGGTGGATGAAACATCTGCCAAGGCAAGCGTCAAGCACGTGCTCACCAATATGTCCGACCGCACACAGACCGGTTCGATCTGGGGCTTGAATGTCACGGATAAGGGCGGCAAGGCATACGTCAAGCAGGCAACCGAGGACACGGGGCTTCTTTCCAACCGCACACTTATGCTCTGGCCGTACAACGTCATGACCGACAAGCGTTTCCACATGGACGACGACTACATGGGGCTTGCGCAGGATACCGCCGCCGAACGCGCGTTCAAGATCGGCGTGAACAATACGAACGGCGTGGCTCTTTGCGTGAATCACGGAACGGCCTTCCGCATCACCGCGCCGTATATCCCGGGTGCTTCCTATCCCGACAACGGCTGCTCGGTGGAAATGTATTCCTGTGCCGACTTCTTAGAGGTCGAAACACTGTCTCCGCTCTATACGCTTAAACCCGGCGAAGCCTGTGAACACACCGAATATTGGGAGCTTTTCGAAGAAGTGTCGCAAGATATAAAGGATTTGCACAAGTATTTTGCGTAAATTTGTGTAAAACTAACAAAAGTGAATTTGTGAAGATTTTAATTCTCTTGAATTCTCACGTATTCTCTTGTTTTCACGGCTTTTTGTAAAACATGCACAAATATCGGAAGAAATTTTTGGGAAGAAAAACTCTTTTCTTTTTCCGAAAAATCTGGTATGATATAGGATGTAATGATAAGGGATTTTCTTATCTCTCGATTTCGCAAAATCGTATGCTATATTCTTTGGGAGGATCAAACAAAATGGCAAGTGTAAGCTTAAAACACATTTTTAAGAGATATCCGGGCGGCGTTACGGCTGTTAACGATTTCTGCCTTGAGATCAAGGACAAGGAATTTATCATTCTGGTCGGACCGTCCGGCTGCGGTAAATCCACCACGCTTCGTATGATCGCCGGTCTGGAGGAGATCACCGAGGGCGAGCTGT
>CAZYFX010000194.1:0-3310 GCA_964646725.1 uncultured Oscillospiraceae bacterium
ACATTTGGAGTCTATTTTCTTTATTTTATTGTCACCCATCAATTGTAACACAACATTTCGCAAATTTTCCGCTGTAAACTTTTTACGAGTGAATTCCCAAAGTAAATTCCACAATGGAATTTACTTTGGGAATTCACTTTCGCAAGAAAAATTGTTTTTTGTGTTCCAAGCCCTTGCCAACTCTTATAAATTGTGATATAATATACAATGAAGTTTTATAATCGTATGTTCCGCAAAGGAGATGCTCTCATTTGAACGCCCCTACCGCCCCCATTCGGCAGGAAAACCGCCCTCCGTATATACAAACACTTGTATGCGTTGTCTTGCTTTTATTTTTGACTCATACTTCGACCTATCCGCTGTTCGATCTGTTGGGCTTTGTCGGGTATGCCCTCTTTGCGGTCATCTACGGCATTCTGCTTTCGTGCGCCGATGTCCGTTTCACGCTTGCGCCGCCGATGCTCTGCTTTATCAGTCTGCTTTCCCGGTGTTTCTTGATTGACGGCTTTTCCGTAAGCAGTCTTGATAGCTTTATCAGTCTGCTGTTCGCCTGCTTAGCCGCACTTGCCGTTTGCTTGACCGAACGAAAAAAAGTCGGAAAGAGCGTTTTCTTTGCCGCCCTTTCCGCCGTATCCGTGCTGTTTTTTCTTGCCGAATGCGTTTTGCTGTTGACCGAGATCTACGGCGCGTTTCGCCCGGAACTGGTCGAACAGGCGCTGAACGATCTTTCGTCCGCTATCGCCGAGCTGTATCGAAGTATGCTTTCCCTCTCCGACGCGGAAAACGTCACACAGTCGGTCGATGCATTGCAAAACAGCCTGACAAGCACTCTCCGTATGTCGTTTCCCTCCATGATCGCAAGCTGGTGTATGCTCATTGCCGCTTTGGTCACCGCACTGTACAAGCCGTTTGTCCGATTCTTCCGCGCCGAAGCCGTTTGCCTTGAGGGACGTCCGTGGCGCTTTGTCTTGAGCACGGTCAGCGTCACCGTATTTTATCTTTCCTATTTTATATATCTGTTGTGCAGTCTGTTTTCGGTTTCGGGAAGCATCTACATCACCTTTATGAACGTCTCCGCCATTCTCACCTATCCGTTTGCCTATGTGGGACTTCGAGCCGTACTTCACCGTCTGGAAAAAAAGCTGAAAAGCCGCGTCGGGGCGCTTGGGCTGACAGCCTTCCTGTTTGTCACGCTCGGTACGCTTTCGGGTCTCGTCGGACTTCTTTCCTTACTGCTTGCTTTTATCGGCGCTTCCGCACAGCTTACGGAAAATCTGCGTCTTATCCGTCCCGAGGAATAACGCGGACGCAAATACGTTTCAACTTCTTTGTAAAGGAGCTCGGTCATGCAGTCGTTTAGAGAATATTTCAAAAAGCTGTTTGCGCGAAAAAGCATATTTTTCGGGCTGTTTTTGCTCGTCTTTTATACGCTTGCCTGCGGTGCAAAAAAGGACACGCCCCTATGTATACTCGGCATTTTTCTTTCCTTCTTTTATCTTATTGCTTATATGCTCGTTTGCTGGAGCACCGTGAAAAAGGGCGGCATGACCAAGGATGCGCCGCTGTTGTCGGGGCTGACCTTGAATTTTGTAACTTCCCTTGCGTCCCCGGTCGCCATGACGGGTGAAAACGGCGAGATCGTCTGGTACAACCGTGCTTTTTTGGCGGCGGTCGGCGAAAAAACGACGCTGTACGGCAAAAAGCTGTCCGAGCTCGTCCACCCCACGCTTGGGGCGGCACGACTCCTTCGCGAACGGGGCGAACCGATTTCCGTCTCTTGGCGCGGCGTGGACTATACGGTAAGCTGCTATAAGACCCAGGTCGGCGGCAAGCCTCACTGCTTCACCTTTTGGGAGGACACAACCGAGTTGGCCCATGCACAAAAAGAATTGGAAATGAAATCGGTCATGGTGGCCTTTGTGGTCATCGACAACTTTGCCGAGGCCATTCAGTTCATCCAGGACAAGCAGCGCACGGCGCTTGCCCTCATCGGCGGAGTGCTCGACGCTTGGACCGCATCCATCGGCGGCATTTTAAAGGAATACGACAAGGACAAATTCATCATTCTGTTCGAACAGCGACATTTCGAACGTTTGGACGAAGCTCGTTTCGATATTCTGGATAAGATCCGCGAGATCGAGATCGACAACATCACCATGCCCTTTACCGCTTCCATCGGCGTATCCAAGGTATCGGGGACTTTGGCCGAAAAAGAAAGCGTTGCCCGCAATGCGTTGGATTTAGCGCTTCAGCGCGGCGGCGACCAGGCGGTCGTCAAGACCGAAACGGGCGTCGAATACTACGGCGGCCGCTCCAAATCGGTGCAGAAGAAAACCAAGGTGCGTTCGCGCGTCATTGCCAACGAGCTTGTTTCGCTCATGAAACAGAGCGGCAATGTCATCGTCATGGGACATAAGTACGCCGACCACGATTCCATCGCGTCCTGCGTGGCCGTGTCGCGTATCGCACGCTTTTTGAACAAATCGGTCGGCGTGGTGGTCAACATCCACGATTTCAACCTGAAGAAAATATTCGAAAGTATGCGCTTTCGCTCGGGCGAATACGACGATTTGTTCATCGACCGCGAAATGGCGCACGAGCTCATCCGTTCGGACACCCTGCTTGTGGTCTGCGACGTAAACAATCCGTCCTTTTTCGAGGTACCGGAGCTGTACGAATCCGCCGCATCCTTCGCAGTCATCGATCATCACCGCAAAACCGGCGAATTCGTCAATCCCCCCAAGCTCTCCTACATCGAACCGGCCGCGTCCTCCGTTTCCGAATTGATGTGTGAGATTTTGGAGCAGGTCACCCCTTCCGGCACACTTTCACGCCCGGAGGCCAATCTTCTGTTTGCGGGGATTCTTCTCGACACCAAGCAGTTCACGCGAAACACCGGCGTCAAAACCTTCGCCGCCGCACAGTATCTGCGCAGCGAGGGCGCCGAACCGTATGATGCCACACGTCTGTTTTCTTCGTCCATCGACGATTTCACGCGAGAGAGCGTGTTTGAGAACAACATCCGCATTTATCGCGATTCCATAGCCATCGCCGTTTCCGAACGCGACAGCGATCTGAAAGACAAGATCGCCGCCGCCAAAGCGGCCGACCGTCTGCTCACGGTGGAAAATGTGCGCGCTTCGTTTGTGCTCTGCCGCATTGACGGGGACGTGCACATATCCGCACGTTCGGACGGCTCGGTCAATGTCCAGCTCATCACCGAGACCTTAGGCGGCGGCGGGCATTTCGATGCGGCGGGTGCTAAGGTGAAGGGTCTAACGCTTGCCGACGCCGAAGCGCGTGTCGCATC
>CAZYFX010000195.1:0-3281 GCA_964646725.1 uncultured Oscillospiraceae bacterium
GATCAATTTGGCGCACAGCCGTCACCCGAATGTTGGAACCGTAGTGCTGTCGGGAAGCATTCTTTTGAAAAATCCGACCTTTTCGGAAGCGGTACGGCGGCTTCTCGCCCCGTCGCTTCGGACGGTACTGCCGAAAACCGCTCCGGCGGTGGGCGCGTGCGTGCTTTGCGCCAAAATGTGCGACATAAGCACGGACGGACTTTTGGAAACGCTGTCGTCAAGCTACGAGAAAGGAGAACAGAATCTATGTTGAACACGGAAATAAGAAACCCCAAGACCATGCACATCGACCGCTTGAACACCTTGGAAGCGGTGCGGCTCATGAACGAGGAGAATGTCGTTGCCGTCCGTGCCGTTGCCGCCTGCGCCGAGACGCTTGCTTCCGTCATCGACACGGTGGCGGAGCGTATGGCACACGGTGGACGACTCATCTACGTCGGCGCCGGCACCTCGGGACGTTTGGGCGTTCTGGACGCGGCCGAATGTCCGCCGACCTTCGGCGTTTCCCCCGAAACGGTCATCGGTATAATTGCGGGCGGACGCGACGCAATGTTTCGCGCAAGCGAAGGCGCGGAGGATGATCCCGAAAGGGCGCGAAACGACCTGAGAGAGCTTACCCTTAACGAAAACGACAGCGTGGTGGGCATCAGTGCCGCAGGAGGCGCCGCTTATACTGTCGAAGCATTGCGGTATGCCGATTCGTGCGGCTGTTACACCGTCGCGCTGACCAACAATCCGAACACGGAATTAGCCGAAGCAGCCCAAGAGACGCTGGTTGCCGACACCGGTGCCGAGGTCATCACCGGCTCGACGCGCTTAAAGGCAGGCACGGCGCAAAAGCTTATCTTAAACATGCTGTCTACCGGTGTGATGATTCGAAACGGATATGTCTACGAAAATCTGATGATCAACTTGAAGCCGTCCAATCGAAAGCTGAAAGGGCGCATGATCCGTATCGTTTCGGACATTCTTTCCTGCGACGAAAAAAGCGCCGAGGAGGCACTGGAACGTGCGGGCTGGAGCATTCGCAAAGCCGTGGACGCGGCGAACGGGGAGGATTGAACATGCTCTCCTGTTGTGTCAGGGTCGAAAACGGTGTACCGTATCTTACCATCGACGGAAAGCGCGTTTCAGCCAATGCCTACATCACCTATTTTCACGAAAAAGCGCGCTATGCGGACTTTGCCGCCGTCGGTTGTCGATTGTTTTCGGTTTCGCTGTTTTTCAGCGCTCAACCCATCAATGAAGCCTCCTGCAATCCGCCATTTTCGCGCGGCATTTTCGAGGACGCGGAGCATCCCGATTTTTCGGTGGCCGACGCGGCTGTCCGCGCTGTTTTAAAGGCATGTCCAAACGCTTACATTTTCCCGCGAATCAATCTGTCTCTGTCCCGCGCGTGGGAGGAAGCACATCCGGAGGAATTATGCGACGAAGGTCTGTGTCCCGATCGAAACAGAGTCTGTTTTTCCTCGGACATCTGGGCAAAAGAAACCGAACGGCTGTTGGAACAATTCCTCGACCACACGGAAAACGCCGATTATGCCGAGCACATCTGCGGCTATCAATTGGCGGGCGGTCACACGGAGGAATGGTTTCCCTTTGACCAAAAAGGCTCGGTCGGCAAGCGTTCGCGCGAAAAATACGCCGCGTATTTGGCGGAAAACGCGCTCGAAGACACCGAACCGACCTATTATTGTTTTCTTTCCGAAACGGTCGCAGGGCGTATCTGCTCCCTTGCGGCGCTTGTCAAGCGAAAGACGGCTTACCGCAAGGTGGTCGGCTGCTTTTATGGCTACAACTTTGAGCGTCCAGACCGCGAATCCTGCCACAATGCAACGGAAAGCGTGCTTGCGTGTGCGGATATCGATTTTCTGTGCAGTCCCGTTTCCTACACCGAGAACCGTCGGGGCGGGCTTGACGAACCGTCCATGGTCGCACTCGACTCTGTCCGTGAGCACGGTAAACTGTATTTTGCCGAGAACGACGCGCGTACCCATTTGACAACGCCACTGTTCGATCTTCCGTATTTTCACCAACCGGTATTTCACGCGCGTGAGAAAGCGCTTGCCGTCGAAAATATCAAGCTCCAATACGCCCGCGCCTTAATCCATTCGCACGCGCTCTGGTGGTTTGACATGGGCGGCGGCTGGTTCGCGGACAACGATTACATGGCGCTCATGAAACGCTTTTGGCAAATCTCCGAAGAAGCGCAAAGCAAAGATATGTCAAGTGTGAGCGAAGTCGCGGTCGTGCTCGACGCCGACATGCTCAACAGCGTCCGTTTGGGAGACAAGAACGCGGCAACCGTCAGCGGTATCCGTCGGTCACTCGGGCTGATGGGCACGCCGTATGATGTATTTCTCGTCGGTGATTTCGAACGCATAAAGCCACGCTATAAGGCTTTTATCTTCGTCTGTCCGCTCATGACCGAACGTATGCGCTGTCGGATCGAAAGCACACCGAATGCCTATACTGTAACGTCGGAAACGACCGTAAGCACCGACGTGCTTCGCGCCTTTTGCAAAACAAGCGGCGTTCATTTGTACTGCGAGAACGACGCAGTGGTATATGCCAACAGAAGCTATCTGTTTTTGCACACGACCGTGTCCGGGCGGTACGATATCGCGCTGACGGGCGGCTCGCTTCGGCCGCTTTTGCCCGACGACATCGACCCGTCACGGGATGTGCTGAAAGAGAAAACCGGGTATTTGTTTGAAATCGTTGAATAACACAGATGGGGCTGTGGACAATTCGATCGGAATGATCGTTTTGCCACAGCCCCATCAATTATTATGTCATTGACGTTTGTGCGGTTTATTTAAATTGGCCGATTTTCGTAATTCGGTTCGCCGCTGCTTAAAATGCTCATGAACTGCTCCCCGGTGATGGTTTCGGATTCGTAAAGGAATTTTGCAAGCTCATCCAGCTTTCGACGGTTCTGCTTTAAAATATCCAATGCCTTGGCATGGCAGTTTCCAACCAACTCCACCACCTTGCGATCGATAAGCGCCTGTGTCTCGGCCGAGCAGGCAAGGGACGCATCTCCGCCCAAATATTGGTTGTTCACCGTTTCGAGCGCTACCATGCCGAATTCGTCGCTCATACCGAAGCGTGTGATCATGGCGCGCGCAAGCTTGGTCGCCTGCTCGATATCATTGGAAGCACCCGTCGTGACCGAACCGAAGATCAGCTCCTCGGCGGCGCGACCGCCTGTGAAAGTGGTGATTTTGTTTTCGATCTCCTCGCGCGTCATCAGATAGTGGTTGCCCTCCTCCACCTGC
>CAZYFX010000196.1:0-3266 GCA_964646725.1 uncultured Oscillospiraceae bacterium
AGGCGCGTATCCGCTTCCACGATTAACGTTCCGAAGGCAGACACCGTGTCGCGCTCTTTCAGCTCTTCCATGGCGCGCCGCACCGCAAGGATTGTCTCAAGTCCCTGCGAATTTTCGGGGACATAGAACGTGACGGTCGTTTCGCACTCCTTTAGCTTTAGCAGTTCGTCCTCGATATAATCAAAATAGACCTCTTTATTTTCCAGAAAATTTGTAAAATCCTCGCTGTCGCAGACCTCATAGCCGTTGATGCCGTTCAACAGTAAAAGTCCCGAAACCGGCTCAATACCGGCGGTTGTGGTGTGGATGACGGTTTTGATCCAAAGCATAGAATACTCCCATTCAAAGGCGAATTTTCTCTCAAAATGCTCTTTTGTGCAAAAACAACAGACTTGTGGAGGCATTTTCAGTAGTTATATACTATTTTACATTTTTTTGCGACATATGTCAATAAGCAAATCGCGTTTTTTTATGAAATTTTCCTATATTTTCGTTAACATTTTTATGCAAACAGCCGAATTTGAAAAAACACTTGACAAACACGAATAAATGTGCTACTATATGCTTGCAGACAAAAATGTTTGTGAAGCAATATATTATGATAGAGGCGCGTTTTTTATCAGTAACCCATTCTCCGAGTACCGCGCGACAAAACGGTGGGAGATGTGCGAAAGGAAAAGACGCCGAAGCGTCGGCTTGTCCCCGACAGCTGGGCGCAGGGTCAACAGCTCTGCGACTGTCACCGAAGCCCTCGGTGTTGAGCTATCCATATGCAGCGTCCCGACGTGCGGAGCTTTTCGCCGGGTTTTTGCATTTGGTAGCCGATTGTACGATCGGCTTTTTTGTTTGTAAAAAACCTATTTTCAAAAAGGAGCAAGCATCATGAAATCAACAGTCTTTACGGGAGCTGCCACCGCCATCATCACCCCCATGAATCGAAACGGGGTGGATTACGAAAAATTTGCCGAGCTTGTGGAGTTTCAAATCGCCGGCGGCATCGACGCCCTTGTCGTGTGCGGCACAACGGGCGAATCCAGTACGCTCACCGACGAGGAACACAAGGAATTGATCCGTTTTTGCGTCGAAAAAGTCGCGGGACGTGTACCGGTCATTGCCGGAACGGGAAGCAACGATACCGATTACGCCATCGCGCTTTCGAAATACGCCTGTGAGGTCGGCGCGGACGCATTGCTTCAAGTGACGCCCTACTACAATAAAACCACGCAAAAAGGACTCGTCAAGCACTTCTTCGCCATTGCGGACAGCGTGAACAAGCCGATCTTACTGTACAACGTCCCCTCACGCACCGGGGTCAACATAAAGCCCGAGACTTGTGCGGAACTTGCGCGTCATGAACGCATCATAGCCGTCAAGGAAGCGAGCGGCTCTCTCAGCGCTGTGGCGGAAATACGTTATCTTTGCGGCGATTCTCTCGACGTATATTCGGGCAACGATGATCAGATCGTTCCCATTCTGTCGCTCGGCGGCAAGGGAGTGATCTCGGTTTTGTCCAACCTTTTGCCGCGCGAAACACATGAGATCTGCCGCAGCTATTTTGCCGGTGACGTGAAAGCAGCCGCCGATGCACAAATCAAGTATATTCCGCTCATTAACGCCCTGTTCTGCGAGGTCAATCCCATTCCCGTCAAGGAAGCCATGCATCTTTTGGGCTTCTGCGACAGCGATATCCGTTTGCCTCTTTGCGAAATGGAGGACGCCAACCGTGAACGCCTAATCGCCGCCATGCGCGGTGCGGGACTTGCGGTCTGACAAAAGCGTCGATTTCGGACGGATAAAAGAAAGGAATCGTTATGTTAAAAATTCTTATCAGCGGTGTCAACGGACGCATGGGAAAAGCCGTCGAAAACGCCTGTGCACAGGATGAGGCGGTATGCGCGGTCGGGGGGATCGATATTTCTCTCGGCATTCCGCACGAATTTCCGACAGCAGACGAACCGTTTGCGCTTGAAGCAGACGCAGACGTTATCATCGATTTTTCGCACCACAGCTTTGCCCCCACTCTGTGCCGCTATGCCGAAAAAACAGGTACTCCCGTCGTTTTCGCCACGACCGGACACACCTCCGAAGAATCGGAAGCCATAAACGCCTGTGCCGAAAAGGTGGCAGTCTTTACCAGTGCCAACATGTCGATCGGCGTGAATCTGATCATCGAGCTTGCCAAAAAGGCGGCAGCCACACTCGATGGCTTTGATATCGAAATCATCGAAAAGCACCACAATAAAAAACTGGATGCCCCCAGCGGAACGGCGCTCATGATCGCGGACAGCATAAAGGAGGTTCGTCCCGAGCTTTCCTATGTATATGACCGCACCGAACGACGCGAAGCGCGTCCAACCGACGAGCTTGGCATTCACAGTGTGCGTGGCGGTTCGATCGTCGGTGAGCACGATGTGCTGTTTGCCGGGAAGGACGAGGTGGTCACACTGTCGCACAGCGCGTTGTCACGCGAGATTTTTGCAAACGGCGCGTTGCAAGCGGCAAAGTTTTTGGTGAACCAAAAGCCGGGTATATATCATATGAAGGATATGTTAGCCGATTTGGTGTAATGACACGGGGCTGTGACAATTAAATTTGCCACAGCCCCGCTTATTTCGTTTTTAACGAACCCGTTCGCCGTCCACATAAACCGCTTGAATGGCAAACTCCTTATCGGCGATAAACAGATCGGCGCATTTTCCGACATCCAAGCTTCCGGTCACATCGAACAGGTCGAGTGCTTTGGCCGGATTTTCCGAGGTCATGCGGCTGACCTCCCAGAGCGGAATACCGAGCGAACACAGATTGCGAAAGCCGCGATACAGCGAAGACGCACTGCCGCAGATGGTGCCGTCCGATAGGCGCGCCACACCGCCATCGATGAAGCGCTCGCGTCCGTCCTCACCGACCAAACGTCCTTCGGCAAGCCCTGCCGCAAATTCCGAATCACTGATAGCCGTAAAGCGGTCAGCCCTCTTTGCTTGATACACAAGTTCAACGGTCGCAGGGTGAAGATGAGCAAAATCGCAAATGACCTCGCAGGTCACACGTTCATCGGTCAGCGCAAGCCCCAACACGCCCGGTTCGCGGTGATCGAACGCGCGACAGGCATTGAAGGTGTGCGTCATACGGGTAACGCCTGCCTCGACCGCCGCTTTCATCTGCTCATAGCTTGCCATGGTATGCCCGGCCGAAACCGATACGCCCAAAGACGCGGCGCGACGTATCACATCAAGTGCTCCCGGCATATCGGGCGCGACCGTGATAAG
>CAZYFX010000197.1:0-3254 GCA_964646725.1 uncultured Oscillospiraceae bacterium
CTCAAAATCCAGTGGTGGCGACACCGTGCGGGTTCGACCCCCGCTTCCGGCACCAATTTGTTGAGAGACTGTGTCAAGTATGATGTAGTCTCTTTTTTTGATACGAGGGAGACTCCGTGTCGCAAGCCTATTGCAAACGGATCGGAGAAAAGAGGTAAAAAAGTGCCGTTGCAGATCGTCAGAAATGATATCACGAAAATGAATGTGGACGCTATCGTCAACGCTGCCGCCCCGTCGCTTCTCGGTGGCGGCGGTGTTGACGGCTGCATTCATCGTGCGGCAGGGCCGGAGCTGCTTGCCGAGTGTAAAGCGCTTGGGGGTTGTGAAACCGGAAATGCAAAGATCACGGGTGCGGGGCGCTTGCCGTGTAAATATGTTATTCATACCGTCGGTCCGCGCTGGATTGACGGAAAGCACGGAGAGCGTGACATGCTTGTTTCCTGCTATCGCACATCGCTTGCCTTAGCAAAGGAAAACGGTTGTGAGTCGGTTGCCTTTCCGCTCATTTCTTCCGGCATCTATGGCTATCCGAAGGATCGGGCGCTTCGCATTGCCATCGATACCGTCAGCGCATTTTTGCTTGAAAACGATATGACGGTCTATATCGTCATTTTCGATAAGAAAGCCTATCGGATCGGTGGAAAGCTGTTTTCGGATATTGCCGCGTTCATTGATGACAACTATGTGGCAGAGCATACCGACAGTCGGTTTGAACGGCTGCGTCGGATATTTTCCGCCGGTAAGCCGTTCGAAGGGAAAGACTCTTGCTATCCGCGTACCGTTCCGCCTATGTCGGACGCGGCTCCATCTATGTCGGATGCGGCTCCGTCTATGCCGTATACGGCTCCTATGCCGACTGCGTCGAGCCCTCTGTCCTTGGAAGATGCGATTAAGCAGATCGACGAGAGCTTTTCGGAAATGCTTTTAAGAAAGATCGACGCGTCCGGTATGACCGACGCTCAAGTCTACAAGAAGGCTAATATTGATCGCAAGCTGTTCTCAAAGATCCGCGGGGACAAGTACTATAAGCCCAGCAAGCCGACGGCGATCGCTTTCGCCATTGCTCTCGAGCTGCCTTTAAAAGAGACGAAGGAGCTGTTAATGAAGGCCGGATTTGCACTTTCTCACTCAAACAAGTTCGACATCATCATAGAGTATTTCATAGAGCACGGGAACTACAATATTTTCGAAATAAACGAGGCGTTGTTTGCTTTTGATCAGACCTTGCTCGGAGCATGATCCGGGGATATGCTTCAAACGCGGATTGACAAAATTCGTTTTTTATGCTATAATTCGTGCATATTGAATTCGGTAACGAGAACAACCATGTAAGACCACGGGAACCGTTTCTGTACCCGGAAGGAGTTATGATCCATGAGAGAATCGGTATATTCGACGCTCAGCAGTGCCGATATACAAAGTAAAGTTTTTGTTTATCTGGTCGAAAACGGACTGGAAAACGTATCCATCCGCGAGCTTTGTCGGGAAACGGGTCTGTCCCAGGGCTGTTTGTACTATTGGTTTGGCGATAAAACAAGTATCCTCTGCGAATCGACAAAGTTCGGCTTGCGGCAGATCACCGATACGATATTCGGTTATGTATTCGAAAACACAGACAGCTTTCAAGTGCTTTTTTCGGAATGCTTGACTCGATTGGATGCATACCACGATGAGCTGCGTTTCATTTACCAAATGGCCTCCAGCCCGGTCTACGGTGAGCAGATCCGTCGGGACGGAAAATATTTCAAGCAGATGTACGATTCCTATGCGGAAAGACTCTCTGAGCGTCTGGAGTGTGCGGTGGAAAAGGTTCGTCCGTTAGTGTATCTGTTTGTGTCGGCTATATGCGATTATGCCGTCTGGGAGGACAGAGAGAACGCACAGACCGAGTTGGATTACCTTTCGACACAGCTGGAGCGGCTTGTGAAAACGGAAGCGGTGGGCTCCTTTGAAAACGTGGATTTCGATACGGAAAGAAGCTTGGAAGCGGCATTGCTTCCGTGATTCGATCATACAATAAAGCAAGCGGTTGCTCAATCCCTTGAGGAAAGAACAACCGCTTGCTTTATTCTTTCTGCAGCAGCTTCTTCAAATACTGTCCCGTATACGACCGCTCGCAGGCGGCCACCTCCTCGGGCGTGCCGCTTGTGACCACCGTTCCGCCGCCGTCGCCGCCCTCCGGCCCCAGATCGATGATGTGATCCGCCGTCTTGATCATGTCCAAATTGTGCTCGATGACCACAACGCTGTTGCCCGCTTCGACCAATCGCATGAGCACCTCGATGAGCTTTTCCACATCCGCCGTGTGCAAGCCCGTGGTCGGTTCGTCCAAAATATACATCGTGTTTCCGGTGCCGACCTTGGACAGCTCGGTCGCAAGCTTCACGCGCTGTGCTTCTCCGCCCGACAGCGTGGTGGAAGACTGCCCGATCTTGATATAGCCGAGTCCCACGTCCTGCAAGGTTTTGAGCCGACGGTACAGCTTGGGCAGATTGGCGAAAAATTCACAGCCCTCATCCACCGTCATGTCGAGCACGTCCGCAATGCTTTTGCCCTTGTATTTGACCTCCAGCGTCTCGCGATTGTAGCGCTTGCCGTGGCAGGTGTCGCAGGTGACATACACGTCCGGCAGAAAATGCATTTCGATCTTCAGCGTTCCGTCTCCCTGGCAGGCCTCACAGCGTCCGCCCTTCAGATTGAACGAAAACCGATCCTGTTTAAAGCCGCGTATCTGCGCATCCTTGGTGGAAGCGAACAGTGCGCGAATGTCCGTAAACAGCCCTGTGTAGGTGGCCGGGTTGGAGCGCGGTGTGCGGCCGATGGGAGATTGGTCGATGCTAATGACCTTATCGAGCTGTTCGATTCCTTCCATGCGCTCGTGCTTGCCCGGAAGCGCATACGCGCCGTTGAGTTCGTGCGCCAGCGCCGGAAGCACGATACCGTTGATGAGCGAGCTCTTGCCCGAGCCGGACACACCGGTGATGCAGGTGAACACTCCCAAGGGAATTTTGACGTCGATGTTCTTTAAATTGTGTTCGGCCGCACCATACACCGACAGATATTTTCCGTGACAGTCGCGCCGCACTTCGGGCACGGCAATGCGCCGCCGTCCGGACAGAAAATCGCCGGTCACACAGCCCTTTTTCTTCATGATCTCCTGCGGTGTACCGCAGGCAACGACTTCGCCTCCGTGGATACCCGCTCCGGGGCCGATGTCCACAATGTAGTCCGACGCAAGCATGGTTTCCTCGTCG
>CAZYFX010000198.1:0-3251 GCA_964646725.1 uncultured Oscillospiraceae bacterium
TTCTTCAAGCTTCTGGATATAGCATAAAACGCGGATTAACGGTGCTTTTGGAAAAAGTAATCCGCATTAAGCATTTGTATTTCGTCGCGGCAGAGCGTCGCGGACAGCGTGAACAGGCTCAAAAGGATATACGGCAGACTGTAGAGTACAAACAGTATGCCGAAGGTGAGTAAGGATGCAAAGATGAGCGGCAGAAAGCTTCCGATCAATGACATAAAATGGATGCCGGAGGCACTGCAACGGACGGCAAAGCTCCCTGCGGCAAAGCAAGCGGAAACGGGAGCGTCTTCGTGAGTGATTACTAAACAGACCGCACAGAAATGACGCGCATACAGAGAGAAAGCAATCGTCGCGCTTAAACAGCACAGGACGCACAGCTCAAGCCCGGTGAGATCGATACCTCCGCGAATCACGGAGGTTTGGACGAAAAGGCTGCGGCCGCCGCGATAAGCGTCGGTTTCCCACAAGCAGAACAGCGGAAAAGCGAAATACGGCACAAAACGCCACAGCATGGCCCAAAACAGGCAAAAGCTTCGGGCAAACAGAGAAGACGATCCGAAAGCGCGGAACAGATCGGTCAAACGTGCTTCTTTTCCCACGGCACTGCGGTAAAAATAAACATATAGCCCATAGAGCAAGGGCACGGTTAGGAGCAGGGCAACCGCAAGGATAATAAGCTCAAACAGATTGTAGAGAAACATGTCCATCGGCCGATACATATCCGTAAGGGACAAAACCGCCGAGCCCGCAAACAATACACCGAGCACACAGACCGCCACACACAAGGGGGCGGCAATATGCGTCGGAAGATCGGCGTACAGGCGAGACCGTGCTTTCTTTTTAACGACGCTCGGCTCGAATGAAGACATAAACAAACTCCTTTTCGAAAGAATGGGCGGATGCGCGTAGCTACCCGTTGTACAGATTCATAGCTTGCGCAAGATCTCCGTCGGCGATCAAAAGTGCGGCTTTGCAGGCGCTTTCGAATTTTTCGGAAAGCGTTTCCCGTTCTTCGGCGGAAAAAGCGGACAGCACCCAGTCGGCCAAATCCATTTCGGGATGCGGCTTTTGTCCGACACCGATCTTGATGCGGGGAAAATCCTGTGAACCGATATGCTCGATGATGGATTTGATTCCGTTGTGTCCTCCCGCGCTTCCGCTCGGACGGATGCGTAACTTCCCTACGGGCAGGGAAATGTCGTCGTATACGACCAAGATGCGCTCGGTCGAAAGCTTGTAATAGTCCATGGCGGCGCGTACTGCCTCGCCCGAATTGTTCATGAAAGTCTGCGGGAGCAAGAGCAGCGAACGGTGTGAGCCGAGCATGGCTTCGGCCGTTAAGGCGTTGAAGCGCGCGCGGGTGATATCGACCTTCAGCACCCCGGCCATATGGGACAGAGCCAAAAAGCCGGTGTTGTGGCGGGTGTATTTGTACTTGTCACCGGGATTTCCGAGTCCGACCACCATGAAGTCGATGGGGGCGGCGGTCGGTTTTTCGGTTTCGATCTGCTTGAACAGTGAAAACAGCTTATCCATTGGTTACGGTTTCTTCCTTTGATGTTGTCGATTCGGCAAAGGCGGCCGAAAACAGTTCCTTGGCGCGCGCTTCGCGACCGTTTAAATACAGATATCCCATGAGCGCCTCGAAGCCGGTCGCGCGTTTGTACTGAATGGCGGTGCCGTGGCGCGGCATGAAGTGAGTCTTGGCGTTGCGTCCGCGACGGAAAATGTCGGCCTCCTCTTCGGTGAAAAGTGGTTCGATACGCGCGACCGCATCGCTTTGCGCCTCGCAGGTCACAAAACGACGGGAAGCGGTCACTAACTTACCCGGTTTTGTTTTTCCCTCGGCGTGCAAGAGATATTCGCGCGTCATAAGCTCCAAAACCGTGTCGCCCATGTAGGCAAGGTTCAAGATGCTGTACGAGCGTGTGTCGTGTGAAAACAGGCGCATTACAACTTCTTCCATTTCGGCCCCTCGGCGGTATCCTCAATCATAACGCCTTTTTCCTTTAATTCATCGCGAATGCGATCGGCCTCGGCAAAATTCTTTTCCTTTTTGGCCTGTGTGCGGCGCACGAGTGCGTCGTTGACATAAGCGGCAAAGGTGTCATCCTCTTCGTCGGGCTTTTCGTCGGCAAGACGGAGCTTTTCGGCGTTTTCGAGCAGATTCAAACTCAGCACACGGTCAAAATCGGCAATAAGCGCCCGCTTGGTCGCATCGTTTGCGTCGGATTTGAGCACATTGTAAACGGCAGTGACGGCGAGAGAGGTGTTTAAGTCGTTGTCCATGGCGTCGGTGAAATCGCGCTTCAGAAGCTCGAATTTTTCCGATTCGACCGTGCCGTCCGTCGAAAGCTTCGCAACTCTCTGTACAAGCTTGTTGTAGGCCGCCGCCGCGTTGTCGAGGTTTTCATAGCTGAACACGAGCGACTTGCGATAGTGGGACGTTAAGCAGAAATAGCGGTATACGATCGGGTCGTAGCCCTTGCTTTCGAGAAGCGAAACCGTTAAAAATTCACCTTTGGATTTGCTCATTTTTCCGCCGGAGGTGTTGAGATGCAGAACATGGAACCAATAGCGGCACCAGTCGTGGCCGAGATACGCTTCGCTTTGAGCGATCTCGTTGGTATGGTGCGGAAATGCGTTGTCGATGCCGCCGCAGTGGATGTCGAGATATTCCCCCAAGTGCTTCATGGAAATGCAGGAGCATTCGATATGCCAGCCGGGATATCCCACGCCCCACGGCGAATCCCATTTCAATTCCTGATCGTCAAACTTGGATTTGGTGAACCACAGAACGAAGTCAGCCTTGTTGCGCTTGTTGTCGTCCTTTTCCACGCCCTCGCGCACGCCGTCTTTGAGGTCGTCTTCCTCGAAGTTGTTGAACACATAATACTGCTTTAACTTAGAGGTGTCGAAATAGATGTTCCCTCCGGCTTCATAGGCGTAGCCCTTATCCATGAGAGAGGAAATGACGGCGATAAAATCGTCGATGCACTGCGTGGCCGGCTCTACCACGTCCGGCTTTTTGATGTTGAGCTTTTTGCAGTCCTCGAAGAAGGCGTCGGTGTAGTAGGCGGCGATCTCCATGACCGTTTTGTGTTCGCGCTTGGCGCCCTTGAGCATCTTGTCCTCGCCGGTGTCCGCGTCGCTGGTCAGATGTCCCACGTCGGTGATGTTCATGACGCGCTTTACGTCATAGCCGCTGTAGCGCAGATATTTTTCGAGCGCATCCTCCATAATATAGGTGC
>CAZYFX010000199.1:0-3224 GCA_964646725.1 uncultured Oscillospiraceae bacterium
GCCGTTCTTTCGGTGAATGATAAGACGTACACCGATTTTCCGACCACCGTTCTTTCTTCCGAAGCTTCCGTCAAGCTTTCCGCAAGCTCGAATGACGATACATATACGTTTTTGCGCTTTGTCGATCCGGACGGTGCGACCTATGAAAACGGTTCCCTTGTGTCGGGAGACAAAAACTTGAATCTCCTTTTTGCCTACACAGGCACGGATGACGGTTCGCAGGACAGAAAAACGGTTTCTCTGACGGCCCCCGACGGCGTTTCGATCACCGTCAACGGAAAGAGCGTCTCGCTTCCGTACACGGGTGCGTTCGAAAAAGGCGAGGAGATCGAGGTACGGGTGACCTCCGTTCCGAAGGGGTATGAGCTTTCTTCCTTCGGCGACGCGGTCGGCATCGGAAATACGTTTTATCTCAAACCTTATGCCGACTATACCGCACAGATCACGTTAAAAAAGGAGACATACCGAAAAGGCTACGACCTGTTCTTCGGTTTTGACGACGATATCGATGCTTGGAAAAACGGTATGAACGCCACGGTCGAATGGGAGACGGGCGGCTATATGCGCTTTAAAGCCGTACAAAAGAGCGACGGCACTTACGATCCGCGTACCGGCTATGATTTCGTATCCTCCAAGCAGACGATCACCGGCGGCGAGTATCTGCCGGCCTCCAAATACGAAAGTCTCACCGTTGCGTATATTGCCGACAGTATAGCCGGGGACTCCACACCCGTCATGTATATTTCAACCGAAGCACAGCCGAACTATGTCAGCCCGGTTCGCGCAAAAAGCGCATCTTCCGCCGTTTTGGCCTCCTATGCCGACGGAAAAACACTTCGTATCGTGACCTTTGATCTGGCAGACTGGAGTGCATGGACGGGAAATATCAAGGAATTGTATATCGATATCGTGGACAATGTGGACTGTGATCTGCGCGTCGATTATATTCTGCTGAAGCGTAATGCCCCGACGCTGACTCTCAAGACAGAGGGCGCTTCGGATACGGTTCTTACCTTTGAATATGATACAACGGTCGATTTGACCAACCTTTCTTCGTGGACAGCACCCGATGGCTTTTTGGGCTTTACGCGCGAAAAGGGAACGACGGACTATCTGACGAGCCTTGACATGACGGACGATATCGTGCTGTATGTGAATTGTGTCGAAACGGTTTTACCGTCGGTATGCTTTGATTTTGAGGACAACACGACCATGGGGTGGAAGGTCACCAATGCGAGCGGCTCGGTAGCGAACGGCGCGTATACGCTCACCTTCGACACCGCAAAAAGCGACGCATGGCTTTACAACGACAGCTTGCAATTGGATGCTTCCGCACATCGTTATGCGGTCATTCGAATGAAGCACAACGTCCCTTCCTTCGCATTCGGACGCAAAAAAACAGAGCTGTTCTTTACCCGCACGACCGACACGCCCTGGCAGGCGCACCTTTCGGCTTCCGTTTCTCAAAAAGCCGCTTCGGAGGACTATCGGACTTATGTGGTCGATATGACCTCTTGTGCCCATTGGAACGGCACGGTCAATCGCTTCCGTATCGATCCGTTTGAGCTCACCTCGCCGACGGACGGCGCTTACTCGGTCGTTGTGGATGAGATACTCTTTACCTCTGCCGCGACCCTGCGTCTCGAAGGCGGTTACGACGGAGCGACGGCACAGACCGTCACGATCCCCGCCCATGTGCCGTATGATCTGTCCGAGCTCACCGAGCCGACGCGCGGCGGCTACACGTTCTTAGGCTATACGGACGGAGAAAACGATACGCTTTTGACATCGGTCACGCTCACAAAGGATACCACCCTATACGCCACATGGGAGAAAAATACCTCTGTCCTTTGGGATTTTGCGGACGGCGCTCAGGGCTGGAACGTGCAAAACGGTGTGAACGGCGGTGTGACTAACGGCATATGGAATGCGGAATTCAAGACAGACAATGCCGATCTGTGGCTGTATAAGACCTCCGATTTGAACATTGACGCTTCGACGATGCGCTATGTAATTGTGGAAATGAAGCACAATGTTCCCGACGGAAGCAGGGGCTCAAAGCCGTTCGAAGTGTTCTTTACCCGCACGACCGATACGCCGTGGCAGCAGCATCTCTCGGCGAATATTACACAGCGTTCCGCCACGGATGGGTACGATACCTACATCGTCGATATGAAGTCCTGCTCCAACTGGAACGGAACGGTCAACCGTCTGCGTATTGACCCGTTTGAGATCAAATCCACGGCGGATACGACGTATACGTTGAATATCAAGAGCATCCGTGTCAGCGAAGCGGTGACCTTGACGCTGAACGAAGACTTTGAGGGCGGTAATTCGACGAAACACACTCTGCCGTCCGACGTTCCCGTCACGCTTTCCGCGTATGCGACTCCGACGCGCTCCGGTCATACCTTTGTCGGTTGGTCGCTCACAAAAGACGGCGAAATCACGGAAACGGTTACGCCGCATAAGGATACGACGCTGTATGCTGTGTGGAAGCGTCAGACCGATTCTCTGACGCTGACCGAAACCGAAGTGAACGTGTCCCTTACGGCCGAGAGTGCTGTTGTGCTTTTGGGTGCGTATAATTCGGACGGACGAATCGTGGACGTTGTTGTAAAGCCGATAACGGAAAGCGCAACGTATACGCTGTCCGATCTCGGCTTGAATAAGAGCGGCGCGGTGCAGATCAAAGCCTTTCTGATTCGGTCGCTTACGACACCGAGCCCGCTGTGTGAAAGGCAGACGATTGTTCTCACGACAGGGTGAATAAGCAATGTATGAGCGCGTCGAATGCGAAATCGTGTTTTAATAAGCGATGCCGATAAGATTCCGTTTCGGAAGAATAGACAAAAGCCGACCGAGGTTTGCTCGGTCGGCTTTTGTCGGTAAGTGCCGTCTAATAAGCTATGATACATATACACGCGATTGCCGATAAACATCCGAGAATTTGATTGCCTTTCAAACGCTCTTTCCATAAAACATTCGACAATGCGGTCAGCAGAATCAGTTTCAAGCCATGCACAAACGGAAATATTATATAGGCTTCAATGCTTTTTGAAAGAGCGGTCAGCAAGATGTTTATCGTAACATTTAAAACGGCCGAAACGATGCAATTCCCATAAAGCATTTTACAATCGGGCATTATGGTGCTTATTCCGAAAAAACGTTTTTTCGAAAAAACAAAATTCCGCTTAATATCAGGAAAGAAACAGCATACATGA
>CAZYFX010000200.1:0-3216 GCA_964646725.1 uncultured Oscillospiraceae bacterium
TATCCAGTCTCCTTTGTACAACTTCGCTTATGCAATTCAGGCGATTGTCGACAAGGAGGGCGGTGCTCCCGCAGAGGCGGCGGAATAATAATTTCCGCACTTTCGGTCGCATAATGCGGCACAAAATTCGGTCGGCAATGCCGACACACATATTTATATTATTCGGAGGTATATCAAAATGGCATCTGAGAAGTCTATGAAGATTATTGAAGAGCTCAAAACATTAACCATCCTCGAGCTCGCTGACCTCGTTAAGGCAGTTGAAGAGGAATTCGGCGTATCCGCAGCTCCCGTAGCTGTTGCAGGCGCAGCTGCTCCCGCAGCCGGTGCTGCCGCTGAAGAGCAGACCGAATTCAACGTTATCCTCGCTGCCGCAGGCGACAGCAAGCTCGGCGTTATCAAGGTTGTTCGTGAGATCACCGGTCTTGGCCTTAAGGAAGCTAAGGACCTCGTTGAAGGCGCTCCCAAAGCCCTCAAGGAAGGCGTTTCCAAGGAAGAAGCCGAAGACCTCAAGGCTAAGCTCACCGCTGCAGGCGCTACCGTCGAGATCAAGTAAGCATATTAAGAGAATGTTTGCAAAAAGGAAGCTGTGTCCGAACGATGCAGCTTTCTTTTTTCATATGTAACAAAAGAAAGGGGGGACGGCAAGCTATGCCGTCTCCCCGATATTATCGTGCGTTCCGTCTTGGACGGAAAAAACTTATTCTTCGCTTCCGTTTTCGAGAATATCCACGATCACGCGCTTATTCTCGCGATTGGCAACCGCACGAACGATCGTGCGAACGGCCTTGGCAATTCGGCCCTGTTTTCCGATCACCTTGCCGAGGTCGTTTTCGTCCACCATCAGCTTCAAATAAACCGTATCGCCTTCGGTACGCTCGGTGACCGTCACGCATTCCGGCTTGTTGACGATGGACTTGGCAAGATCTGTCAGAACCTGTCTCATGGATGTAAGACCTCCTCTTCGATCGCATACAGGCACCCGGCCCGCTTGCGAATGATTTTAAAGAATACCGTTCTTCTTGAGAAGCGTCTTAACGGTCTCGGTCGGTTGTGCGCCGTTTTCGATCCATTTCTTTGCCTTTTCCGCATCGATGTTGACCGTTACCGGATCGGTAAGGGGGTTGTAGTAGCCGACCTCTTCGATGAAGCGACCGTCTCTGGGGTAGCGGGAATCTGCGACAACAACTCTGTAGAAGGGAGCTTTCTTTGCGCCCATTCTCTTCAATCTGATCTTAACTGCCATTTTCTTTTCCTCCGAAAAATGTAATAAATTATATAATCATCGCTTGGTTCGCTTATGCTGTTCAAGCGGAATGATACATCGGTGTGCGCCGTCTAACGACGCTTCTTCTTGTTTTTCTTGCTTTTGGACAGCTTTTTGGCAAGCATCCGACCGCCGAAACCGCCGATATTGCCGCTTGTCAACTGCTTCATCATCTTGCGGGTGGTGTCGTATTGCTTCAAGAGTTTATTGACATCCTCCACGCGCATACCCGAACCGACCGCGATACGCTTCTTACGCGAAGCACCGATGATATCGGGATTGTCGCGCTCCTCGGGCGTCATGGAAAGAATGATCGCTTCCAGACGGTCGATCTGCTTGTCGTCGATTTTAACATCGCCGAGAGCCTTGGAATCCACGCCCGGCATCATGCCGAGAAGCTGGTCGAGAGGCCCCATGTTGCGAAGCTGATCGAACTGATCCAGATAATCGGTAAGTGTAAAGGACTGCTCGCGCAGTTTCTTTTCAAGCTCGGCCGCCTTTTTCTCATCCATCGCCTGCTCGGCTTTTTCGATGAGCGACAGCACGTCGCCCATGCCCAAAATGCGCGAAGCCATGCGGTCGGGATAGAACGGCTCGATGTTGTCCATCTTTTCGCCCGTTCCGATGAATTTGATGGGCTTGCCTGTGACCTGTCGTGTGGACAAGGCCGCACCGCCGCGGGTATCGCCGTCCAATTTTGTGAGAATGATACCGGTCACGTCCAGCTTTTCGTTGAAGGCGGCCGCCGCATTGACGGCATCCTGACCGGTCATGGCGTCTACGACAAACAGAATTTCGGTCGGTTGCAGTTCCTCTTTGATCTGCTTTAACTCGTCCATGAGCTGTTCGTCGATGTGAAGCCGTCCGGCCGTGTCGAGAAACAGCATGTCGTGTCCGTGCTTTTTGGCATGCTCCAACGCTTCGCGCGCGATACGCACCGGATCTTTGCAGTCATCGATGGTAAAGACGGGAACGCCGATGCTCTCGCCGACTACCTGCAACTGCTTGACAGCGGCGGGACGGTAGACGTCACACGCGGCAAGAAGCGGACGTTTGCCCTGCTTTTTGTACATGAGCGCCAGTTTTCCGGTGTGCGTGGTCTTACCCGCGCCCTGAAGTCCGGCCATCATGATGATCGTCGGGGGCTTGGAGGAAATGATGAGCTTGGTGTTTTCACCGCCCATGAGGGCTGTCAGTTCCTCGTTGACGATCTTGACGATCTGCTGGGAGGGAACCAAGCTTTCAAGAACATCGCTGCCCACGGCGCGCTCGGTGGTCGTTTTGACGAAATCCTTGACGACCTTGTAGTTGACGTCGGCTTCCAAAAGCGCAAGCTTGATCTCACGCATTCCTTCGCGGACATCGGCCTCGGTAAGTTTTCCTTTGTTTTTAAACGATTTGAAGGCATTGGAAAGCCTTTCGGTCAAGCTTTGAAACATAGCTCTCCTTTGTTAATCCAAATTCAGTAATTCCCGCACGGATTGCAGAATCGACTTCGCTTCGGGATCGTTTTGCAGAGCTTCGGAACGGGCAAGCTTCTCGAGAAGTACCCCGACCTGTCCATACCGTTCGGACAGCCCCAACGTATTTTCGAAAAGCAAAAGCTGTGCCTCGGCATGCTTGATCTGGTCGCGCACACCCTGACGGGATATGCCGGTATTTTCCGCGATCTCGGACAAGGTCAGATCCTCGTTGCAGTACATTTCGAGCGCGTTCCGCTGTTTTTCGGACAGCAGAGCGCCGTAAAGATCGCAAAGTCGGGAAATTTCGATTCGGGAGACGTTCATTCTCATGCTCCTTGCAAGGGGTGTAAAGCTTTTTTCTTTACAGCTGTATTATTATACTCCATATTTATGCATTTGTCAAGGGGATTTTTAAAAATAATTGTGCAATTGTGTGCAATTGTCAATGATAGGTGACACATTTTCCAAAATAAAACAGAGTGGAAA
>CAZYFX010000201.1:0-3071 GCA_964646725.1 uncultured Oscillospiraceae bacterium
GTCTCGGCCGACGGTAAGCTGTCCGTCAAGGGCATTATCGAGGATGTTGTCTTTCAAAACGCCGACAACGGCTATACCATCTGTGTCATCGATACGGACGGTGAGCCCGTCACGCTCGTCGGTATCATCCCCGCCGCAGTCGAGGGAGAAATGATAAGCGCCGTCGGCGAATGGGTCAACCATCCGACCTACGGCAAGCAGTTTTCCGTCAGCTCCTACAGCAAGGAAATGCCCGCAACGTCGGCGGCCATCTTGACCTATCTGTCTTCGGGAGCGGTCAAGGGAATCGGGCCGGTCACCGCCAAGCGTATCGTCGATCTGTACGGAGAGGATTCGTTGAACGTAATCGAGGAGCACCCCGAGTGGCTGGCCGATATCAAGGGCATTTCCCCTAAAAAAGCCGCCGAAATCGCCGAAAGCTTCAAAAATCAATACGGAATGCGACAGGTCATGCTGTATTTTCAGGGAATGCTTACCCCGAATCTGGCGCTCAAGGTCTACAAGCAGTGGGGCAACGCCGCCATCGATATTCTGCGCAGCAACCCTTATTTGCTGTGCGACGAAATCGACGGTGTGAGCTTTGAACGTGCCGATACGTTAGCCAAATCGCTCGGCTTCGAAAACGAGGACGAGGATCGTGTTATCGCCGGCATCAAATATGTGCTGTACAGCGAACTCAACCGAAGCGGAAACTGCTATCTGCCGCTCGAAGTGCTGGTACGACGCGCATCCGAGGTTTTAAGCGTTTCCGAGGAGCTTGCCAAGGACTGCACGGTCATTCTGACGCATCGCGGCGAAGCGGTAGCCGTCAAATACGGCGAGGTGACGGCGATCTATCTGGAAAATGTGTACCGCACCGAAAAATACTGTGCCGAAAAGCTGAAGCAGCTGTGTGAGACCAAGATCGATATTCCGCTGTTGGACGCGGATGCCGAGATCGAAAAGGTCGAAAAAGATACCGGTATACAATTCGCACCCTTTCAGGCGGACGCCATCCGCTTTTCCACCAGTGAGGGCGTCGTGATCGTGACCGGCGGGCCGGGTACCGGTAAAACGACCGTGATTCGCGCCATTATCCGCATGTTTGCGCGGCTGGATATCAAGGTTTGTTTAGCCGCACCAACGGGTCGCGCCGCCAAGCGCATGACGGCGGCCACCGACATGCCGGCCAAGACTATCCACCGTTTGCTCGAATGCGAATACGGCGCGGACGAGCGGCTCTCTTTTCAGCGCAACGAGGACAATCCGTTGGACTTCGGCGCGGTCATCGTGGATGAAGCGTCCATGATCGACATTTTCCTGTTTTCGGCGCTTCTTCGCGCCATGCGACCGGGGACACGCTTGCTTCTCATCGGGGATGCCGATCAGCTTCCGCCGGTGGGGGCGGGCGACGTGTTCGGCGATTTGATAAACTGCCGCAGTTTTGTCGCGGTGCGGTTGAACGAGATTTTTCGTCAGGGCAAGGACAGTCGCATCATCACGGGTGCTCACCTCATCAACAACGGAAAAATGCCCCCCATCGACAACAAGGGCAAGGACTTTTTCTTCATGCCCCGCTCGAACGGTCGCGAAGTGCAAACGCTGATTGCCGAGCTGTGTCGGACACGTCTGCCCAAGGCCTACGGCTTTGACGCGTTAGCCGATATTCAGGTCATTTGTCCCTCACGCAAGGGCGAGGCGGGGACGGGGGCGATCAATCTTCTCATGCGCGAACTGTTTAACCCTCCCGCGCCGCGCAAGAAGGAATACACGGCGCACAACACGGTCTTTCGCGAGGGCGATAAGATCATGCAGATACACAACAACTACGATCTCGAATGGCACACGCCCGACGGCCGCGACGGGAGCGGCGTGTTCAACGGAGACATCGGCTTCATCGAAAAAATCGACACGGCCGAGCAGACGGTGCTTTTCCGCTTCGACGAGGATCGGTATACCGAATGTGACCTTGCGTGCTTCGATGACATCGAACATGCTTACGCGATTACTGTACACAAAAGCCAGGGCAGCGAATACCGCGCGGTCATCCTGCCGTTGCTCGACTGTCCGCGCGGCCTTATGACGCGAAATATGCTGTACACCGCCGTCACGCGGGCGCAGAGTTTGGTGATCATCGTCGGGAAGCAGAGCGTGATGGCCGATATGATCGAAAACAATGTGCGGCAAAATAAGTATACCGGTCTTTCAAATATGCTAAGACCCGTGTATACATATCCCGACAACCGTATGCAGGAAGGATTGACAGAAGAGCATGAACACGCCACAGACGCTTGAAAAGCTGAAAAAAATCAAATTGTTCGTATTGGATATGGACGGAACCATCTATCTCGACTCCACGCCGCTCGCGGGTGCCGTCGATTTTTGCAAGGCACTTGATAAAGCCGGTAAGCTTGCCTATTTTACCAACAACGCTTCCCGCAATCCGAACGACTATGTGGAAAAACTTTTGAAAATCGGCTTTCCCGCGTCGCGTGAGCAGATCATCACTTCGGGGGACGTGACGACGGACTTTCTGAATACCTTCCACAAAGGTGAACCGGTATACCTTTTGGGTACACCGGCACTGGAACACTCGTTTGCCGAAGCGGGCATCATGCTGTCCGATGAAGCCGCCATCGTAGTGGCAAGCTTTGATAAAACTCTGACCTACGAAAAATTGGAGCACGCCTGTACGCTCATTCGTCGCGGCGCGCGCTTCTACTCCACACACCCCGACATCAACTGTCCCACCGCCGACGGTTTCATTCCCGACAGCGGCGCGATTTGTGCCGCCATTACGGCGTCTACGGGCATACAGCCGCGCTATTTCGGTAAGCCCAACGCCGAAACGGCCGACATGCTCTGTCGTTTCAGCGGACTCGACAAAAGCGAGATCGCCATGGTGGGCGACCGCCTGTATACCGACATCGCACTCGGCAAAAAGAACGGTTTGCTTTCCGTTTTGGTCATGAGCGGCGAAACGACCGCCGAAATGCTGGCGAACGCCGCGCCCGACGAAACGCCGGATCTGGTGTTCGATTTTGTAAAGGATATACCGTTATACGATAATCTCGCATAACGGAGGCGGCCCA
>CAZYFX010000202.1:0-3012 GCA_964646725.1 uncultured Oscillospiraceae bacterium
CTTTCGGACTGATGAAAAACAAACGATGGACACATCCATGATCAACGACGGCATGAGCTTTGAAGAAATGCTCGATGCGTCATTCAAAACTCTCAGAACAGGAGAAAGAGTCAAGGGCACCGTAACGTCTGTTACACCTACCGAGATTCATGTGGATCTCGGTATCAAATATACCGGTATGATTCCGCTGTCCGAGCTGACGGATGATCCGACTGCCAAGACCGAGGACATTGTCAAGGTCGGCGACGAGATCGACGTTGTGGTTGTTAAGCCCAACGACGCAGAAGGTACGGTTCTTCTTTCCAAGAAGCGTATCGATGCGGACAAGAACTGGGATGCGCTTGTGGCAGCCGAGGAAGAGGGCACTGTCCTTACCGGTAAGGTCATCGAGCTCACCAAGGGCGGTCTTGTCATGATCTGCCCGTTCGGCAGAGTCTTTATTCCGATCTCGCAGACCACGCTTCCGCGCCGCGAGACTCCGTATGAAGAAAAGGATCTTGCACCCTTTGCCGGTCAGACACTTGAATTCAAGGTTATCGGCACCGATGCCCGCAAGAAGCGCACCGTCGGCTCCGTCCGTGCGGTCGCTACCGAAAAGAAGAAAGCCGCCGAGGCTAAGTTCTGGGAGACTGCGGAAGTCGGCCAGACCTTCCACGGTACGGTCAAATCCATCACCAGCTACGGTGCATTCGTTGACCTTGGTGCGGTGGACGGCATGGTACATATCACCGAGCTGTCCTGGAAGCGTATCAAGAACCCGAGCGAGGTCGTGAAGGTAGGCGACGAGATCGATGTTTACATCAAGGCACTCGATCCCGAAAGAAAGCGCATTTCTCTCGGTCACAGAATGGAAGCCGACAACCCCTGGACTATCTTAGCCGGAAAGTACAATGAAGGCGATGTGGCCGACGTCAAGATCGTCAGCCTTACGCCCTTCGGTGCTTTTGCCGAAGTCATTCCGGGTATCGACGGTCTGATTCACATTTCCCAGATTGCCGATCACAAGATCGCAAAGCCGGCCGATGAGCTTGCAATCGGTGATGTCGTTAAGGCAAAGATCACCGCGATCGATTACGAGAACAAGAAGGTCAGCCTTTCCATCCGCGCTCTTCTCGAAGCAGAAGAACCGGCTGACGAGGTTGAAGTCGAAGACGCTGAATAATTTTCGTCGGTTTTTCGGGGCTGTCACGTTTGCGCGGCAGCCCCTTGTCCGTTTTAAACAAGCCGACGGCGCAAAACGGCGAAAGCGAGGAAAAACAAGTGCTTGTGCCGAACTACTATTTTGATACCGTGTACGATATCCCGCTCTCGCTGTTACACCGCGAGGGTGTGCGCTGTCTGCTGTCGGATATCGACAATACACTTGTACCGTATGACACGGAGCACCCGACTGCGGAAAACCGCGCGTGGTTTGAGCGCCTTGCGGCCGAGGGAATCCGCGTTCTTTTTGTGTCCAACAATCACGCGCCCCGCGTGGAGCGCTATGTCGGCGATATGTGTATTCCCTATGCCGCCGACGCGGGTAAGCCCGGGGTGAAGAAATATCGAGCCTTAACGGCCGCTTACGGCTACGCGCCGGAGGAATGCGCGGCGGTGGGCGACCAGATTTTCACGGATGTGCTTGCCGCTTCGCGCTTTGGTGCCAAAAGCATTTTGGTACGTCCCATCAAACCGGTCGAAAACACGTTCTTCCGCGTCAAGCGCTTCTTCGAAACGCCGTTCGTTTGGGCGGCGCGACGGAAAATGCGGCGTTTTGCAACATCGGAGAGCGTTCGAAAAGGAGAAGAATGATCATGCCGAATCCGCATTTCGGGCCCGGCGGAAACGCCGACAGCTTTCATCGCGAGGGAAACAAAAGTACGCTACAGGCACCAGCCTGGGTGAAAAATTTCGGTTTGGATGCGTATGAATATGAAGCCGGGCGCGGTGTCAACGCTTCGGACGAGACATTCGTCAAGCTCGGCGAACAGGCAAGAAAGGTCGATATCGCCTTATCCATCCATGCGCCGTATTTCATTTCTCTGTCATCCGTCGAAGAGGAAAAGCGTAAGGGCAGCTCACGCTATATTTTGGACAGTGCCCGTGCGCTGTCGCTCATGGGCGGCGAAACGATGGTCATCCACGCCGGCTCGTGTGCCAAAATTTCTCGCGAGACAGCCCTCGAATACGCGACGGAAGCGCTTCGTTATGCCCTCGACAGGCTTCACGAAACGGGGCTTTACGGCTGTAAGCTCGGCATCGAGACAATGGGCAAGGTGGGACAGTTGGGGACACTTGACGAGGTGTTGGCGCTGTGCAGGTTGGACGAAACCGTCGTGCCGGTCATTGATTTCGGTCACATGAACGCGCGGGAGCGGGGTGGGGTATTTACCTCGGCCGACGACTACAAGCGCGTTTTCGACCGCATAGCCGCCGAAAAAAGCCCGGAAGCGGCCGAAACACTTCACTGCCACTTTTCGAAGATCGAATACACCGCCGGCGGCGAAAAGCGTCACCTGACCTTCGAGGACACGGTGTACGGCCCCGATTTCGAGCCGCTTTTGCAGGCGGTACATTCTCTCGGCGTTTCGCCGACCTTTATTTGCGAGTCGGACGGCACACAGGCCGAAGATGCACTGACGATGAAACGGTATTATCGGACACTCGGTACGTAAAAATGCAAATATTGTTTGAACAAATCGATATTTTTGCAAAAAGCCCTTGCATTGTGCGGTGCTTTGTAGTATAATATAGTCGTAATATTTTGTGTATATATTTTGGAGGTCAAACTCATGGTAACAGCAGGCGATTTCAGAAACGGTCTTACATTCGATATGGACGGCAGCGTCATGCAGATCATCGAATTTCAGCATGTAAAGCCCGGTAAGGGTGCGGCTTTCGTCCGTACCAAGCTTCGCAACGTCATTTCGGGTGCCGTGGTCGAAAAGACTTTTAACCCGACCGATAAGTATCCCGTTGCATTGGTGGAGAGAAAGGAAATGCAGTATCTCTACAACGACGGCGAGTTGTACT
>CAZYFX010000203.1:0-2976 GCA_964646725.1 uncultured Oscillospiraceae bacterium
GACCGTCAGCTCGAATATGCAAAGGAAGTTTGCGCCAAGTTGACCGCCGAAGGCATTCGCTGTGAGATCGACACGCGCAACGAAAAGATCGGCTACAAGATTCGTGAGGCTCAGCTCGAAAAGGTTCCGTACATGCTCGTCATCGGCGACAAGGAATGCGAAGCGAAAACCGTTGCGGTTCGTTCGCGCAAAAACGGTGACATGGGCACACAGTCCGTCGAAGAGTTTAAGGAAAGCATCTTGAAGGAGATTCGAGAGCTGGCGCGCTGACCGAAAACGGCAAAGAAAGGATATGAACGCTATGGACTGCATTTTCTGCAAAATCGCGCACGGTGAGATTCCGTCGAACAAGGTGTATGAGGACGAGGACATGCTCGCCTTTTACGACATTCATCCCATGGCCAAGGTGCATGTATTGGTCATCCCCAAGGTACACATCGAAAATGTGGACGCCGTGACCGAGGACAACGCCTGCGTCGTTGCCAAAATTTTCGCGCGCATGGGCGATATCGCCAAAAAGGCGGGTATCACAAACGGCTATCGTGTGATCTCTAACTGCGGAAGCGATGCCAAGCAGTCGGTCATGCATCTGCATTTCCACATTCTGGGCGGTCAAGAGCTGCCGGAAAACATGGCGTGACCCGATGCAACTTACTTGTAGAAAAGAGTGAAGCAATATGAGTTCCGAAACTCAAAAGTATTATAAATTAAAGGTGGCGGGTTTGGAGCGCGATCTTCCCATCTGCGCCTTAAACGACAAGCTGTCCATCGCAGGCTTTGTGATGTTGGGCGATTACGAACTAACCGAAGCGTGTGCAAGAGAATTGAACAAAATTCTCCCGCCGCACGACTATATGATCGCGCCCGAAGCAAAATCCATCGGTCTGATCAACGAAATGGCTCGTCAGGCGGGCGAGAAGAAGCATTTTGTGGCGCGCAAGGGCTTGAAGGCGTATATGACCGACCCCATCAGCGTCGAAGTGCATTCCATCACCACCGCCAAGGTGCAGACGCTGTATCTGGACGGTAAAGATGCCGAAGAACTTCGCGGCAAGCGCGTCGTTATCGTGGACGACGTAATCAGCACGGGCGAATCGCTGACGGCGGTCGAAGATCTGATTCGCAAGGCGGGCGGTATCATCGTCGGACGTGCGGCCGTACTCGCCGAGGGCGAAGCCGCCGACCGCAAGGACATCGTTTACCTTGAAAAGCTGCCGCTGTTTTTCAACGATTAACGTATGGAGAGCAAGCGTCCCTACACGGTCGCCTTTTACACACTCGGCTGCCGTGTCAACCAATATGAAACCCGCGCCGTTGAGGAAGCCTTTGTAAACAGGGGCTTTCTCATCGGTTCCTTTGACGAAAAATGCGACGTATACGTCATCAACACCTGCACCGTGACCGCCGAGAGCGACCGCAAAAGCCGTCAGATCATCCGTCGCGCACGGAAGAACGGCGGCAAAGACGCACTGGTGCTTGCCATGGGCTGTATGATTGCCGTCGAGCCGGAAGCCGTCGAACGTTTGGGACTCGATCTTGCCGTGGGCAACCGCGACAAAACGTCGCTGGCCGAAACGGCTGCGGCACTTCTCGAAAAGAAGCACGGAACGTTTGTCTGTCCCGAAACGCACTCGGAGCGCGACACCTCGGTGTGTATGCAGGTGACCGGCTCCGACCGCGCACGCGCCTTTTTAAAGATTGCGGACGGCTGTGACAACCACTGCTCCTACTGTATCATTCCCAAAGCACGCGGCGAGGTGCGTTCCAAATCCGAACAGGATGTCTGCAACGAGGTCTGCGGCTTGGTCAAGGCGGGCTATCGCGAGATCGTTTTGACGGGCATCGAAACGGCAGCCTACGGAAAAGACACGGGAAGCGATTTGATCACGCTCATCGAGCATGTCTGTGCCCTCGGCGAAAAAGCGCCCGAGCGCATTCGCTTAGGCTCCCTTGAACCGACCGTCATCAAAGCGAACAGTGCCGCCCGACTTGCCGCCTGTGCCCCGATCTGTCCGCATTTTCATCTGTCCTTACAAAGCGGAAGCGATCGGGTGCTGGCCGCCATGCGCCGCAAATACAACACGCGCATGTTTTACGAGGTGGTTTCGCGCTTGCGTACTGCCTTTCCCGACGTAACGCTCACCACCGACATCATTGTCGGCTTCCCGGGCGAAACCGAGGAAATGTTCCGCGAAACCGAGGACTTTGTGCGCCGTTGCGGCTTTTTGTATGTACACATTTTTCCCTACTCCGACCGCGCGGGTACCGAAGCAAGCCTTCGCACGGATAAGGTGGACGAAGCGGTCAAAAAAGACCGCGCCGCTCGGCTGAAAGGGGTCATGCTCGACGTGCGCCGCTCGGTTTTGGAGGGTGTACGCGGCACGACGCGCCCGGTACTGGTCGAAAAAATCGAAAACGGTACGGCCGTCGGACACACCGACACCTTTATCGAAACACATATTGATGTGCATAATTTTCCGAACGTGCGCGAAAACAGCCTTGTTTCGGCTACACTTTGCGGTTATGCGGACGATCTGTCTTATATGACCGCCACGCTTACCGAAGGAGGAACGGCGCTTTGAACAACGATACAAAAAACAACGAAACTCTGTTAAAGGCGCTCGACGTCTTGTATGCCTACCCCGCCGACGAGGGCGAGGACAAAGCGCACGAAGCGCTTCACGGGCTTTCGGCCGAAATCCGACGCGGCAAGTTCACCGCCGTCATCGGGCACAACGGCTCGGGCAAATCGACGCTTGCCAAATTGCTGGCGGGTATGCTTGTCCCGGACAGCGGAAAGGTGTTGGTATACAAACTCGGCGAACCGAACGGCATCGATTCGAGTGACGAAAGCCGCAGCTTCGACATTCGCAAGACCGTCGGCATGGTGTTTCAAAACCCCGACAATCAGCTGGTTGCCACCATTGTGGAGGATGATGTGGCATTTGCTCCCGAAAATCTGGGGCTTGCGCCGAA
>CAZYFX010000204.1:0-2901 GCA_964646725.1 uncultured Oscillospiraceae bacterium
CCGTCGGTTGTCGAAAAAAACTGTATTACCGATTTTGACAAGGCACAGTTCCCCGAGGTTGTCCCCGTTCCGTTCACCGAAACGGTTCACGACCGCATCATGCTCGAATGCGCGCGCGGCTGTATGCGCGGCTGTCGCTTTTGTCAGGCCGGTATCATTTACCGTCCTTACCGCGCCAAAAAGCCCGAAACGCTGAATCGTCAGGCGAAAAGCGAATACGAGAGCTCCGGCTATGAAGAAATTTCCCTAACCTCTTTAAGCATCAGCGATTATCCGCGTCTCATGGAGCTTGTGGATTTCTTGAAGGAATGGACGGACAGGGAAAAGATCGGGCTGTCGCTTCCCTCCATGCGTATCGACAGCTTCGAAGCCGAGGTCATGCAAAAGGTGCAGGGCGTTCGCAAATCCGGGCTCACTTTTGCTCCCGAGGCGGGTACACAGCGCTTACGCGATGTGATCAACAAAAATCTGACCGAGGAAGAAATTTTGTCCGGCTGTCGCGGCGCGTTTGCCGTGGGGCGTACCAACGTCAAGCTGTATTTCATGTTGGGGCTTCCCACCGAAACCGATGACGACGTGGTCGGTATCGCGTCGCTTGCCGGGCGTATCGTGGACGAGTATTATCACACTCCCGGCCGTCCCAAAGGCAAAAGCGTGGACGTGACCGTCTCCTGCTCGTGCCTTGTTCCCAAGGCACACACGCCGTTCCAGTGGTTCGGACAAAACAGCTACGAGGAGCTGGTGCGCAAGCAAAAGCTTTTGGGCGCATCCATTCCGAGCCGAAAGATCCGCTACAACTGGCACGAAGCCAAGGTCAGCCGTCTGGAGGCCGTGTTTGCGCGCGGTGACCGCCGCTTGTCTGCGGCACTTTTGAAGGCGCATGAAAAAGGGATCGTTTTCGACGGTTGGGATGAATACTTCGACTATGATCGTTGGATGGAGGTTTTCGAAGAAACCGGTATCGACGTGGATTTTTACGCCACCCGTACCATGAGTTTCGATGACGCGCTTCCGTGGGATCATATCGATTGCGGTGTGAGCAAGAAATTTTTGCTTGCCGAAGCAAAACGGGCGCTTGAAGGGGTCACGACCCCCGACTGTCTGACAAAATGTTCGGGCTGCGGAGCCGCCAAGTTCGGCGCTTCTCTCTGCACGGGGCGTTGTGTCGATCCGGTCGAAGCCGAAAGGCGGGCGGTCGAAGCGGAAAAAGCAAAGGAGGACGGCGTTTGCCGCAAGGAATCATGAACGATTATCGCATCACCTTTTCCAAGACGGGAAGCCTGTCTTTCATTTCCCATCTGGATTTCAATCACAGCTTCATCCGCATTCTCAAGCGAGCGAGGCTTCCGCTTCGCTATTCCGAGGGCTTCAATCCGCGCCCGAAATTGGTGTTCGGTCTGCCACTTTCGGTCGGCATGGATGGCATAAACGAGCTTGCGGACATTTCGTTGACCGAAGAACTTTCGTGTGAAGAGGTACAGGCGCGTTTGACGGCGGCCGTACCGTCGGAGCTGGTCATCAAAAGTGTCTGCCCGCCCGGCGTCAAGCTCAAATACATCGAAAAAGCCGAATACGAGGTGTTTTTCCCGGAGCTTACTTTGGATGCGGCGGCTGTCGGGAAGGTGTTGGAAGCACCGCCGCCCGTTCCCAAGCACACGAAATCCGGCGAAAAGCTGACCGACATTTCTCCCATGCTCTGCGCACATCGTGTGGAGCATACCGAAAAGGGAACGATCTTACATTTGACACTCACCGCCTACGACAGTATGTACTTAAAGCCCGATTATGTGGTAGCTTCCTTAAACGAAGCGGGACTGGCGCTCCCCGACGATTATTCCGTCGTGCGCACACACATACTGTTCAAGGACGTAAATCCGTAATACAGAAGGCAGAATTATGACAGAATATATGGCACAAACCGCAGACGTTGCCGTCGTCGGTGCGGGACACGCCGGTATCGAAGCGGCACTTGCCGCCGCCCGTATGGGGAAAAAGACCGTGCTTTTCACCATCAATTTGGATGCGGTGGGCAATATGCCCTGCAATCCCTCCATCGGCGGCACGGGCAAGGGACATCTGGTCTACGAAATCGACGCTTTGGGCGGCGAAATGGGACGTGTGGCCGACAAGGTTTGTATGCAGAGCCGCATTCTCAATCGCGGCAAGGGGCCGGCGGTTCATTCATTGCGCATGCAGGCCGACCGCGCCGCGTATCGGCTTCTGATGAAGCAAACCGTCGAAAGTACACCCGGGCTTTCGCTCATCCAGGCCGAAATCGTCGATCTGCGCGAAAAGGACGGCGCATGGCAGGTCGTGACGCGCCTGGGAGCCGTGTGGACGGTCGGAGCCGTTATCTTGTCTACCGGCACCTACTTAAAGGGAAGGATCATCGTCGGCGATGTCAGCTACGATGGGGGACCCGACGGCCTGTTCCCGGCCGGAAGCCTGACCGATGCGCTGCGGCGCTTGGACATTCCGCTCATGCGCTTCAAGACCGGCACACCCGTGCGGCTTCATGCCGACAGCATCGACTACAGTCGTCTCGAAAAGCAGGAGGGGGACGAGCACCCGGAGCATTTTTCGGCGCAAACCGAAAATTTCGAGGAGAATCTTCGTTCCGTTCCCTGCTACGTCGTTTATACCAACGAAAAAACGCATGACATCATCCGCGCCAACATTCATCGTTCGCCGCTGTATTCGGGTACGATCAAGGGCGTCGGGCCTCGCTACTGTCCCAGCATCGAGGACAAGGTCATGCGCTTTGCCGACAAAACCCGACATCAGTTGTTTATCGAACCGATGGGGCGCGACACAAAGGAAGTCTATTTGCAGGGCTTCAGCTCGTCGCTTCCCGAGGAGGTTCAGCTCGAAATGCTGCATTCCATCGAGGGACTGGAGCAT
>CAZYFX010000205.1:0-2816 GCA_964646725.1 uncultured Oscillospiraceae bacterium
TGAGATCCGTCAGACACTTAAAATTTGTAACCGCCAATACAATCAGTACAACAAGGGAACCTCTAAAAATCCCCAAAGGGATTGAAAACAGACACGAAATATGATATAATATCCATTGAAAATAGCTCCTTTGTGGTTTTGTTTTTGTGGTTACTAACATTATATCACATTTGGAGTCTATTTTCTTTTTTTATTTGTCACCCATCAATTGTAACACAACAAGTTTCCGATAATCGTGATTATGCACATTTGATTACAGCTCGAAGCTAACTTCGACCGATGAAAAAAATCAAAGGTTTGGACTTCGATCCGGGCTGAAAAAAGAAAAAGCCGGCAGTCGGAAGAACCGACTACCGGTGACGTTTCTGGCGGACAGGGTGGGATTCGAACCCACGAGCCGCTTGCGCGACTACCTGATTTCGAGTCAGGGCCGTTATGACCACTTCGATACCTGTCCATGTGTACTTGACTATCTCGGATAGCTTATATATTATACATGAATGCGCACGGTTTGTCAAGCCTTTTTTTGCCTTTTTTGAAAAATGTCGCAAATTTATTCCGCTTTCTTCCGTTGTCTTAAAGAATAATGCTCTTTTTTTGTAGGATGCTGTCTTGCTTTTCGGATGAAAATATGGTAAAATCAAGAAAAAGCCGCAAGGCGGATAAGGAGTTTTATCATGTTTCAAAATCGAGTAGCGTTCATTACGGGCGTGGCGCACGGAATCGGTCGCGCCGTCGCATTGGAGCTGGCCGACAATCGGGTTGATTTGATTTTGGCCGACATCAACAAAGACGGGTTGGAGCAGACCGTGTCCCTTGCGCGGGAAAAGGGTGTGCGGGCGGAGGGCATTGTGTTGGATGTTAGTGACGAAGAAGCCGTATATCAAGCCGTTGCGAACGCCGAAGCCGCGTTCGGGAAAATCGATATCTTAATCAACAACGCCGGTATCTACAATACCTTTCATCCGTTCGACGAATCCGATTCTTCCGAATGGAAGCAGAAAATCGATATCAATATTTTGGGAACGCTCTATCCCACAAGAGCCGTTATCGCGGGTATGAAAAAGCGTGCCTACGGCCGAATCATCAACATTGCCTCAGTAGCCGGGATCTACGGGATCGCCACCATGGCGGATTACTCCATGACAAAGGGCGCGATCATCGGCTTTACCAAGGCGCTTGCCAAAGAATTGACGGCGGCGGGGATCACGGTCAACGCCGTATCACCCGGAAGCATCGAGGTTTCGGGCGGCGGAAACACCATGCCGGAGCATTCGTTCTTGGGACGTGCCGGTACACCGGAGGAATGTGCGCACATGATTGTTTTCTTGGCAAGTGACGAGGCGTCCTACATATCCGGACAGAATGTCGCGGTGGACGGCTGCCGAAAGAAAATGTAACGACAGAATACATACAATCATAGGAGGAATCATACCATGTTTCTTGTTGAAGGTCGTCCGACCGTTACCACTATGTTAAAAAGCGATACGCCCGAGGAATTGGTTCGGGAAATCGAAGAAATCAAAGCCTTCGGCACCGACACGCTCGGACTTCAGATCGATGGGATGAAGCCGGAGTTTCGAACCAAAGAGAACGTTCGAACCGTTTTTGACGCGGCGAACGGAATGCCCGTCTATGTGACCAACTACCGCATGAACAACCCGAGTGCCGACGAAAACGAGCTGGCCAAGGGACTTTTGGACGCCGCCGATTGCGGAAAAGCACTTCTCGATATGCGCGCGGATATGTTCGACCCGCGCGACGGCGAATTTACCGTCGATCCGACCGCTGTCGGCAAGCAGACGGAATTTATCCGCGAGGCTCACGCACGCGGAGCGGAAGTTCTCATGTCCACGCATGTGTTCGGACGCTTTGTACCCAAGGCGGAGGTCAAGAAAATCGCTCATGCCGCCCATGCGCGCGGCGCGGACATTTCCAAGATCGTTACGACCGCCAATTCGCCCGAAGAATTACAGCAGAATCTGGAGCTCATCACGGAATTGAAGCGCGAAATGCCGATTCCGTTCCTGTTTTTGTGTAACGGTACGCATTGCCGCATTCATCGTATTTACGGCCCGATGTTGGGCGTATGCATGTATTTGGCGGCTGTGCGCGAAAACAACAAGGGCAGTCAGCCGTATCTTTCCGAAATCAAGCAGGCTATGCAGTTGGCGGAAATACCGAATCTTCCGTTTAAAGACTAAACAAACCGATATAGAACCGCGTGAAAAAGGGCTGTGGCAATGGTTGTCACAGCCCTACGTGATTTTCGCATCTTATTTTTTTAAAACCAAAAGACAGGGGTCGTTGTGCCTGGATACGCGCGACGGCCCCTGTCCGTTTATACTATTTGCAGCATCCCTTTGCGCAATGCGCACAGTTTCCGCCGCAGGAGGATTTTCCTGCCTTTTTACTTTTGATCAGATAAACCACGATACTCGCCACGACGGCCGCAAGGACTGCCGCCACAACGATCGTTGACAGATTTTGCATGAACCACATCAACATGTGTGTACCTCCCGTGACATTCGGTCACTGCTCTTATTGTATGCCTTACGCTTTATTTGCGTACCTTAACGTTTCCCGCGAATTTGTCCGCTTCCTTATACGGCTTGAACAGCATATACACCATGCCGACAAGAAGCGCCAGCGCCACGATTACGCCGAGTACATTCGCGCTTCCGACAAACAGATTGCCGAACTGCTCGACCATGAAAGCAATCACATACGCAAAGCCGCACTGATAACCGATGGCGAACCATGTCCACTTGGTATTGTTCATCTCACGCTTGATGGCGCCGATGGCCGCAAAGCAG
>CAZYFX010000206.1:0-2650 GCA_964646725.1 uncultured Oscillospiraceae bacterium
AAGGCATTCTCGACGTGGCGCTCGACACGAAGCGAAAGCGTCTCAAGCCCCTGTAAAAACATAAAGGCATGGAACGGAGAGTGGGTCGCACCGATATCACGAAGCAGTATCGCACGGACATAGCCCGCAAACGCGCCCTTTCCGCAGACCTCAGCAAACGAAACGCCGTGATAGCTGGGGTTCGGCTCGGATATCCAAGGGAATTTTCCGGAAGCGCTCCAATCAAACGTACCTCCGTCAACGATCACGCCGCCGATAGCCGTTCCGTGTACGCCGATAAATTTTGTGGCCGAATGGATGACGATATCCGCACCGTGCTCAATGGGACGGATAAGGTACGGCGTGGCAAAGGTGGAATCGATAACAAGCGGAATGCCGTGCTTGTGCGCAACCTCGGCCACCGCTTCGATATCGATGATGTTGGAATTGGGATTTCCGAGTGTTTCGATAAAAATCGCCTTGGTGTTGGGACGGATGGCGGCCTCAAACGAGCCTTCGAGCTCGGGATCGACAAAGGTGGCCGTAATTCCAGATGTGAGCGGAAGCGTATGAGCCAAAAGATTGTATGTACCGCCGTAGATGGTTTTCGAAGCAACGATATGCTCGCCGGTCTTGGCAAGCGCGGAAAACACATAATCGATTGCCGCCGCACCCGACGCGGTCGCGACCGCCGCAACGCCGTTTTCCAAAGCCGCCATGCGCTTTTCGAATATCTCCTGGGTGGGGTTGGTCAACCGACCGTAAATGTTTCCGTCATCGCGCAACGCGAAGCGATCGGCCGCCACATCGGTGTTTTGAAACACGAACGAAGTGCTGGCATAGATGGGTACGGCGCGCGCATCGGTGGCAGAGTCCGCATTCTCCTGACCGATGTGCAGCTGTTTGGTTTCGAAGCTCCAATTTTCCGAACGACGAATATCCGACATATCAAATTCCTCCCGAAATGTTACTGATTTGGTTGATGCTTATATTATACATGAAAACGCACGGTTTGTCCAATACCGGAAAAATATACGGAGATATAGTTTAGTTCTATATCTCCGCTTTATGCATATATGGTTGCAGACAGCTCTCCAATTCCCGAATATACCTCTGCCCCATCGAACCCAAGAGCGTGTTTTTGCGCACGATGTAGCCGATCTGCATATGCGAATCGGGGGCTTTTTCGGGAAGCGCCAGAGGAATGGCCGCATAATCGGCGCCGTTGAGTTCCTCGCAGATGATGCCCGAACAAAGCGTATAGCCGTCAAGGCCGACCATCAGATTGAGCATGGTCGCACGGTCACAGGCCTTGATGATGCGGGGATAATCGCAGGTACTCAAAATCTCCTCGGCAAAATAGAACGACGCATTGTCCCCCTGCTCGAACGAAAGGCAGGGATACGGCGCCAACTCCTCAAAACGAAGCGAAGCATGAGAGGCAAGCGGATGCCCTTTCCAGAGATAAACGTAGGGCGCGCAATCGATGAGCTTATGAAATTCAAGCCCGCCCGAACGCATGAGCTTTCCGAGTGCCGAACGGTTGAAATCGTTCAAATACAGCACACCGATCTCGCTGCGTAAGGAAGCCACATCGTCGATGACCTCCTTGGTGCGCGTTTCGCGGATGGCGGATTCATATTCCGCGCTGTCCGAGGAGCGCACGGTTTCGACAAACGCTTTGACGGCGAAGGAATAGTGCTGTGTCGAAACGCAGAACTTCTTTTTAACGGTCGATTCGGCTCCGTATTTTTCACGCAGCTCCTCAAACTGTGTATACACGCGGTTGGCATTAGCGACGAATTCCGCGCCGTCCGGCGTCAAGGTCATACCTTTGGGAGTACGGTTGAAAATCGTGATGCCGAGCTCCTTTTCCAGTTCCTTGACCGAAGCGGTGAGCGACGGCTGTGAGATATACAGAATCTCGGCGGCGCGGCTCAACGATCCGGTTTGCGCCACGGTCAGAATATAATGCATCTGTTGAAGCGTCATAAGAAGCTCCTTATGTTCGATGAGCGAGCCGCCAAATCCGCAAGAAGCGGCTCCATGGCCAACCCCTCGCGCACGGGCGTATGCAAAGCGGTGGTGTAGACGGAAGCACGGTAGATAAAATCGCAAGCGGTTTGTATACACTCCGCCGAGGAGCGCTTTTTCAACAGACCCGCCAAAACGATCGACGCAAACACGTCCCCCGTTCCGGGATAATTGCCCGGGTCACGCGGAGTAAAATACGAGCCGTGCGTATGGGTCGCGCGGTCATAATACAGGACGCCGACCGTGTTCTCACGGTGGATACCGGTCAGAAAGACGGTTCCGTCGGCCATCTCCGACAGCTGCTCCGCCATTTTCTCAAGTTCCGATTCGGAAAAATCCGTGCGAAACGGACGTTCCAAAAGGATACAGGCTTCCGTCAGATTCGGCGTAATTACATCGGCATCGGCCACAAGCTCGCGCGTTTTGCGGCACATGGCATCGGTATACGTTGCATACGGCTTGCCGTCATCTCCCATCACCGGGTCGGCCAAAAACAGGCAGTCGGGATTACGCTTTTTGCATTCGGCGGCAAAGGCGCGAACGATTTCGATTTGATCGACACTTCCCAAAAAGCCGGAATACACGGCATCGAACGCGGTATTCATGCTTTCCCAATGCGCCGTAATGCGCTTCATTT
>CAZYFX010000207.1:0-2640 GCA_964646725.1 uncultured Oscillospiraceae bacterium
GAAGCGGGCTCGTGTCCGTTATGGTCAGAGGCGCCGTCGGAGCTGTCAAGGGTGCCGGTGAAAGCGGTACGGCTGCCGCTCAGCGTCTCGGTGAGATCATCGCTACGCACGTCATTCCCAGACCCCACGACGATGTGGAAAAGATTCTTCCCGTTCTTAAGTAAGCCCTGTCTGTAATAAGGGAGCGCTCCTTTTGCCGCGACGGTTCAAAAGCCGTCGCGGCGAGCGGCCGAGCGCAACGGAAAAGGAAACGCACCTCTTACGCCGGAGAAAGGCAGGTCTTTATCAATGATCATCGGCAAGGTGGTAGGACACGTTGTTTCTACCCGCAAAAACGAAAATCTGATCGGACAAAAGCTGCTCATCGTTGAACCGCTCGAGAGCTTACGCGGCAACATGGGTACTTCGCGCTTTATCGCCATTGACAATGTGGGCTCGGGTGTGGGCGAAACCGTTTTGGTTGCCTGCGGAAGCGCGGCGCGTGTCGGCTGTGATTTGAAAAACGCACCGGTCGATGCGGCCATCGTCGGTATTATCGATTGTCCCGACGAGCTTGAATAAGCATACAAAATAAGCGGCTCGCGCGTGTTTTCTGTGCGCGTCTGTCAAAAAATTAACGTAAAAATCATTTTCGATAAACGGTAAAACAAGTTGCAAAGGAAGGATACTTCATGGATTTTAACGCCCTGTCATCCGTTATGAAGCAAGCGGGAATAGCCGGCGCAGGAGGTGCGGGTTTTCCCTCCTATGCCAAATTGAACAAAGCGGCGGATACTATCATTCTCAATTGTGCGGAATGCGAACCGCTCTTGAAGCTTCACAGACAGGTGCTTGAATTTCACGCCGAGGAGATTCTGGATGCTCTAAGCACCATCGCCGAGGCGGTTGAAGCAAACCGTGTGATCATCGCCGTCAAGCCGCATTACAAGGAAGCGGTTGCGGCTGTCAATAAGCTTCTTCCGGCTTATCCCAACACCGAGATCGGACTGTTGCCCGAGATTTATCCGTCGGGCGACGAGGTCGTCACCATTTACGAAACGACCGGTCGGGTCGTACCGCCCGGAAAGCTTCCGATCACCGTCGGTGTCACGGTTTTCAACGTTGAGACTGCTTTCAACACGGCGCGCGCCTTAAAGGAAAACGCGCCCGTTACCTATAAATACATAACCGTCTGCGGTGAGGTCGCACACCCCGCTACCTTTAAAGCGCCCTTGGGAATCACCTACGGAGAGCTTGTAGACCTTGCCGGCGGTGCAACGGTAGCCGACCCGATTCTGATTGCCGGCGGCCCCATGACCGGCAATATAACCACGCGAAACGACGTTGTGACCAAAACCTCCAACGCCATTCTCGTTATGCCGAAAAATCAGTACATCGTGCAAAAGCGCCTGACGCCGCTTTCCATCAGCATGAAGCGTGCTATGTCGGTTTGCTGCAATTGCCGCATGTGTACCGATCTGTGTTCGCGCAATCTGCTCGGTCATCCCATCGAGCCGCAACGCTTTATGCAAGTCTCGACCTCGGGTGTGGCGAGCGATACAAAGCCTTATCTGAATACCATGTTCTGTTCGGGGTGCGGACTTTGCGAAATGTATTCCTGCGGACAGGGACTCAATCCGCGCAGCATGATCATGGCTACCAAGGGAATCCTTCGTAAAAACGGCATTAAGATTCCCGACGACGTTCCGACAAAAGAAGTTTCTTCCACCCGTCGGTATCGTTTGGTGCCGGTGGATCGGCTGACGGCGCGTTTGGGACTTACCCGATACGATCTTCCCGCTCCGCTTGACGAAACGCTTGTCGAAACGGGAAAGGTCAAGCTTCTGCTTTCGCAAAGCATCGGCGCTCCGGCTGTGGCCTGCGTTGCGGTTGGGGACACTGTAAAGGCGGGGGATGCGGTCGGCGTTCCGACCGAAAACGCACTCAGTCTGCCGGTACATGCCTCCATCGACGGAACCGTCACCGAAGTGACCGACAGGTATGTATGCATTCAAGCAAAGTAACGGGAGGAACAGAAAATGAGTAAAGCCATTGGAATGGTTGAATATAAAACCGTGTCTGCCGGTATGACCGCCGCAGATACCATGATCAAGACCGCCGAGATTGAGGTCATTCAGGCGTCCACCGTCTGCCCGGGCAAGTATATCGTGCTCGTGACCGGGGAGCTCAGCGCCGTCAAGGCTTCCATCGACGCGGTGAAAGTCAAGCTCCCCGAACAGCTTTCGGACAGCTTCGTGCTCGGCAATCCGCACGAGGATATCTTCACGGCCATTTACGGCGGCGGAGAGATCGGCGACGCAAAGTCGTTGGGCATTCTCGAAACCTTTTCGGCTCCTTCCATTATCGTGGCGGCCGATACGGCGGCGAAGGCCTCCGAGGTCAAGCTCATCGAGCTGCGCATTGCCCGCGGTATGTGCGGCAAGAGCTACATGCTGTTGACCGGAACGGTCGCGTCCGTTACAGCCGCCATCGAACGCGCGCGCGTGGTGGTCGGGGACGAGGGGATGCTTCTCGATTCTTCGGTCATTCCCAATCCCGATAAGCGTCTGTGGGAAAGCATTCTTTAAAACAAACTCTGTAGAGCGGAGGAATTATGCTTCCAATTGAACGAAGAAACGAGATTCTCACCAAGCTGACCCT
>CAZYFX010000208.1:0-2581 GCA_964646725.1 uncultured Oscillospiraceae bacterium
AAGCTTCAGCGTCTGTTCCGCAATGCCGAAGCCTGCCGCATGATCAAGCGCTGCAACGACTTCGGCGCGGGCGGTGTATCGGTGGCGGTCGGTGAGCTTGCCGACGGTTTGGACATCGATTTAAACGCCGTTCCGAAAAAATACGACGGACTCGACGGTACCGAGCTTGCCATCAGCGAATCCCAGGAACGTATGGCCGTTGTGGTCGAGCCCGAGGATGTCCGACGCTTTTTGGAGATCGCCGAAAGCGAAAATCTGGAAGCGACCGTCATCGCTTCGGTCACGGAACAGCCTCGTCTCGTCATGCACTGGAACGGAAAGACCATTGTCGATATCAGCCGCGAATTTTTAAATTCCAACGGTGCGGAAAAGCACATGGATATCACCGTTGCCGCGCCGCTTGACTTTTCCAAAAAGGTCGAAGGCGATTTCGAGAGTGCCTACAAGACCTTAGCCGCCGATTTGAACGTCTGCTCCAAGCGCGGACTTTCCGAACGCTTCGATTCGACCATCGGCGCGGGAAGCGTGCTCATGCCGTTCGGCGGCAAGCACCAGCAAACCCCCATCCAGGCCATGGCACACAAAATTTCCGTGGAAAACGGTCACACGAACACCTGCTCGCTCATGTCCTGGGGCTACAATCCGTACATTGCCGAAAAGAGCCCGTATCACGGCGCGTATCTTGCCGTGGTCGAGAGCATTTCCAAACTCATTGCGACCGGTGCGGACTTCAAGGACGTGTATCTGACCTTCCAAGAGTATTTCGAACGTCCCGGAAAAGATCCCGCGCGCTGGGGCAAGCCGCTTGCCGCGCTTCTCGGTGCATTCCGTGCGCAAAAGGACTTCGGCGTGGCCTCCATCGGCGGAAAAGACTCCATGAGCGGCTCGTTCGAAAGTCTGGATGTTCCCCCGACGTTGGTTTCGTTCGCCGTAACGACCGCCCGAAACGAGCGCGTCGTATCTAACGAATTCAAAACCGCCGGAAGCGAAGTCGTTTTCTTGGAGCCGCAATACGGCGCGGACGGGCTGCCGATCATGGCATCGCTTTTGGATACCTATAAAACCGTAAGCGAACTGTTGGCGGACGGTACGGCCATTGCGGCCTACACCCCGACCTACGGCGGTATCGCGGAGGCCGTCATGAAAATGTGCTTCGGTAACGGCTACGGCTTCCGCTTCGAAAACGATATCACGCTTGAGGAGCTGTTCGGCTATCGCTACGGAAGCTTCGTGCTGGAGCTGAAAAAGAACTGCGCCGTCGGACGGACACTCGGTTTCGTCACCGAACAGCGCTTAATGGAATACAAGGGCAAGTGCTTCCGCACCGAGGAACTTCTTTCGGCATACGAAAACCGTCTGGAGCGCGTGTTCCCCTGCAATCTTCCGACGCCCGACACCAAGGTCGAAGATTTCTCCTATGCCGCACGTTCGGAGGAACGCAAAGCTCCTGCCGTTGCCCACGCCCGTCCCAAAGTGCTGATCCCCGTATTCCCCGGCACAAACTGCGAATACGACAGTGCCAAAGCCGTGCGTGACGCGGGTGCCGAAGCGAAGATCATGGTCATCAACAATTTGAGCGCCGACAGCATCGCCCGCTCGGTCGATGCGTTTGCCGCAGAGCTTGCCACCTCGCAGATCGTCTTTATTCCGGGCGGCTTCTCGGGCGGTGACGAGCCGGACGGTTCCGGAAAATTCATCACCGCTTTCTTCCGCAACGCCGCGATCAAGGAAGAAGTCTCCGCACTTCTTGACAAGCGCGACGGCCTGATGTGCGGTATCTGCAACGGTTTCCAGGCACTCATCAAACTGGGTCTTGTCCCCTACGGAAAGATTCTCGACACCGATGAGTCCTTCCCGACCCTTACCTACAACACCATCGGCCGCCACCAGTCGCGCATTGTCCGCACACGCATCGCCTCCAACAAGTCGCCGTGGCTTTCGAGTGCCAAGGTCGGCGAAATCTACTCGGTTCCCATCTCCCACGGCGAGGGACGCTTTATCGCGGACGAGGCACTACTGTTAAAACTTGCCGAAAACGGTCAGATCGCGACCCAGTACTGTGATCTTGACGGTCACGCCACTGCCGACATTCATTTCAATCCCAACAACTCCCTGTACGCTGTCGAGGGCATCACTTCCCCGGACGGAAGAGTATTCGGGAAAATGGGTCATTCGGAGCGTGTGGCGGACGGACTGTACAAAAATGTCCCGGGCGAATACCGGCTCGGCATGTTCAAAAACGCTGTCAACTACTACAAAATATAAGGAGCGGTGAGCCATGACCTACAAATCCGATATTGAGATAGCACAAAGCGTGCAAATGAAGCCGATCGCCGAAATCGCCGAAGCGGCAGGCATCGATGCAAAGTACGTCGAGCCCTACGGAAGCTACAAGGCGAAGATTGATCTGTCTCTGTTGAACGACCGCAAGGATGTGTCGGACGGCAAGCTGATTCTTGTGACCGCCATCACCCCGACGCCCGCCGGTGAGGGAAAAACCACCACCACCATCGGACTTGCAGACGGTCTGCGCAAGATCGGCAAAAAGGTCACTGTTGCACTGCGTGAGCCGTCCTTAGGC
>CAZYFX010000209.1:0-2537 GCA_964646725.1 uncultured Oscillospiraceae bacterium
CTCCTTGACACGTTCGCCCGTCGGACGGGTCACATCGTCTCCCGGCAGGGTTTCGAGCGGTCGTCTGCGTGCGCTTCCCGCAATAATTCTCATTGGCTTTCTCCTTTCATGTCGGTGCGTTCCGAACCGTCGGCTTCGTCGGAATGCAAATAGCGATAAATGTTCTCGGCGATTTCGGGGGTGATTCCTTTTACGGCCTGTAAATCGTCACGGCTTGCGTTTTTGAGTGCTTCAAGGCTTTGAAAAGCGTCGTACAGTGCTTTGGCTTTGGCTTCTCCGATGCCCTTGACGTTGGTGAGCTCGGTTTTTTTCATGCGCTTGCGGCGCGAAGCATCCATTTTCGAAAAGGAAAAGCGGTGAACTTCTTCCTGTATCTTATAGATGAAATTGAACAAAAGCGCATCCTTGGCAATGCTGATCTCATGCGTTCCGTCGGTGAGCGTTCGGGTCTTGTGATAATCATCCTTGACCATGCCGAAAATCGGAATACATACGCCGCATTCTTCGGCGGCTTTTCTGACCACCGATACCTGTCCGACTCCACCGTCAAGCAGAATCAGATCGGGCATGACGGACAACGAGGAGTGATCCTCCGGGTCTTTTAAATGCCGAAAACGTCGTGTGAGTGCTTCCGTCATGGAAGCGTAGTCGTCCGCGCCGTCGGTGGTGCGGATGGAAAAGGCGCGGTAGTCGCTTTTTTTGAAGTGCGCATTCTCTATAACGATCATACCGCAGTAAATATCCGTGTTTCCGCTGTTGGAAATATCGTAGCTCTCAATACGTTCGGGTACGACATCAAGCTCCAACGTCTGTGCCAGCCGTATAAGTAAGCTGCTGTCGTTGTCCTCTCGGCGCACCTTGGTGCGTATGGCTTCCTCGGCATTGCGCACGGCCATTAAGCAGAGCTCTTTGTTTTTTCCGCGCTGCGGTGTGTAGACCTTGACCGGGTGCTTACTGCCAATGGCAAGCACGGCGGCGGTCGCTTCATACATAGCGTCGCAGTCGAGCGTAAAGGATAAAGCCAATTCACGCGGAACGAGCGCAGGGTCGTGGTAATAGCGCAAGATCAGATCGACAAGAGCTTCGGAATCGGATATTTCGTCTGCGCCCATAAAAATCACCTGCTTATCAATGACGATACCGTCGCGTATCATAAGGACGGCAAGCGCACCGTGCGTTTCGGTCTCAAAGAAACCGAACACATCCTTTTCCGTCCCGGGCGTCGATTTGATTTTCTGATGGATCGAAAGACGCTGTAAATTTTGAATGTTATCTCTGTATTTGGCGGCGGCTTCGAACAGCATTTTTTCGGATGCGTCATACATTTTCCGTTCGAGCGACTTTTTCACGGCTGCCAGATCGCCCTTCAGCAGAAGCTCCGCGTCCGCAAGCACCGAAGCATAGTCGCTTTCCGATATCTTTCCCGTACACGGCGCCATACAGCGGTCGATATGATAATTCAAGCAGGGTCTCCCGACGGCTTTGCCGTAACACAGCTTTCGGTCGCAGGTCGGCAGACGGAACAGCTTTTGCACCGTTGTTATGATGTCGCGCGCGCCGACGGCCGAAGTATACGGGCCGAAGTATTTCGCGCGGTCGTCGCGGCGTTCGTATTCCGTGACCAAACGCGGAAACGCTTCGGACGTCAGCTTGATATACGGATAGGACTTACTGTCTTTGAGCTTGATGTTGTATTTCGGCATGTGCCGCTTGATCAATTCGTTTTCGAGTAACAGCGCTTCGGCCTCCGAGCCGGTGACGATGGTCTCGAAATCGACAATGTTCGAAACAAGCTTGCGCGTTTTGACATTCAAGCGTTCGGGGGCTTGAAAATAGCTGGAAACGCGGTTTTTTAAGCACTTGGATTTTCCGACGTAAATGATGCTTCCGGCGGCATTTTTCATAAGATATACGCCGGGAGAGTAGGGGAGCACCGAAAGCTTTTCGGCGATGGTTTGATTTTTAGGCATACGTCCTCAAAAATGACAAAAAGGAGTATGGTAAAACGTACTCCTTTGCCGAACGGTAATGTTGTATATGAAGAATTACTTGGCAAGCCCGGTCGCGATCAGAGCAGCCAGTTCATTGACGGCGCTCTCCTCATCGGAGCCGTCCGCGCTGATGATGATCTTCATGTCCATGGAAATGCCGAGGGACAAAACGCCTAAAAGACTTTTTGCGTTGGCGCGTCTGTCGCCGTTTTCGATCCAAACGGAGCTCTTAAAGGTATTGGCCTTTTGAATGAACAGGGTGGCGGGTCTTGCATGAAGACCTTCCATATTCTTTACAACTACTTCCTTGGATATCATACAATCTTCCCTTTCAAAAAACAGATATCTGATTACAATTAACATTATAACAAATTGAAACGTGAAAATCAACAACAAACTATGAATTTTGCGCCCGAGAATAAAAACCATATTTTGTACAACGAAAGCGACCTGTTTTGCGGCAAAAACAGCAAATTGACCAATCCGCTCAGCTTTCTTTGTGCTCAACGGCCGTCAAAAGCGCTTCGAAAGCTATATCGGAGGTGT
>CAZYFX010000210.1:0-2526 GCA_964646725.1 uncultured Oscillospiraceae bacterium
TTGCGGAGGGGTGCGACAACCATTGCTCGTATTGCGTCATCCCGTCCCTGCGCGTCAAATTCCGTAGCCGCACCCTCGAGGACTGCCTCTACGAGGCGCGGCGGCTGGCCGAGGACGGCGTGCGCGTGCTGATCGTTGTGTCGCAGGACACCGTAAACTACGGCAAAGATCTGTACGGACAGCCGTCGCTTGCGCGTTTGCTCACGGAGCTCTGCAAGATTGAAAAGCTCAAATGGATCCGCGTTCTGTACTGTTATCCCGAGGACATGACCGAGGAGCTGGCTGACGTAATCGCCAACGAGCCGAAGATCGTCAAATACATCGATCTTCCCATCCAGCACATTTCCGACAAGGTACTCAAGCTCATGGGACGGCACGGCGGTACGGCGCTTGTAAAAGAAAAAATACATATGCTTCGTGAGCGCATTCCGAATCTCACGCTCCGCTCCACCGTCATGGTCGGCTTCCCGGGCGAAGGAAACGCGGAATTTGCCGAGCTTGCCGAGTTTTTGAAGGAGGTCAAGTTCGAACGCTTGGGCGTGTTCGCCTTTTCCTGCGAGGAAGGAACGCCGGCGGCGCGTCTTACGGAAAAGACCGTGACCGAAAAGACCAAGCAAAAGCGTTTGGATACCCTCATGCGCAATCAGTATGCCATTCACGAGGCGAACAACAGAAAGGCGGTCGGAAGCGTCATCGAGGTGCTTTGCGAGGGCTTCGACCGTCCGAGCGGGGTGTACTACGGCCGCAGTGCCGCCGACGCACCCGAAATCGACGGGAAGGTCTATTTCCGCTCCGCACGAAAAATCGCCGACGGCGAATTTGTCCGCGTTTCCGTCACCGAGGTCATCGATTACGACCTTTTGGGTGACGCGGTGCTGTAATATCGATAAATAATAAGTAAGGAGACGATCCTATGAGCGTCCGCAACGAAAAAAAAGAAAAAACGATCGACCGTGAGCTTCCCAACAAGCTGACCGTTTTGCGCATTTGCCTGGTTCCTGTGTTTATGATCGTTCTGTGGCTCCCGACCTTTGTCGAGGGGGCTTCTCGGACTGTGTGCTGTCTGTGTGCGGCTCTCATTTTTGCCGCCGCCTCCCTCACCGACTTTATCGACGGGAAATTGGCGCGCAAATACGGCCTTGTATCCAACTTCGGAAAATTCATGGATCCGCTGGCCGACAAGTTTCTCATCATCGGCGCACTGCTTGCCGCCATTCCGGTCTATCCCGCGTTTGAATGGGCGCTCGTGCTGTCGCTCATAATCATCGTTTTTCGCGAGCTTGCGGTGAGCTCCATGCGCTTGGTCGCCAAAAATGCGGACGGCGTGGTCATTGCCGCCGCTCTGCCCGGCAAGATCAAAACCTTTTCGCAATGCGTGTTCGTGCTCCTCTTGCTGTTAGAGGATACACTCTTCGCGTTCGTTCCGTTTATCGCCGACAACCGCCCACTCACCCGGCTGTGTCTTATCGTGATGGACTTTTTCACGCTGTATTCGGGCATACAGTACTTCCACACCTACAAAAAATACATATTCGACTGAGGTGCTTACTTTGTTTTTTAAAAATCTGCGCTACGATTTGAAATCCATCAAGGAACGTGACCCGGCCGCCCGTAACTGTTTGGAGATTTTCCTTCTCTATTCCGGCTTTCACGCGCTGTTGTACTATCGTGTCGCACACTTTTTCTTTCGGCACAAAATGAAATTCATCGCCCGCTTTGTGTCTCAGCTCGGCCGCTTTTTCACCGGTGTGGAGATCCATCCGGGTGCCAAGATCGGCAGAGGTCTGCTTATCGACCACGGTATGGGTGTGGTCATCGGCGAAACGGCCGAAGTCGGTGACAACTGTACCATCTATCAGGGCGTCACGCTGGGCGGCACCGGAAAGGACGTCGGCAAACGTCACCCAACCATCGGTTCGGGAGTCATGATCGGCTCGGGTGCCAAGGTGTTGGGGCCGTTCACCGTCGGAGACAACGCCAAGATCGCCGCAGGAGCGGTGGTTTTGAACGCCGTTCCCGAAGGAGCGACCGCCGTGGGCGTACCGGCCAAGATCATTTATCCCGGCCGTCGAAAGGATGCGGACAAATGTAAAAGTGACCTCGACCAGATCCACATTCCCGACCCCGTTTCCACCGAGCTGTGTAAGTTACGCCATCAGGTGGAGCAGTTGGAAGCACAGATCAAGGTGTTGGAAAGTATGTCCGACAAAACATAGCATTCGCTTACAGAAGTCGTTTTTTGTAAGGAGAACACTCCCGCGAAAATCGGAGCGACGCTTCGCCGCTTGAGCCGTAAATCCCTATGGACGCGCGGCGGAGTAGTAACCGCGTCCGCAGAGTAACCGATTTATCCAAACTGTACCCGCGAAAATTGCAGCGGCGCTTTCGCCGCCGCAGTCAAGGGCGCGCAGCCCTTGTCGCCGTCCGCAGACGGCGAAAGCCCCTTTATTTTCCCCCATGCGCAGGAGTAAGTGAATTTTTGACCGTTTTACGGTCAAAAAGAGGACGAACCCTCGTCGGGGGTTC
>CAZYFX010000211.1:0-2442 GCA_964646725.1 uncultured Oscillospiraceae bacterium
AAGGCCGATCTGATTGCCGTAGGACGAATATCCGGCGGCGGCGGTGGTAACGATCTTTCTCTGGGGAAGCTTGCCGGGCATGGTTTCGCTTACCGGAACGGTCGGGTCGGCCGCACCCGTCACACGCATGGCGGCATATACATAGGAACGTCCCGAAAGCGGGTCGCGTATCGCGCCGCCGATACAGGTCGCCGCACCGCCGAACGGTTCGATCTCGGTCGGGTGGTTGTGCGTTTCGTTTTTGAACAATAACAGCCACGGTTGGTTTTCACCGTCCACCTCGACGTTGATCTTGACCGTGCAGGCATTGATTTCTTCGGATTCGTCGAGCTTCGGTAATTTGCCGTGAAGCTTGAGAAAGCGCGTGGCAAGGGTGGCCACGTCCATTAAGTTGACCGGTTTTGTGCGTCCGAGTGCTTCGCGGGTCTTGAGGTAGTCTTCATAGGTGCTCTGCAAAAGCGGATCGTCAAAGGCCACTTTATCGATGGTGGTCAAAAACGTGGTGTGGCGGCAGTGATCCGACCAATAGGTGTCGATCATGCGCAGCTCGGTCAACGTCGGGTCGCGCTTTTCCGAGAGAAAATATTCCTTGCAGAACGTAATATCGTCGATATCCATGGCAAGCCCGTAGTGCTCAATGAGTGATGCCAGACCGTCGCGGTCGAGCGAGGTGAAGCCGTCGAGCGTGGGTACCGTTTCGGGCAAAGAATAGTCGGACGCGAGCGTCGTGGGCTTTTCCTGTGACGCTTCCCGCGCTTCGACGGGGTTGATGACGTATTTTTTGATTTCGGCAATCTCTTTTTCGCTCAAATCGCCGTACAGCAGATAGACCTTGGCCGTGCGCACGGTCGGGCGGTCGGACTGCGAAATGATCTGAATGCACTGCGAAGCGGAATCGGCGCGTTGGTCGAACTGACCCGGCAGATATTCCACGGCGAACATCACGGCACCGTCCGATTCGACCGCATCCGAAACCGTGTCCAATTGCGGTTCGGAAAACACCGTGCGCTTGGCGTAATCGAACAGCTCGTCCGAAATGTTCTCCACGTCATAGCGATTGAGAATGCGAACCTTTTTGAGAGAAGAAATGCCGAGAAGGCCGTGTGCTTCGTTGTACAGGCCGTCCGCTTCGTGTGTGAAGCCGGGCTTCTTTTCCACAAATACTCTGTATACCATATTGCTTTACTCCTTCGTCCGACCGGAAAGTACGGCAAGCGCACGTCCGCCGATATCCTTGCGGTAATAAGCGTTTTCGAAAATGACGGACGGAACACGCGCATAAGCGGCTTTGACCGCTTCGGCCAACGTGTCGGCCGTGGCCGTAACGCCGAGAACGCGGCCGCCGGCGCTGACGAGCATACCGTCCTTTTGCTTTGCTCCCGCCACATACACATGCTCTTTTACTTCGTCGGTCATGGTGATGGCGAAACCGCTTTCGTATTTCTGCGGATAGCCGTCCGACGCAAGGATGACACAGCAGGCCGAGCGGTCGGAGAACTTGACCTCGACTTCGGACAGCCTTTCATCGGTCACGGCACGCATGACGGTGTAGAGGTCGCTCTCCAACAGCGGGAGCACGACCTGCGTTTCGGGGTCGCCGAAGCGGCAGTTATATTCGATGACCTTCGGCCCGTTCGGGGTGAGCATGAGCCCGAAATACAGACAGCCCTTAAAGGTGCGTCCCTCGACGTTCATGGCGTGAACGGTGGGAAGAAAAATCGTTTTCATGCATTCGTCGGCGATTTCTTTTGTATAGAACGGATTGGGAGCGACCGTTCCCATACCGCCCGTGTTCAAGCCCGTGTCACCGTCGTGCGAACGCTTGTGATCCATGGAGGACACCATCGGAACGACCGTTTTTCCGTCGGTAAACGAAAGTACCGATACCTCAGGGCCGGTTAAAAATTCTTCGATGACGACGCTTGCACCGCTTTCGCCGAATACTTTGTCGCGCATCATGGAAACAACGGCTTTTTTGGCTTCGTCGCGCGTTTCGGCGATGATCACACCCTTACCGAGTGCAAGACCATCCGCTTTGACTACCGTTGGAACGGGAGCGGTATCCAAATAGGCAAGCGCCGCCGCTTCGTCGGTGAATACTTCGTAGGCGGCCGTCGGAATTCCGTATTTTTTCATTAGATTCTTGGAGAAAACCTTGCTTCCCTCAATAATGGCGGCTTTTTTGTTCGGCCCGAAGCAGGGAATCCCTTTTTCCTCTAAAGCGTCCACTGCACCCAAAACCAATGGGTCGTCCGGAGCGACCACGGCATAATCGATGCCGTTTCGAACGGCAAATTCGCATATTTTTTCGATGTCCTTGGCGCCGATGTCCACACACTCCGCGTCTGCGGCGATACCGCCGTTTCCGGGAAGCGCGTATATTTTCTCGATCGTGGGATTTTCCTTTAATTTTTTGATGATGGCGTGTTCGCGTCCGCCACC
>CAZYFX010000212.1:0-2056 GCA_964646725.1 uncultured Oscillospiraceae bacterium
ACCTCCACGGGTTTTGTAGTTTGCCGGCTCTTGACTCTATTTTACCACAAATTTTGTTAAAATATGTTAAACTCTATCATCATATCGGTTTTATCGCTCTTCACTTTGAAAGGACATTTCGTTTTATGAAAAACAAATACATCAAGGCACTGAAGGCCGCCTTTCCCCACACGCTGCCCATTCTGGCCGGTTTTCTGTTTTTGGGGATGACCTACGGCATTTATATGCGCGTTTCCGGTTTTTCGTTCCTTTATCCGCTGTTTATGAGTCTTACGATTTTTGCGGGCTCCGTCGAATTTGTTACGGTCGATCTGCTGCTCGGCACTTTTCAACCGTTAGCGGCCTTCATCATGGCCTTTATGATCAACGCGCGACATTTGTTCTACGGCATTTCCATGTTGGATAAATATAAAGGGACAGGGCTTAAAAAGCTCTATCTCATCTTCGGTCTTTGCGACGAGACGTTTTCCGTCAACTACACGTCCGACATTCCCGCCGATGTGGACAAGGGCTTGTTCATGTTTTTTGTGACGCTCCTCAACCACCTCTATTGGGTAAGCGGTGCGACTCTCGGCGGTCTGTTCGGCTCCTTCATCCGCTTTGATACCGAAGGCTTGGATTTTGTTATGACCGCCATGTTCACCGTCATTTTTTTGGAGCAGTGGCTGAAGGAACGGAATCACACAAGTGCATTGGCGGGAATCGTTCTTTCGCTCGGCTGTCTTATGATCTTCGGCGCAGAGAGCTTTCTTATTCCCGCTATGCTGTCCATCCTTATCTTTTTGACGCTTATGCAAAAAAGCCTGTCGATCGTACCGAAAGGCGGTGACGCACAATGACCTTGACCGAACAGCTTATCACCGTCGGCGCAGTGGTGCTTGCCACCGTTCTGACGCGTTTTCTTCCGTTTCTTCTGTTTCCCGCCGGAAAGCAGACGCCGAAATACATACAGTATCTGGGACGGGTGCTTCCTTCGGCAGTATTCGGACTGTTGGTCGTTTATTGCCTAAAAAATGTCGATCCTCTACTCGACACTCACGGCCTGCCCGAGCTTATTTCCGTGGCGGCTGTGGTGGGGCTTCATCTGTGGAAACGACAGATGCTGCTGTCCATCGCCGGAGGAACGGTGTTATACATGCTTTTGGTACAGTTTGTGTTTTGAGTAGCATATATGAAACGTCCGCAGGTCTTTCGACTTACGGACGTTGTTTATGCACGCTTCAATGTGTTCAGATATTCTTTTCGTTCCTTCGGCACACGCAAACTCTCCCTTGCCTTTTGGAGCGCCTTGTTGTGGTTCTGCCTGTCCAATCGGTTTTGCAAAAAATACGGAAGTGTCCGCTCATATTGTTTGGTAAGTGCCGTTGCAAAGAACCATGCGACAGCCATATGCAAATAATAGTCCTCGGTCGGTACGGCCACGGCAAGCTCTAAGTATTTCGGATCAAAGCGCTCGTCAAGATAATACCGCATGAGCATATCAAGACCGAAGCGAACGGTATAGGTGCGGTTCGAAGCGAGCCACGCATATATGGGCTCCAAAAGTCGATCCGTATTCATCTTAAATGCACGCGGCGAAAAGAAATCGCAGGTCGCCCAGTTATCGATATACGGCAAGAACGCGTCGGCCGCGGCCAGCGCCCGATCATAATCCGTTATACGCTCGATCAAAAAGGCGTGCAGATTGTTCTCCTCGTAATAAGTATGCGGAAGCGTACGCAAAAATGAATCGGCTTCGGGCGTTTTCGAAAATGCGGCCGCAAAGCGACGAAGCACCGGTGTACGAATACCGATAATGTGTTCCTTGGGGACTGTCGGTATCAGCTTTGCGTGAAAATCGCGATAGGACGGGTCGGAAAGCTCTAAAAGCTGTTGTAAGACGGAAGCCTGTTCAAGCATATAAGAACCTTTCTGTTTTTAACGAGTGCGAACACGAAAAATACGGCGCGGCTTCCGCGCCGCTCTCTCCCTCAGTCAGCTTAAGGTATTAGCATAAGCTTGACCGGGATTCTGCGTGTTAACATAGTGCGTTCTCCCACAGGGATACGGGTCATAC
>CAZYFX010000213.1:0-2005 GCA_964646725.1 uncultured Oscillospiraceae bacterium
TGTCGTGCACAAGATGGGTCTTGCCGAGGACAAGGGCAACTTCTTGCTCATGCATTCCATCGGCGTCAACGTGTCCGGTCAGATCGCCTCGGTCATTGCCGGCGGCCTGATTCTCAACTTCTTTAAATAAGCGGAGGAAAACAGAATGAACGGTATCAATTTCAATCCGATGGCTTTCATAGACAATCTGATTTACATGGGTGCGGGCATGTTCAGCATATTGTTGGTCATCGCACTTATCATTTGTGTGGTGTTGCTGTTGAATGTACTCACCAAGCCGCGCAAAGAGAAGGACAAACAATAAAGCACATAGATAGCTTCGGGACGGTCAGCGCGTTTGACCGTCCCTTTTTTCCGGTTTTCGAAAGGAGAAAGCAAATGATCACTCATCCGTTTCCGCCACTGTTTGACGCACATTCGCGTGTATTAATCTTGGGAAGCTTTCCGTCCGTCAAGAGCCGCGAAGAAAACTTTTTCTACGGACACCCGCAAAATCGCTTCTGGCGCGTTACCTCTGCCGTCTTTGACAGCCCACTCCCGATGACCGTCCCCGAAAAGCGCGCCTTTCTTCTCGAAAAAGGTTTGGCACTCTGGGATGTGATCGACTCGTGTGAGATCACGGGAAGCGCCGACAGCAGCATCCGTCGGGTTCGGGTCAATGACTTGACCCCGATCCTTTCGAGTGCGCCCATCGAACGCATTTTTGTCAACGGCCGAACGGCGGCAAAGTACTTTGACCGCTACACAGCACCTCTCATCGGACGCGGTGCGACGGTGCTTCCGTCCACCTCCCCCGCCAACGCAGCATGGACGCTTGAACGGCTTACGGAAGCGTGGCGCGTGATACGGCAGTAATTTTTTACAGTCGCTCGAAGTGTAAAAAGCCCCTGTCATCCCTTATAAGCCATCCGTCATCCCCCAACGAAAGCGATTCGTATTGTTTCATGCTCCACACCCGCATATCGCAGTACTCGCCGTTTTCCAAACGAAAGCGCAAAATGCCGTGCGCTTCATCCTTCATAACCAACACCGCCCGCATCGCGACAGGCTTCTCTTTCTTTTCGGAGACAGCACGTTTTTCGGCACGATAGACAACCAACGAAAAAACAAGCATACATGTCGACAGCATAAGAAGTATCGCCGCAAAAAACGCATTTTCCGTAATCATTTTTTTGCTTCACCCCGTTTCTTTCCGCTTCGTAACACCTCTCGGATTGATTCTGCACCGTTTTATACCTGTATTTTACCACAAAATACAAGTTTATGCAATACAATTGCAGTGCATACATATAAACAATTTCTGTATATACTTGTATTGCATATGTATTTTGAGGTGTTACAATGAGAAAATTCAAAATTCCGACCGTTCCGCCGACCACCAACAAATGTATCCGTTTTCCAAACGACGTGATCGAAAAGGTCGAAAATGCGATAAAAGGGAAAAACTGTACGTTCACCGCCTTTGTGGTCGAAGCGGTGCGTGTTGCGTTGGAAAACATGGAGGATGACTGACACAACGACGTGCGGTAAACAAAAAAGGCTTGTGTCCTCGAGCGCACGAAAAGCTCGAAGATACAAGTCTTTTTACGTTATTATCGAAACACTCTTTTTCTCCTTGTCAATTCTAACAAGTGCGCAGCGAACTTCCGCAGTTAAATCAGCACTCCTCCCGGGCACACATACAGCAGGGCTCTGCGGAACTTCATTTCGCAGAGCCCTTGAGATTCGGATTTAATATACCTGCGGATCGTATTCGTGTCTTACGTTTCGATCACAAGCAAAAGCTTTACACAGCGCCCAAGGCCGCCGCATCGTCCGGCACATACCGCAATTCGATGTCCGCACCTACGCGCTTGAGCTTACCGACGATGTCCTCATAGCCGCGCTGGATATGATGGATATGGTCGATCTCAGTCACGCCGTGCGCCATAAGTCCGGCAATGATGAAAGCCGCCCCCGCGCGAAGATCACAGGCGGTAATGGGAGCGCCGTGCAGATACGGAAC
>CAZYFX010000214.1:0-1926 GCA_964646725.1 uncultured Oscillospiraceae bacterium
CGCGTCTGCCAATTCCGCCACAGGTGCGTAATTGTCCGTCATCGGCCGAAGCTGATCCTTACGAATTCAGCTTAATCAGTATACCAGATTCTTTTGAATTTGTCAAGTATTTATTTTCGCGGTTTTATATATATGATCGTCATTTTCGTAGTGCCAATATAACACGACTATGACTCGTTGTGATAAAATTCCTCAATCAAAAACTCTGTCGGTATGGCGTTGTCAATGATGCTTCGCATCGATTTTAAGCTCATCCCCGAATCGAATTTGTGCGCTCCGTGAGCTTTTTGCAATTCATCGGTATACTGCGAAAAAGGATATATTTTGAAGCCGCGAATGCGGTTATTGTACTGGCAGACGGTCGGTTCAAACCACACCTCGTCGATCGAAACACCGACCGGTGTTTTGGTGATCGTAAAGCCCAAAATCCCACCGACCATATTGCGTGAATACATCATACCGGACAGGAAATTTCCGAGTGAATACATACACAGTGTGCGCCCTCCGTCTGCGCGTTCCAGCCATGTCAAGGGCTGAAGCACATGCGGATGATGTCCGATGATAACGTCCACACCGTTATCCGCCATCAGCTGTGCCTGACGCTTTTGCGTAGCATTCGGTGTAAAGGCATCCTCCACGCCCCAATGAATCGAAACGATCACACAGTCGGCAAGCTCGCGCGCCGCCTTGGTTTGGCGGTCGATGACCTCATCCTCGGCAAGCGGTATGACAAGCTCACTTCCCTTCGGGAGCGACAGCCCGTTTGTTCCGTAGGTATAGGCAAGAAGCGCGATGGTTATGCCGTTCTTTTCGATCACACGAATGTTTTCGAAGTCCTCTCGGTTCTTATAGCCGCCGATCTGCCACACGTTTTCCTTTTCGTTCCAAAAATCGATGGTTCGTTCGTAGCCTTTCGACGTGCTGTCCAACATATGGTTATTGGCAAGGCCGATGATGTCGAAGCCGAGCGTGATCAGATCCTCTCCCATTTGATCGGGCGTATTGAACATCGGATACCCCGAATACGGACGGGACGTACCGCCGAACGGAGTTTCCTGGTTGATGAACGCAAGATCGGCCGCGGCGATGGTGTCGGCAACATATTCGTACATCGGCAAAAAGTTATATTCCTTGTCCGTTCCCTCGGCCAGCGTTTTGGCATCGGCAAAAACCGTGCTGTGGATGAGATTGTCTCCGCATGCCACAAACGTCACGGTCTGCACCGGAAGCGTTTCGAGCGCCTCGGCAGAGACGGCTTCGACCGCTTCGCCGAGCGCATAGCCGAGAACCGTGTCGGCTGTACGGGCCGTGGCTTGCGTTTGTACGGCCGAAGTCGGAAGTCCATCGGTTTTGTCGGACTTCGGCGCATGAAGCGTCCCGACGAACAAAACTGCCGTTAAGGCAAGCGCCACGGCCAATGAGCCGCCGATCACAAGTCCGTTTTTCATATTCTGTAATCTCCTTGCAGATAAATATGCTTTGGCGCACGATTATTGAACAGACGTGACTTCCATTTCCGCCACAAGCTCTATGGCCTTTTGCAGTTGTGCGTCCTCTTCGTCGCTCATGCGGTAAAAATTCGCCGACGCTTCCTCGGAAAGCTCTACCACATAGTCCGGCTTGATTCCCTCGCCGTCGTAGCTGATTCCACAGGGCGGCAGATAGGTGCTGACCGACACACTCGCCGCTCCCCCGCCGGGCAACGGCACGATCTCCTGCATACTGCCCTTACCGTAGGTGCGTTGTCCGACACTCGGCGCCTTTCCGTAGTCACGCAAGGCGGCCGTGAAGAGCTCGGCGGCACTCGCCGTGTTTTGGTTGACTAAAACAGCCATCGGCGCATTGAACTGCGTGAAATCCGATTTAAGTGTACGGCGCGTGCCGTCCTTTTCGTTAATGATAATGATATCTCCCTCCGGGAGCAGA
>CAZYFX010000215.1:0-1717 GCA_964646725.1 uncultured Oscillospiraceae bacterium
ACTTCGATTTTTCCGGCTACAGCGATATGGGCATAGGTTTAGGGCGTATCATGGGCTTCCGCTTTCCCGAAAACTTCAACTATCCGTACCTTTCGAAAAGCGTGACCGAATTTTGGCGGCGTTGGCACATGACGCTCGGAACGTGGTTTCGCGACTATGTGTACATCCCGCTCGGCGGTAACCGCGTTTCGCGCTCAAGGTGGTTTTTCAATATCGCGGTCGTGTGGCTTCTCACGGGGCTCTGGCACGGCGCGGCGTGGAATTTCGTGCTGTGGGGCGTACTGTTTGCCGTGTGTCTGGTGCTCGAAAAGCTGTTTTTGGGTGCATGGCTCAAGCGGATTCCCGCCTTTTTCGCTCATTTGACCGTTATGCTCGTGATCGTACTCAGCTTTGTTTTGTTCAATGCGTCGAGCCTTTCCGAGGCATGTGCGGATATTGTCGGAATGTTCGGTTTCGGAGGAGAACCGCTCGTGAGCACGGAAGCACTGTATTGCTTGCGAAGCTATGGGCGCTTACTTGTGTTCGGTGTACTCGGCTGTACGCCGTATCCGAGTCGTGCGGCACGGTATCTTTCGGTGAAGTTCGGACGTGTGTGGCGCGTGGCGGAGACGGTGGGGTTGGTTGTGCTGCTTTTGGTGTGCAGTGCCTTTCTGGTGGACGGCTCCTTCAATCCGTTCCTGTATTTTCGATTTTAAGGGGGAGAATCATGAAAAATCAAAAGGGACTGCTCGGACTTTTGGCGGTCGGCGGCGTGTGGGCGGCCCTCAGTGTGTGGGGGATGTTCGGAAGCTCGGACGACTATTCGTTTTCGGAGCGGCGAGCCCTTGCGAAGCGTCCTGTCTTGAGTGTCGAAGCCGTGCTCTCCGGTTCGTTCGTAAGCGATTTCGAGACATATTCGCTTGACCGGTTCCCGATGCGCGACTCGTTTCGAACGCTTAAAGCGATGACTTCGTTCTACGCACTCGGAAAAAAGGACAACAATGGTATTTATTTGGCCGACGGATATGCGGCCAAGCTTGAATATCCGCTAAACGAAGCGTCGGTCGAGGCGGCGGCGCAAAAGCTTACGTCGCTGTATGAGACATATGTGAAAGACGTCGGCGGCAGGGTGTATTTGGCGGTTGCCCCGGATAAGGGATATTATCTGGCCGAAAAGCACGGCTACCCGTCGATGGATTATGCGCGTATGATCGAAATACTGCGTGACGAAATGCCGTTTGCCGAGTATATCGACCTGTTTTCGGCGTTGTCCGAGGAGGATTACTACAAGACGGATACGCATTGGCGGCAGGAGCGTTTGCTTCCCGCTTCGCGTGTGTTAGCCGAAGGAATGGGCGTGCGGGATATCGGTGAGTATGAGGTCGTGACGGCGGATGTGCCGTTTTACGGCGTGTACTACGGTCAGGCGGCGCTTCCGCTTCCGCCCGAGAGTATTTCGTATGTTTCGAATGTGCTGACGGACGCCTGCAAGGTGACCAACCTTGAAACCGGCAAAAGCTATGTCGGCATGATCGATGTCGAAAAGATGAACGGTAAGGATCCGTATGAGATGTTTCTGTCGGGCGCTTCGCCACTCGTAACGATTGAGAATCCGTCGGCCGAAACGGAAAAGGAGCTTGTGATCTTTCGTGATTCGTTCGGCAGCAGTATGGCTCCTCTGTTAATACGTGACTACAGCAAAGTGACGCTGGTTGATACGCGGTATATCGCGTCGCGC
>CAZYFX010000216.1:0-1574 GCA_964646725.1 uncultured Oscillospiraceae bacterium
GGCTACCCGGTGCTTCATCTCCGCCTCGTTGAGCATACAGCCACCACAGTGGACGATCAGCTTATATTGACTCAGCTCCTCCGGGAACTGACCGCCGGAGGTGAAGTCGAAGGCGATCTGCGCGTTGGAGAATTTCCCGATCCAGCCTGGCATTTTCACAGTTCCAATATCCCCGCACTGTCGGTGATGCGTACAGCCCTCGCTGATGAGCACCGTGTCCGCATCCTTTAGACGGTCTAAGGCGCTTACGCCCTTAAGCGCGCCCTTCAACACGCCCTTATAGCGCTGCATGAGGATGGAAAAGGAAGTCAGATACACATCTCGCGGCACAGTCTCTTTGATCTTCGCAAAAACCTGACTGTCGGTGATGACCGCTTTTGGCGGCTCCCCGAGCACGGTAAACGCTCTTTTCAATTCTCCGTCCTGCACGACAAGCGGCAGTGCATGCAAATCGAGCAGTTCGCGCAAAACAAGCTGTTGCGGCAGAATCAGACGTCCCTTGGGCGCGGCTTCGTCGATGGGGGTGACCAAGATGACCACATCCCCCGCCGCAAACAGGTCACCCACGATCGTCCGATCGTTTTGGACGGCATACGCGGCAAGCTTCTCCTTGAGTTCTTCGATTCCTTCGCCGGTCAGTGCGCTGACGGACAGCTCGTTGCTTTTTGTAACGCGCACGGCACACAGGTCGCTTTTGTTGTAGCAGACGATATACGGCGTTTTGTTTTCCTTAAACTGTTCGATCAATGCTTCGTCCGTCGCGGTAAGCCCGCGTGTGCTGTCTGCCACGAGCACGGCGATATCCGTTTTTCGAAGAATATCGTGCGTTTTTTTCTCGCGCGCGCCGCCGAGAATCGTTTCATCGCCCAGACCCGCCGTGTCGCAGACCGTGATCGGGCCGATGGGAAGCAGCTCCATCGATTTGACGACCGGGTCGGTGGTCGTACCCGGCACGTCCGACACAATTGCCGTATTCTGCCCCGTCACGCGGTTGACCACGCTGGATTTTCCGGCATTCACGCCGCCGAAAAAGGCGATAAAGGTTCGTTCGGAACCGGGTGTTGACTGCACCGTACACACTCCCTTCGCACCGTCGGACTAAAAGCGGAAATCGCGCTTGCCCGCATGGATGTTTTCGATATATTCGGTCGCCAGCTTTTTGACCTTGGGGTTGGGGATGTTCTCCAACTCACGCTTCAGCATTTCCTCGCCGATTTTTCGGGTCGGCTCGGTCGCGTAGTCCTCCAGATATTCCTTTAAGGTCATGAGCGCGTTGGGGTGACAGCAGTTTTGAATCTGTCCCGCCTTGAGCAGTGTCATGAAGCGGTCACCGGTACGTCCCTCGCGGTAGCAGGCCGTGCAGAAGGACGGGATGTAGCCCATTTCCATCAGCCAGCGCACCACCTCGTCGAGCGTTCGGTTGTCGCTGACATCGAACTGGGCGGAATTGTCGTCCTCCGCTTCCGGCTCACAGTATCCGCCCACCGAGGTGCGCGACGCGCCGCTGATCTGTGAAACGCCCAAACGAATGACCTTTTCGCGCACAGCCTTGCTTTCGCGCGTGGAAATGATCA